>JBGUJY010000036.1:0-27676 GCA_045114185.1 Prevotella sp. | reverse complement strand
CTGAACTTGAATGTCTTCTCCTCGCTCCACTGTGAATACGTATTCTCATCGCCGAGGGCACGCACGCGGTAGATAAAGCGGCTCTTGGTATTCAGATCCTTCAAGGTATAGCTATTCGTATCTGTGGTGTAGTTCGTCACGACAGAAGCCCTGCGCGGACCCTGTGAAAGGCTCTTGGCCGCACTGGCGTTCAGTTGTTCGATGGTCCATGTGCCATCATACACAGCCAGGTAGTTCAGGTACATACAAGCATCCGGACGGATCTCAATCCAGAACAGATCTTTGCGGATGGCGAAGGAGAATGCCATCCGTCCGTCCTCGGTCAGCTCAAACGGCAGTTCATCATAGGTTGCTGATTCACCGGAATTACCGAAGGCCACTCTCACCTTACCTTTCACGGGTGTTCCTTCCTTGTAGAGCTTACCACCGATCACGATAGTCATCTCAGATGACTGCGGCACTTCCCATGTAGCCGTACGCAGATAGCCTGTGGCTGTTGAAGTACCTATTCGTAGGCGGTTCGGACTGGTAAAGAGCTTGTTTCCCGTCCACTTATTCAATCCATAGTCGCCCATCTTCGAAGAGATATCAGTGAAACCGGCGCTGGATGTCTCGAACTTCGCGAAGTCGTACTCTCTCTCCAGAGCCTCTGCGGGATTCTCAGAAGCCGAGCCAATCTCCGTCACCTCCAACTCATAGCTGGTGGCACCTGCCACGGCGGGCCATGTAATGGTGAAGGCAGCCTGTCCTTCCACCTCAGTACCGTTGTCGGGTTCAGGGATGCCCAGTTCTGGACGGCAGGCAACGAACGAGATCAGACCATCGGCGCTCTCCTTGATATTGTCAATCGGTTTACTCATCAGCTTCTGGCCATCCACATTCTCGTTGTACAGCGTGGCTGCAGGTGTAGTATAGTTGGTCAGCTCTGTAATACCATATCTACCAGGGAATGGATCACCGCTTTCCGTAGAGAAGGAGTTGATGCCGTCGGCAGCAATGAGACACATCCGTTGTCGAGAAGCAGCCGTATTCACACTATTGGAGCCCCACACATCCATATCGAAATCCACATGAACCACCAACAGTCCGTGTCCAGGCAGTGCTTTGTCGAAGCCTACTGGCTGACGGTTTTCTAGTAGATAGAACTCGTTCTTGTTCTTCTCGTTATAGAGGATATAAGCTTCCGGGGTTTCGGCAAGCGGTTTCATTCCCTCAATACGGGTCATCGTATTGAGTTCCGTAGGAGTCAGCCATCCGGCAAACATTCTTTCATACGAAGAGTAGCCTGAGGGAACACAACCTCTTCCCTCACCGTTATACGAGCCACTGTCCATGACATCCCAGTTACCCATGCCATAGTTCACCTGTCCGTTCGTGTCGTAGAAGTCAGGCAAACCGAGACAATGACTGAACTCATGACAAGCTGTACCGATTCCCAGCAAGGTTGTTCCACTTGTTCCGTATAGTTCACTGGTGCAAGCGTAGGTATTCACGTTTACACCGTCGAGCACGGTATTACCATAGCCATGGTAAGCCAAAGCCGACTCATGTGGCCAGATAGTGTTGGGGTCGGCACCGCCATAGTTCTGTCCGTAGCCGGCAAAGATCACGAACACCTGATCCACGGTGCCATCGCCGTCCCAGTCATAATCGGCATAATTCACATCATCATCTGCTTTCTTGCAAGCCTCAGCAATCATCTCACCAGAGTTGGAGTCATGATAATCACCATCGGGCTTACCGTAATAAGCCATCTTCTGCGACGTTGTATAGGGACCCACCACATCGAAGTCGATTTCCAGTTTCCCGTAGCTTTGAGTCTTGAAGAAGTCTTTTACCGATCCCTCCATGTTATAGTCAGAGTATCCCTCCTTATTGAAGAACTCACTGAATACTAGATGAGGGTTTTCAACGGTAAACGGTCTGTCAAGAAACTCCACCAAAATGACAAGTCCCTTTTTCTTTCCTGTCAGTTCACCTGCAGGTGTACCAACCCTTCTTGCACGACTCCTATTCAGTCGGGCTTGATTAGCCTTTTGCAGTCGGCTTGACCAGATAGCCTCTATCTTTTCCTTATCGACGCGCACATAGTTACCTTTCGCATCCATACGATAAGCCTCTCCATTCTCGTCGGTAAAGAAACTATAGTGTTCATCTCCACGGAATGTCAGCGTTACTGTTGTGCCGTCACTTAATGTAACTGTCTTCTTTGAAGGATAGGCAGGAATAGCGTTTGCTGCCACACAACTCAGCAGCATCAGCATAGCCAGGATAAGTGTCTTCTTCATGTTGAATAGTCTTCCACCTTTTATCATACGTTATTAATCGAGAAAAAGGTGTACCCTCCAGATAAGCAGGGTACACCTTAATTATTTATACACTGCTGATATTACTCAGCGATCATTTTGTCAGCCTTAACAGGAGCCATGCGGTTCTTCTGTGCACAGATCTGACGAATGCTATAGCCCTTGTTGCTCTTCAGACGCTTCTCGAAGCTGCGAGCATTCTTCATAGAACGTGCCTTTGCGCGTGCGCTAGCAGAAACAGCCTCGGGCAGCACGAGCTTGAAGGCACCGTTAGAACATGCATAGTAGCCACTTGTGCCCATGTATAACAGACCCTGATAGATGGCTGTGCCGTCGTTGGTCTCACGCTCGAAGATAGGCAGTGTGATCACACCGTCTTTCAGCGTACCTAAGTAGCCTTCAGCCTTCAGTTCTTCAACGCTGTAGTTAGCTAAGTAGCGTGCGCCCCAGCTCTGAATAGCCATTGCGCCATAGCCATAGTCAATACCGATGTCCTGAACAGGGATATATACACCTTCGGGATCCTCGGCATTAATCTCAACGTTATAAATTGAACCTGTATCCCAGTCGCCTGGTTCGTTATAGGGGAATATCTCACCATAAGGATACAACATACGATACAGACCCGGAGTCTCGGTGTTCTCCTCGATCTCTACCTCGTAGGTTACGGGATCCAGACCGAATAGGCTGGATACGAAGTCATCTGTGTAGAGACCCTTACCCAGTGATACCCATGGGTTGACACCTCCGCCATAGTACTCAAACGGAGAAGCATAGACACCCTGAACGGCACCCTCATCGTCGAGCACCACTACCACCACCTGCAGTTTACCAGTCAGGTTTTCTGGGATAGGAACATAGATGTTACCAGCGGTAATAGGAGTTGTTTCCAACTCACCTGCTGCAATGGCATCAGCCACAGCCTCAGCATCGGCATCAGCAGATACTACAACACCGCGCACATCCTTTGCATCGGGACCCAGTTCGAGGACACCCTCAGCGAACACGTTACCAGACAGATCGGTGAACACACCCGTGCAAGCAAATGCAGCAGAGTAGTCCTTTGGCTCATAGCCTGGGAAGGTAATGATCAGGATTCCGTCGTTCTGTGACTGGTTCCAACCGCCCAAGCCGTCCATGTAGTAACGGGGAGCAATCTGGATCTGACCCGGTGTACCGTCCTCCTGGTAAGCCAGCACTCTGTTGTGGAGCCAGAACTCCTCAGGATTAGAAGCGGTGAACTTTGACGGGTGATACAGCATGATATCCTGGTTGTAGTCGTTACTTGTATTGTAATAACCCGAGTTGAAGTCACTGAAGTAAACAAGGTCGTTCTGTGTAACAGTTACGCCACGGAACGTATCACCAGGCTTGCAGACTGTAATTTCCATATAGGCAGAAGCACGCTCATAACCAGCTTCATTGGCAAAATAGTCAGCCATGCCATAGATGCGGAACACATTGGTCATCTCGGTGTTCTGTGCGATAGTCACGTTACCTGCGGTTTCCCACATGTAGTTCTCTTCAAACTTACCTGTACCCAGTGTCTTGAAGGGAGAAGGAACACCAGCAGTGAAGGTGTACGAAGTAGCACCATACTCGCAGGTGATGTTCTTATCTTCTGTACCGATGGCCAAGGTAGCCTCCTTGAACTGGTCGTAAGCCAGGGCTTCGGGATCATAGGTCAGTGTAACATTCGCTGTTGACTGTCCGTCGGCGAAACTCACTGAAGAAGGTCCTGACAGGAAGTTGTCGGTACTAGTCAGTGTGAGAGGCACATCCAAAGATCCCTTCGTGTTCACACGGTTCACAGGAATAACGAATGAGCTCTCCTTCTTGGAAATGTTCTGTACTGATGGCAGATCCTTGCTGAAATACACCTGCTCACCAGAAACGGTAGCCCACTCGTAATCGTTATCGTTGGACGAGCATGCTGTGAGCGCAGCCATCCCGACGAGGGCTAAGAACAAGCTATAAATAATCTTTTTCATAAATAATTCTCTTTTACAGTTATACTATTCTTACCACTCGAACGGAGTTGAGTCTGTCGTGGGCGCATCAGGAGTACTGTTGTTCGTACAAGCATAGTTGTAGTTGGTCTCCGTCTGCACAATACACAAGTTCATCCACTTCGGATAGAGGCAACCATTCTCCTGGTTCACGAAGTTCCACTTGTAACCAGCGATATGGTTGGTGTTCGGATAGTTACGGATGATAGCCTTGTTCAAACGCTTCATGTCGAAGGTTGCAAAGCCCTCACCCCACAGCTCTACGCGGCGCTGCCACCAGATCTCGTTCTGGAAGGCGCTGGTAGAAGTGTTGCCGTAAGCATCCTGATGGGTACCATATACATAATTGGCATCACGAGTCTTGGCGAAAGCCTCCAAGAGAGCCTGACCACGAGAAGGATCCTGCATACCAGCAGCCTCAGCCTCGATCAGTTTCATCTCCTCAACACGCATCAGAGGAACAGATACCACCCAAGCGTCGTACTTTGTCCAATACTTACCAGCCTGCGGACGGAACTTCAGTTCCATACCACCTACGCCAATCTGAGCGGTAGCGGCAGAAGCCATAATCTGCTCAGCATGGTCGGTATAGTTGCCCAGTGCCTCAATAGCACCCTCTTCACCCATATCATCAATGGCGAAGTCGATCCACACGTTCTTACGGAAGTCAGAAGCGGGGATGGTCTCGAAGAGGTGACGGTCGATCAGCATCGGACCACCATAGTTGGCAGCGTATCCGCAATCGAAACCGTTCTCAAGAATCATGATAGAACCCCAGCTGGAGTCACCATCATTATCAGTGATGTTCGGGTCGGTATCACGGAAGCGAAGACCGAAGATCCATGAGCTGTTAGGAGAGTTGAAACCGTAGTCACGACTCAGATACTCTTCCTTAGACATCATAGAGAAGCCATTCATAGCCTGCTTTGCATAAGCCTCAGCCTTGGCCCAATCCTGAATCTCCAGATAAGCACGAGCCTTCAAACCATAAACCACGTTCACGTTGGGCTCATACACGTTAGCACGCTGATAACCAGCCAGCAGCCTCTCAGCCTCGTCAAGGTCGGCAATAATCTGAGCGTAAGCATCAGAGAAAGTAGCACGTGGGTTCTCTGTACTGATCTGAGAGTCGTCGAGCACCATAGGTACAGTCTCGGCATTGGGATCCAGAGCGTAAGGCTTGGCAGCAAACATACGAACGATGTCCTGATAGAACATAGCACGCAGTGTGTAAGCAATACCAGCACCTACTTCACGTCCTTCGGGAGCTTCCTTATAGAGGGCAAGCACCTTGTTACAGTTGTCAATCCACTTGTAGTAGTATGTCCAGGGTACCTGGCAGCGAGCGTAGGTGGGACCCAGTGCATAGTGAGCCTCATACCATGTGGAATACCAGTTGTTGGTACCAGCGGTTACGATATCCTGTCCTAAAGCATCGCGCTGCAGGAAGAACGAAGGATAACCGAAGTCGTACGGATGATTGCTTGATCCGCTATATGTGAACTGGCCATTGAGGTTGGAGATCAGAGAAGCTACAGAACTCTCAAAGAAGCCCGGTGTTTCTGAAGCCTGCTTCTGAGTGACATAGCTTGTCTGAGGATCAATCTCTTGGATGCAGCTGGTTAGCATAGGCATAGCCAGCGCAACAGAAACGATGGATAATAATATCTTTTTCATATCTTATATCTTCTTGATGTTATATTAGAAAGTAACTTGTACACCACCAGAGATTGTGCGCACAGGAGAGTACACATTGGTATCAGCTGTCTCTCCGAATGAGTAGCGTGGGTCGAAGCCCTTACGCTTGCTCCAGAAGCACAGGTTCTGTCCCTGAACATAGAGACGAAGTTTGTTCACGAGGAACTTCTGAGTCAGTGACTTCGGGAAGGTGTAGCCTACAGAGAAGCTCTGGAAGTTCAGATAGCTGGCATTTGTCAGGAATCGTGTAGATGTCAGCGTTGTGTAGTCGTCGTTATACTGGAAGCGAGGAACATCTGTATCCTGGTTCTCAGGAGTCCATGCCTTCAGCACGTCAACGTGGAAGATACGTGCAGAAACAGAAGAGCCTGATTCCGGACCCATCAATGTCTGATAAGAGCTGTCGAATACCTTACCGCCCAGCTGGAAGTCGAATACGGCGCTGAAGTCGAAATCATACACTTTCAACGTGGTGTTGAAACCACCAGTGAACGTCGGCATGATAGAACCCTGAGCATAGCGCGAAGCATCGGTACTTCTAGTGGTAGCATAGTCGCGTTTGGTAGCGGGCTTAGAGGTGTTCATAGAAACGAAGCCACCCTCCTCGTCAGTCTGCCAGAGACTCTTGTCGCCCCAGTACATGGGCAGACCTGCCTTACTAGGATCGTAAGCCTCGTCCTGGGTCAGCTGCCATGTCTTCTCGCTGTAAATACCGGCATACTCATAGATGAAGGCATTCTGCATGTCACCACCTTCCTCATACCAGCAGTAGATACTACCGAAGTCAGATGTTGCAGCAAAACCGCCGTTCTCCTTGATCTTGCTCTCGGGGAGCTTCAGGATCTTCGCCTTGTTGTGCGAAATGTTCAATCCCATGTTCCATACGATGTGCTTCGAACGGATGATGTCGCCAGCCAATGTCAACTCAACACCCGTATTGCGGATGTCACCGATATTGGCATAGTATCCACGTGTACCGTAGCTCTCAGGAATATTCAGCCAGAAGAGCAGGTCGGTGGTCTTCTTGGTGTAGAAGTCGAAGCTACCTGTGAAACGTCCTCTCCAGAGGCTCCACTCCAGACCAGCATTGAAGTTGGTTGTGGTCTCCCAGGTGATATCCTCGTTACCAAGCTGACGGAACGAAGGAACGATGCTGGTACCAGAACGGGTAAGGTTATAGAGGTTCGTATAGTTCCAATAACCGATACCATCGTTACCCTGCTGACCGATAGAAGCCTTGATCTTCAACTGGTCGAGCCAGCCGCTGGTACCTGCCATGAAGCTCTCCTTAGAGATGATCCATGCACCACCAACACTCCAGAAGTCACCCCAACGGTGATCCTTGGCAAATGTTGAAGAAGCATCGCGACGGTAAGAAACCTGTCCGAAGTACTTCTCGCTCCAGTTATACATGGCGCTTCCGAAGAAACCTTCACGGTTGAATTCAGTTGTATAAGAAGTAGAGTTGTAGCGGTCGCCGAAGTTAGAGATTTCGTCCACCTCGGTAGAGAAGCCGTTACGTGCGTAAGCGGTAAGACGCTTCACGCTGGTCTTGTTCCACTCATGACCGAGCATCACCTGCAGGTCATGCAGACCGAACTGCTTCTGGAAGTTCAAGGTCTGGATGTAGTCCTGACGGAAGTTGGTCTGATGGTACTTGGTAAGACTACCATTGTCAGCCTTGGTCGGACCTTCAAACGGGTTGCCGTATTCGGTGTAAATGGTATTACCCAAGTTAATGTTGTTTGTTGAGTTGAAGCGCAGCCAATCTGTGAAAGTCACGTCGGCAGTGTAAGTCATGTTCACAGAGTTACCTGTGTTGTACTGACGGTTGTAGCGGTTTGAACCAAGCGGGTTACTGGTTGACATGAATCCACGTACCGGAGTATCCACATAGTTTGTAGCCGGTACACCGTAGTCATACTGCGGATGGCCGTATGCATCGGTGCGGATCGTTGGCTGACCAGTAACTGGATCGATCACGCGAACATAGATCGGATAGATCGGAGCGATGAATGATGTAGTGTACATCAGGTTGGTAGCACCCCAATCGGTACTCATGTTCGGGTTACTGTTCTGCTCACTGTGGGTGTAACCGATGTTAGCACCTACCTTCAGCCACTTCTTGGCCTGATAGTCAGCCTTCAGACGACCAGTGAAACGCTCGAAGTCAGAGTACTCAATGATACCATCCTCGTTCAGGTAGCCTGCACTGGCATAGAACGAAGACTTGGTATTACCTGCGCTGATGTTCATGGTGTACTCCTGGCGGAGGGCATTGCTATAAGCAGCATCGTCCCAGTCATCAGCGGTCAGATAATAGGTCTCACCGTTTGATGCGGTATAGGTACGACCCAATGTAGCATTGGGGTTCAGCTTACCGTTTGTACCAATCAGGAACTGACCATTTGGAATGTTGTACACATTGTAACCCAGACGACCAATGGTTGAAGAGTTAGCTGCTACGTGAGCTGCTGATGCATCATATCCCAGCGCGTTGGTGTAGTAGTTGTTCATCATCTTGTAGTAGGTCTCATAGTACTGAGCCGGATCGGTGATGCGGTCATACTCCTGTACACTACGGCTGTTAACACCCCAGCGCATATCCACGTTGATGATAGCCTCCTGTGTAGTACCCTTCTTGGTGGTTACCAATATAACACCGGCAGCACCGGCAGCACCATAAAGAGCAGCAGAAGCAGCATCCTTCAATACCGTCACGCTCTCGATATCATCAGTGTTGATGTTCGTCAAGCTGGCATAGTAGGGAGCACCGTCAACGATAATCAATGGGTCTGTGGATGAATACAGTGAGGAAAGACCACGGATGTACATGTTACCATTGCCTGCACCAGGAGCACCGCTCATACCGGTCATCTGCAGACCAGGAACGGAACCTACCAGGGCGTTAGCCACGTTGGCAGCTGTCTTCTTTGTGATTTCCTCGGAATTGATCACTGTGGCTGAACCAGTAAATGCAGATTTCTTTGCAGTACCGAAGGCGACAACGATCACCTCATCGAGAGCCGTACGATCACTGGTCAACTCGATGCGCATGTTCGGACTTGCCGTAACCTCCACTGGTTCCATACCCACGTAAGAGATGCGTAAACTCTTCTTTCCCGCGGGAACAGCGAGTGAGAATTTACCGTTGATGTCGGTTACCGTTCCCGTATTGGTGCCAACCACCATGATACTCGCACCCACAACGGGTTCGTTATCATCTTGAGACACTACGGTACCTGTAACCTGCATCTGCGCGAAAGCCATTCCAACGAATAGGAATAGATTCGCCAAAATCAAAGTTAATCTTTTTTCCATAAATATCCTCTCGTTAGTTATTATAAAATTAGAAAAATTAAATAATCTCTATTGTTACAATTTGCAAATTTAAGAATATTTTAGTTATTTACCAAGCATTCTATAGAAAAAAATACGTTTTTCATGAAAAAATATGAAAAATAGGCCCTTTAGACTTTAAAATGACTATACATTATTAATATATATATACACTATTTACTCATGATTCGTACAGTTTTCTTTCCGTTTCGGATGAAAACACCTTTATCTCTTGGCTGTTCGTTGAGTTTCCTGCCATCAATTGTGAACCAACCCACATGTCCTTTATCATTTAGGAAATCTACTCCACCTGTCGTAATCCCTCCCTTCTTCCTGATGATCACTTCATCCAGAAAGAACCGTTTGTTGTTCCCGTAGAACAATAGCTTAACCCAGCCACAAGCGGTAAGGGTGGTATGATGTTCGTTCCATTGCTGGTTCTTCATCCAGTCGAAGATTTGATCTGCTACGGTGGCCGCACCGCTTTCCACACGAAGCCAGATGAAGTTCTCTTCATCGTTCCATGGGGCAGCGAGGAAAGAGAGTTCATATTCTCCATTCAGATAGATAGGTGGAGTGATGGCTATGCCATGATCAGAGGTAGTGCCGAACTTCGCGCACTGGTTGGCCCCATTGTACTTGTAGCCCGACCACCCGTCATTATCAGACTTGAAAGTGGCCAGTGCGATATTCCCGCTCCATTTGCCGTCGTTTCCTCCTTTCCCATTGCAATCGTTGAAATGTTCTTGGAAGACGATACCGTCGGGATTGACAATGGTCGCTGTGGTAGGACGGAAATGAAAGGACACGTTACCATTCGTCTGTTGGGTAATACCCGTGATAGCCATGGGCATGAACAGATCACCTCGCTCACTTTGATGAAACAAGGTGGCTGCGGGTATAGAGAAGGCCGTCAGACTGTCATTTCCGTTATTAGGATAAGGATCGCCACATAACTGCGAAAGGTCGTTATCGGCATGGAAGATGGTACAACGAGGATGGTCGGGATCGGTATTCACCCTGTTCTCCATCCATGCCTCCTCATCCTCATCCACATGTAGCACGAGCAGTCCGCTTCCCGGCAAGGCCCTGTCCCACCCCACCTGTTGACGGTTCTCCAACAGGTAGTATTCGTTAGGACTGTTCCTATTATATATAATGAAGGTGTTGCCACCATCCGACAAAGGCTGCATGTTGCTAACCTCCCGTTCGTTGATGAGAGTTACAGGCTGCTTCCATCCGCAGATCATCCGCTCATAGCTGGTATAGCCACAGGGCGTGAAACCATTTCCGTTATAACAACCATAGTCCATGATGTCCCAACACGACATGCCGAAGCAACCATTGTCTTCCGTATCGTACATATCAGGGATTCCCAAGCAGTGAGAGAACTCATGACAGAGGGTACCAATACCGTCGATGTGGCCATCAAGACCCAGTTCAGAACAGCAGGCGTAGGTGGAGATGGTCACATCGTCCAAACGTAACGAACGACCATAATCACTGTCTTCCAGCAGGTATTCGTGAGGCCAGATGGTGGCTGCATCCTCGCAGCAGTGCTCCCCTTGTCCGGCAAAGAGCACCACCACCTGTTCCACCTCACCATCTCCGTCCCAATCGTAGTCGCCATAATCCACTTCTTTCGACGCCAGTTTACAGGCCTCAGCCACCATCTCTCCAGCCCGCAGATCCCGACCGTCAGCATCATTCTCACCGTAATAGGCATAGTTGAGCGACAACTTGACAGGGCCCACCACATCGAAATCCAACAGAAACTGTCCACCGCTCTGATCCTTGAAATAATCGTGAACACTACCTTGAAAGCCCAATTCATGCACAAAGTCCTCCTCATTGGCCATGCGGCGGTAAAGCTCCGTTGTATGTTCCTGCTGAAAGGAACGGTCAGCAAACTCAGCCAAGATGATCAGTCCTTTGTGAGTTCCTGTGAAAGGAGAATGTTGAAGGTGGGAGGTGGATGTTTTTCTCCTTTTTCCATCTACCTTCGTCCTTAACTTCGTTGACTTCTGTCGCGACTCGGCCAAATTGATGCTGCCATCTTTGGCGCTCGCTGCTCCAAAAGTTCTTCCATCCTCCTTCGTCATTCCTCGATAGATATATCTATTCCCCAAGGAATCCTCCCACCAATGCTGATTCTCGTCACCCCGCAGCTCCACTCTTACCGTGGAACCGTCTGATAAATGAATCACCCGCCATAATCCGCGCCGTGCAGGAACAGCCCACGCAGTCATGACAAACACTAAGCACAAAACAATGCATGCATGTCTTTTCATAATACCGATTTTAGAACACGGTACAAAGGTACAGATAAACGAGCAAAATGCAAAACAAAAACCTTATTTTTTCAGTAAACGGTAACGGTAACAGCTGTTACCATGTCCACACTCACTATAAATCAATCACTTATAATCAAAACACACTTTCTATGTTACTTTTTTACTGATTTTGAAAGGTAACATGGTAACAGCTGTTACCTTGTTACCTTTTGTATGGTTTTGGAAGGCATTATCATAGCTCTTAGTGGGGTAATACCATAAAGATAAAGGGATGAAACCGCCGTTTTTCCATCGTTTGCCTATAGCCAAACGATCGTGCGCCTATACCCAAACAATCTGTTGCCTATACGCAAAATGAAACGACATTTTGAAATCATCCTATTTGATACCCCTTGATCTTCTCCTTCAAATACTGTATGAACTCCTGCGACCCCAGCACATCAATGTCTTCAAAGAGTCCGAGGACGAAGCGACCGATGCCCGCATAGCTGCACACATCCATCGAGAGGAGCCAGTGATTCTGATCTTCCTGCTCAAACAAAGGTGCTGAGAGCGGGTACTCCTCAATCATCAGGTTGTGTGCCAATGTTCCCATGCGCAGTTTCACCGGAAGTCGCTCCTCCCCGCTGAACATAAAGATGTCGGTGAACATCCGTCGGTGATCCGCCTCATGTTGCCAGTTCTCTGACAGCAGTTCCACCTGTTGGATGCGTGCCACCTTGAAAGTCTTGTTCATGCCTGAGGCTGGTTCATAGCAGCGCACCTCGTTATTGCCGTTCATCAGTAGGAAGGGTTCCACCAGACGATCGCGCTTGGTACGTCCATGGGGCGACGAATACCCTTTGAGCACCGCCATCTGCTTGTATTTGATGGCCTCGTGCAGCTGACTGATGATAAACGCCTGCTGGTCGTTGGTACGACTGTCGTTCAAGATTTGGAAATCCATTCCTCCGCCTAACTTCTCCTTCAGTTTCTCCACCACGGCATTCTTCTCGTCCACCTTTTCAATCAGTCGTCGCAGCACGATCTGTTCCGCTTCAGTAAACGACACCCGTTCAATGAGTCGTTTGAAAAAGGGTGACTCACGATCTATGCTATACAACCCTCGTTCCTTATTCACGATGAAGCCACAGTCACGGAAGAACTCCATATAATAATAGAAGTTACGGCGGGAGATATCCAGTCGTTCGCAGATATCCTCCACCCGATAACCTCTGCTTCCTGCCAGGAGGAGCATGAGGTCAAGTTCGCGTTCTAACTTATCGTGGCGCAATTAGTAAATTAAAGATTAAAGATTAAAAATTAAAAATAACTCCGTTGACTTTTGTCACGACTCGGCCAAACGTGCTAGCACGATGGCTCTCGCTGCTCCTAAAGTTCAAAGTTCAAAGTAAGTTGGGTATCGCCCAAGAGGTTATAGGACATGCGATGATAGGGTGTGGTGCCGTATAGCTTGATGGCCTCACGGTGCTTCTTGGTGGGATAGCCCTTGTTGCTCTTCCAGTCGTATTGCGGATACTCCTCTGCCAATGCGTCCATATAGTCATCACGGTAGGTCTTGGCCAGGATGCTGGCGGCTGCAATGGAGAGGTACTTGGCATCACCTTTTACAATGGTAGTGTAGGGTATGCTCTCACCTCTCACCTCTGACCTCTCACCTCTTTCATAATATGGTTTGAAGCGATTACCATCCACGATGATGGCCTCAGGACGGGTTTTCAGCTGATCCAAGGCACGGTGCATGGCAAGGATCGATGCATTGAGGATATTAATCTTGTCGATCTCGGCAGGGGTGACAATACCCACTGCCCATGCGATGGCATCCCGCTGAATCACTTCGCGCAACTCGTGACGCCGCTTGTCGGTGAGTTGCTTGGAGTCGTTCAACGCCTCATTCTGATAATCTTCGGGGAAGATCACGGCGGCAGCATACACGCTTCCTGCCAGACAGCCCCTGCCTGCCTCATCGCAACCTGCTTCCACCTTTCCTGGGTAATAATGACTTGCTAACATTAAAGATTAAACAATAAAGATTATAAGTCAACGGCGTTAACTCTTTTTGACTAAAAACGTGCAATTTGTGAACTTATTGTGCACAAAAGGATAATAATTTTGCAACCAGAAAGAAATTAAAAAAACAAAGAATATGATGCACAATAAAGAAATGATATTGAGCACCCCGTGGGGTAGTCGCTTGATTGCCGACAAGTTGAGTCGAATCGTTGAAATGGTAAACCGTCCGGTAAATCTGCTACGCCAATACTACGCACAGGTATTGGAGCGGGAGTTGAACATGCGTCAGACATGGTCGTTGATTGAGGCACAGGTAGCCTTCTTCTTAGGAGTAATGCCTGTAGGCTATGCTTTTCCGTTGCGTACAGCCGCACTCATCTGGCTGATTGTGGCCGTCAGGAAATGTCGCCAGCAACTTGCTTAGAACATCTGAGCAACACGACGGATACCTTCTACCAAGATATCCACCTCTTCCTTGGTGTTGTAAAGGGCGAAGGAAGCGCGGACGGTTCCTGAGATACCTAGACGATCCATCAAGGGCTGTGCACAGTGATGACCAGTACGGACGGCAATGCCCAGGCGGTCGAGCAGTGTGCCTAAGTCGAGATGATGGATGTCGCCGACATTAAAACTGACGACTGCATCCTTTAAACTATGATCTTTAAGTTGGGGACCGTAAATCTTTATGCCATCAATGGTTTGGAGTTGTTCCATGCAATAGCGGGTGAGTTCCTGCTCATGCTGTTGTATGGCCTCGAAACCGAGGGATTGGATATACTCGATGGCTTTGGCCAGTCCGTGGGTTGCCACAAAATCAGGGGTGCCCGCCTCAAACTTAAACGGCAGTCGCTCAAAAGTTGTCTTCTCCCATGTCACCTTGTCAATCATCTCTCCCCCACCCTGATATGGCGGCAGTTTCTCCAGCCATTCCTCCTTGCCATAGAGAACGCCGATACCAGTGGGTCCGTACATCTTATGACCGCTGAAGGCGAAGAAATCACAATCCATATCCTGCACATCCACTTGGAAATGCGGAGCGCTCTGCGCACCATCCACCAATACAGGAATACCACGCTCATGAGCCAACTGGATAATCTCCTTCACGGGGTTCACCGTGCCTAAGACGTTGCTAACGTGAGCCAAGCTTATCAGCTTGGTTTTAGTTGACAATTGACAGTTGATAGTTGATAGTTCAATTTTGCCGTCATCGGTGATGGGCAAGTGTTTAACCACAATGCCGCGCTTCATGGCCTGCAGCTGCCAAGGTACGATATTCGAATGATGCTCCATCTCAGTGACCAGCACCTCATCGCCTTCCTTCATCTGCGACTCACAGAACGCACTTGCCACCAAATTGATGGCCTCTGTGGTTCCACGGGTGAAGATAATCTCTTCGGTCTTGGCGGCATGGATAAACTGGCGCACTTGCTCACGGGCCGCTTCATGGAGGTCGGTAGCCTGCTGCGACAAGTAGTGAACACCCCTATGCACATTGGCATTCACATTGAGATACTCGTCACGCATGGCATCCAAGACACACATGGGTTTCTGTGTGGTAGCCGCATTATCGAGATACACCAACGGCTTACCATACACCTCGCGAGCCAGAATCGGGAAATCCTCCCGTACCTTATTGATATCGTACATCATTCTAATTACAGAGTTTACAACCTACGCACTTGTTGAGTTCACCCCTGAAACGCTTCTCCACGAGATAGTGAAGACGGTCACGAAGGGGTTCGAGCTTCATCTTATCGATGACCTCATTGATAAAGGCTTTCTGCAAGAGGATGGTGGCCTCCTCCAAGGAGATGCCACGCTGGCGCATATAGAAGAGGGCCGCATCATTGAGCTGACCCACCGTGGAGCCATGCGCACACTTCACATCATCAGCATAGATCTCGAGCATGGGCTGGGTGTACATCCGCGCCTCCTTGGTAGCTGTGAGATTCTGATTGGTCATCTGCGAACTGGTCTTCTGTGCCCCATGCTCCACCAGCACCTTGCCGGCAAAGGCTCCCGTAGCCTGTCCGTCGAGGACATATTTATAGAGTTCATTCGAGGTGCAATGGGGAACCTTATGCGTGATCAACGTGTTGTTATCCACATGCTGGTTCTTATCCGCAATCACGCAACCGTAGCAGTCACATTCAGCCCCCTCGCCAGAGAAGGTAAGGTCGAGCTTATTACGGGTAATACCGTTATGGAGCGTGATCACGTTGTGGTTCACACGACTGTTTGCCTGCTGGTCGATATAGACATTGCTCACACGGACACTCTTGGAATGAGTCTCTTCCAAGCAATAGAGATCCAAGGAAGCATTCTCACCCACAAAGGCCTCAATGACCTGTGTGGTCAGGAAATGGTTGTCATCTGCTGCATGATCGCAGAAGAGGAACTTCGCTTCTGCCCCTTCTTCCAAGATGATGAGTACACGACGGTTCACCATCATATCCACATCCGAGCGAAGGATATTGATCACCTGGATAGCACGATCCAGCACCACTCCCTTAGGGACATAGACATAAAGACCGTCCTGTGCCAGCATGGTATTCAGATTCGTTACCGCATCACGATCCTTTGAAGCCAGCTGATGGTAATAGGCGGTAGTGGCATACTCCTTCAGAGAGCCAATGATCACACCTTCGGGCAGATGACTCTTGGGCAGTGCCTTGGTGTAAAACGCATCATTCACCACGAAATACAACGAGGTGGACAGGTTGGGAACGTCACAGCGGAAGGCCTGATAGGGATCAACAGGTATCTCAAGACGATTGAGGTTCACCCCATAGTCAGGCTCAAAGAGCTTCGGTATATCCGTATATTTATAACGCTCTACCTTTCTTGACGGAAAACCCTGGGCCTTGAAATCCTCGAAGGCAGCGTCACGAACAGCATTCATCGGCTCGGCAGCATGATCAAAAATCACTTGCCGTGCCTGCTCATAGAGTTCTATGTATTGTTGTTCGTTACCCATTATTCTTCTCCAATTTCCTCTTTAATCCAATCGTAACCATGTTCCTGAATCTGCTTGGCCAACTCAGGACCGCCTGTCTTCACGATCTTACCTTGGTACAACACATGAACATACTGCGGAAGAATCATCTCCAGCAGACGGTCGTAGTGGGTGATGACAATGCAGGAAGTCTCGGGTGTCTGAAGCTTGTTCACGCCCTCAGCCACGATACGCATAGCATCGACATCCAGACCTGAATCCGTTTCGTCGAGTATGGAGAGTTTCGGCTCCAGCATAGCCATCTGGAAGATCTCGTTGCGTTTCTTCTCACCACCACTGAAACCCTCGTTCACACTTCTGTTGGCCAGTTTGGAATCGAGTTCCACGATCTTGCGCTTCTCACGCATCAACTTCAGGAAGTCAGCCGCATTCATCGGTTCCAAACCCTGATACTTACGTTTCTCGTTGATGGCGGCACGCATGAAATTCGTCATCGACACACCAGGGATCTCCACAGGATACTGGAACGAAAGGAACAAACCTTCATGAGCTCGATCCTCAGGTTTCATCTCCAGCAGGTTCTTACCATTGAACCACACCTCACCCTCGGTCACCTCATACAGCGGGTTTCCCACGAGCACAGCGCTCAGCGTACTCTTGCCAGAACCGTTCGGTCCCATGATGGCATGCGTCTCACCATCATTGATCACGAGGTCAATACCTTTCAATATCTCTTTCTCGCCGATCTTAGCGTGCAAATTCCTAACCTCAAGCATATATCATTTTCAATTATCAATTCTCAATTTTCAATTCAATCTACCCTACTGTGCCTTCGAGAGAGACGGAGAGCAGTTTCTGAGCCTCAACGGCAAACTCCATCGGCAGTTTATTCAGCACCTCCTTGGCATAACCGTTGACGATAAGACCGACGGCCTGCTCGGTGGGGATGCCACGCTGATTACAATAGAAGAGTTGATCTTCGCTGATCTTAGAGGTGGTAGCCTCATGTTCGAAGATCGCAGTATTGTTATGCACATCCATATAAGGGAAGGTGTGTGCGCCGCAGTCGCTACCTAACAGCAGACTGTCACACGATGAGTAGTTACGGGCATTGTCGGCTGTGGATGCGGCACGAACCAGTCCGCGGTAACTATTCTGTGAATGACCAGCGGATATACCTTTCGAGATAATCGTACTCTTGGTGTTCTTACCGATATGGATCATCTTCGTTCCCGTATCCGCCTCCTGATAGTTGTTCGTCACGGCCACTGAATAGAACTCAGCCACCGAGTTGTCACCCCTTAATATACATGAAGGATATTTCCAGGTAATGGCCGAACCCGTCTCCACCTGTGTCCAAGAGAGTTTTGAGTCTGCACCGCGCAAATCACCTCGTTTCGTCACGAGGTTCAGTACACCACCCTTTCCATGTTCATCACCCGGATACCAGTTCTGAACGGTAGAATACTTCACTTCCGCCCTATCCATCACGATGATCTCCACGATGGCCGCATGCAACTGATTCTCGTCACGCATCGGTGCCGTACAACCTTCCAAGTAGCTCACGTACGAATCATCATCAGCCACGATGAGGGTACGCTCAAACTGTCCTGTATTACGGGCATTGATGCGGAAATAACTGCTCAGTTCCATCGGACAACGAACGCCCTTGGGGATATACACGAACGAGCCGTCACTAAAGACCGCGCTGTTCAGTGCTGCATAGAAATTATCACGATAGGGAACCACGGTGCCAAGATACTGACGCACCAAGTCGCCATGCTCCTTGATGGCCTCACCGATGGAGCAGAAGATGATACCCTTCTCACGGAGTTTCTCCTTGAAGGTGGTCTTCACGCTCACAGAGTCCATGATGGCATCCACGGCAGTATTCCCGCTCAGGGCCAACCGCTCTTCAAGGGGAATACCTAATTTATCGAAGGTTTTCTCAAGCTCAGGATCAATCTCTCCTGTCTTTCCGGAATTATCGGATTTCTTCGCTGTAGGATCAGCATAGTAAGAAATCTCCTGATAATCAATGGGGGGCACATGCACATGTCCCCATGTAGGCTCCGTCTGCTCCTTCCAGTAGCGGAAAGCCTTCAGGCGGAACTCGAGCATCCACTCGGGCTCCCCCTTCTTAGCAGAGATGAGCCGAACGATATTCTCGTTCAGCCCCTTCTCTATGATTTCCGTGTGTACGTCGGTGGTAAAGCCAAACTCATATTTCTGCTCGGCCACCTGGCGCACAAACGCGTTCTTGTCGTCACTCATTAACAATCAACTGTCAATTGTCAATTATCAATTGTCAACTAATTACAGTTTCTGCTCCACCTCGATCTCAGTGAAGGTCTCGATGATGTCGCCTACCTCGATGTCGTTGAAGTTCACCAGACTGATACCGCATTCCAGACCAGTGGCCACTTCCTTGGCATCATCCTTGTAACGCTTCAGGGCATCGATAGGTGCAGTGTGGATCACGATACCGTCGCGGATCACACGAGCCTTGTCCTTGTTGTGTACCTTTCCGTCGATAACCAGACCACCGGCAACGGTACCCACCTTCGAGATCTTGAAGACCTGCTTCACCTCGATCTCGCCGGATACAACCTCCTTCTTCACCTTGTCGAGCATACCCTGCATCGTTGACTTCACCTCATCGATGGCGTCATAGATGATTGAGTAGGTATTGATCTCCACGCCCTCATGCTCAGCCAACTTACGGGCATCTGCACTCGGACGAACCTGGAAGCCCACGATGATGGCATCAGAAGCACTGGCCAGCATAACGTCGTTCTCTGAGATCTGTCCTACGGCCTTGTTGATGACATTCACCTGCACCTTCTCGGTAGAAAGCTTGATGAACGAGTCGCTCAAAGCCTCGATAGAACCGTCGGTATCACCCTTCACGATGATGTTCAGTTCATGGAACTCACCCAAGGCGATACGGTGAGAGATATCGTCAAGACCCAGTGTCTTGGTGGTACGGATCGACTGCTCACGCTGCAACTGCACACGCTTATTGGTGATGTCGCGTGCCTCCTGCTCCGTCTCCATGATATGGAAGGAATCACCAGCGGTTGGAGCACCGTTCAAACCGAGGATGATAGCGGGATCTGCAGGACCAGCCTCTGTGATGCGCTGGTTACGCTCGTTGAACATAGCCTTGATACGACCGTAACTGGTTCCTGCCACCACGATGTCACCCACATGGAGTGTACCGTTCGACACGAGCACTGTAGAAACATATCCACGACCCTTATCAAGCGAACTCTCGATGATACTACCTGTAGCCTTGCGGTTGGGGTTCGCCTTCAGGTCGAGCATCTCGGCTTCCAGCAGCACCTTCTCCAACAGATCATCCACGCCAATACCCTTCTTGGCACTGATCTCCTGGCACTGGTACTTACCGCCCCAGTCCTCTACGAGCAGGTTCATGTTAGCCAGGTCCTCACGAATCTTGTCAGGGTTAGCACCCGGCTTATCAATCTTGTTGATGGCGAACACCATCGGCACATTGGCAGCCTGTGCATGAGCGATGGCCTCCTTGGTGGTAGGCATCACTGAGTCGTCAGCAGCAATGATGATGATGGCGATATCCGTTACCTGCGCACCACGGGCACGCATAGCGGTGAAGGCCTCGTGACCCGGCGTGTCGAGGAAGGTGATCTGACGACCGTCCTTCAGTTCCACGTTATAGGCACCGATATGCTGGGTAATACCACCAGCCTCACCGGCAATCACGTTCGTGTTACGGATATGGTCGAGCAATGATGTCTTACCATGGTCAACATGTCCCATGACCGTTACGATCGGAGCGCGCGGAACGAGATCGTTCTCATCATCCTCCTCCTCGGTAATGGCGTTCTGCACCTCAGCACTCACATACTCCGTCTTGAATCCGAACTCGTCGGCCACGATGTTGATGGTCTCAGCATCCAGACGCTGGTTGATACTTACCATGATACCGATGGACATACAGGTACCGATAACCTGGTTCACACCCACGTTCATCATGGTAGCTAACTCGCTTACGGTTACGAACTCCGTCAGTTTGAGCACCTTGCTCTCTGCTGCCTGTGAAGCCATCTCCTCATGGAGCTTCTCCTGAACAGCGTCACGCTTCTCCTTACGGTACTTGGCGCCCTTCTTGTTCTGGTTCTGCTTGTTGGTCAGACGAGCCAGTGTCTCCTTAACCTGACGAGCCACATCCTCCTCGTTCACCTCCAGCGGTCGCTGCACACGCTTCTTCTTGTTCTTCTTGCCAGAAGCAGCGTTGTTGTTATTGTTATTATTGTTCTTCCCGTTGCCTTGCTGCATCTTGCCAACGGCCTCGATATCGATCTTCTCCTTACCGATGCGCTGACGCTTCTTCTTCTCGCCATTACCACCAGCCATGCGGGTCTTCTCCTCGCGTTCACGACGCTTTTCCTCCTTGGTCTTCTTCTTCGGACGCGTGCTCTGGTTGATGGAATCAAGGTCGATCTTGCCCAGCACATTGACCTTCGGAGCCAGCTTCTGCTCGCTCTTCAGTGTGAAGACCTCCACATCCTTCTTCTGATCATCGTCATCAACAGACTCAGGTGCGAATTCTTCCTCCGGCTCAACCACCTCAGGTTCAACCACCTCGGGTTCGGGCTGCTCCACTGGCGACTCCTGAACAGGCTCTGACTGTACAGCTACGGGCTTTTCTTCTTGTTTCTCGGGCTTCGGGCTCTCGGCAGCAGCCTTCTGCTCTGGCTCGGCAGCAGGAACAGGAGCCTCAGACTTCACCGGTTCGGACTTCTTGCCCAGACTGCTCAAGTCGATCTTTCCCAACGGCCGGAACTGCTGCTTGGGCTCCACAACGGTTTCCACCTTCTGCTCCGGGCGTTTCTTCTCCTTCTGCTTCTTGGGGTACAGCTTCTCAGCGAGACCTTTCTGCTCCTTGTCCTTCTTGAACTGGTCAACGAGCGCACCATACTGCTCGTCACTCAGCTTGAAGTTCAAGTCGCCTCTCACTTCCCCTAAGTCACTTCTCTTCTCCAGGAATTCAACTGCCGTTTGAAGTCCTATGTTTAACTCTCTTATTGCTTTGTTTAATCTGATGCTCATTCTTCCTTATTGTTCAAACTCTGCTCTTAATACATTCAACATATGATCAACGGTCTCCTCTTCCAGGTCAGCCTTCTCCACCAGCATCTCACGCGGTGCGTTCAGCACGGCCTTGGCAGTATCCAGACCGATAGCCTTCACGGCATCGATCACCCACTGATCAATCTCATCAGAGAACTCATCCAGATAGATATCCTCATCTGCCTCGCTCTCATCCACCTCACGGAATACATCAATGGTATATTCAGTCAGCATACTGGCCAACTTGATGTTCAGACCACCACGACCGATGGCCAGACTCACCTCCTCAGGACGCAGATATACCTCTGCCTTGCGGTTCTCCTCATCCACCACGATGCTCGACACCTTTGCAGGACTCAGGGCACGCTGGATGAACAGCTTGGTGTTGGAAGTGAAGTTGATTACATCAAGATTCTCGTTGCACAGCTCGCGAACGATACCGTGTACACGACTACCCTTCACACCCACGCAAGCTCCTACGGGGTCGATACGGTCGTCATAGCTCTCCACGGCGATCTTTGCGCGCTCTCCCGGCATACGGGCCACACGACGAATGGTAATCAGACCATCGTTGATTTCAGGAACCTCAGCCTCCAGGAGTCGCTTCAGGAACTCAGGACTGGTACGGCTCAGGATGATCTTCGGGTTGTTGTTCTCGTTGTTCACCTGATGGATGACGGCACGAACGGTCTCACCCTTACGATACTGGTCGGCAGGAATCTGCTCCGACTTCGGCAGGATCAGCTCATTGTTCTCGTCATCAACGAGGAGCACCTCACGCTTCCAAACCTGATAAACCTCGCCACTCACTACCTGACCCACGCGGTCCTTGTACTTGTTGTACAGACTGTCGTGTTCCAGTTCGAGGATCTTGGAAGCCAGTGTCTGACGGAGGTTCAGGATGGCACGGCGTCCGAACTTCGCGAAATCCACGCGCTCAGACACATCCTCACCCACCTCATAGTCATCTTCGATCTTCTGGGCATCAGAAAGGCAAATCTGCTTGTTCTCATCCTCCACCTCACCGTCGGCAACCACCACGCGGTTACGGTAAATCTCAAAGTCACCCTTGTCGGGGTTCACGATGACATCGAAGTTCTCATCGCTACCGAAGATCTTCGCAATCACATTGCGGAAGCTGTCCTCGAGCACACTCACCAATGTGGTGCGGTCGATTTTCTTCTGCTCGGTAAACTCTCTGAAGGTATCGACCATGCTGATGGTCTCTACATTTTTTGTTGCTGCCATAGCTTATTTGAAAGTTATTAAGTATTTAGTATATTTCACCTGATCCATCTGGAAAGACTTATCAACATCCTTCAGTACCGGACGTTTCTTTCCTTCCTCCTTCACCTTCTCGCTGACGGTTACAACGAAGTCGTTTCCATCTACGCTCTTCAGGATACCTTTCACCTTCTTTCCGTCACCGTCAAGCACTTCCACTTCCTTGCCCACGAAGTTCATATACTGCTGGGGCACCTTGAACGGCTGACCAAGTCCGGCTGATCCTACTTCCAGTTCATAATCCTCTTCATCACGGTTCAGCCGATCCTCGATATAACGGCTCAGCTCAACACAATCCTCAATCCACACCCCGTCGGCATGGTCAATCTCGACAACGATCTTGTTGTCCTTACTAATCTCAACATCCACGAGGAAATACTCCTTACCATCGAGCCACTCCTCAACTAAACTTTTTACAATGCTTTTATCAATCATAAACCTTGAATATAAATGAAAATGAGAGACTCTCGGAGAGTCCCTCATTCCACTGAACGGGTGCAAAATTACAAAGAATTTCGCACACTACCAAATTTTTTCCACATTATTTATTATAATTCGGGTCAAGAAGCTGTTTGTACTTGGTCTCGTTGCGCAGCAAATCACGGGCTGCTTCCATCTGTTTATCGCTCTTCAGACTATATTCCACCGTTCCGCGCTGGTAATAATACGCGGCCACGATATCCGAGGAAATCATACGCTTGATGGTCTCCTTATGCAGGTCGAGATCATGCGCAAGATCATGCTGCAGCTTCTTCTCCAAGGCCTCGAACTCAGGCTTTGCCTCTTCGTAGTAACCCTCAAACTCCATGATCTTCTTCAGCGCCTTCATGGCACGGTTACTCTCAGGATCATAGGTGAAGCCGTTGGCGATGGCGCGCTTCTTGAATTCCTCATAATCGGCATCTGTAATCTCGAACGATGATACAGGACCGATGGTGGGATGTTTCGCCAAGTAATCCACCTCGTATTCGAACATCGTCTCTGTGGAATCTCTTCCGCTGACACCTAAATAATACGCGATATTCGGCAGGGAGTCAGGTTTCACCACCAAGTCGGGCGTGATGCCACCACCATCCCGTACGGGTCGTCCATGCGCCGTATAGAACACCTTTGTCAGCGAATCGGGAATATGCTCCTGATACACGCCCTCTCCCTGTTTGTAGTTGATGGCCTGGATACAACGTCCGCTGGGGATGTAGTAACGACTGGTTGTCACCTTCAACTGGGCATTATAGGGGAGGTCAACAGGCAACTGCACCAATCCCTTTCCGTACGTTCTTGTTCCCAAGATAACGGCACGGTCGAGATCTTGCAAAGCACCGCTCGTAATCTCACTCGACGAGGCTGTTTCCTCATTCACCAGCACCACCAGCGGCATCACCGTATCGATAGGCTCCACCGTTGTCTGGTAGTCGTGATTGGCCCTGCGCAACTTACCGCGGTTAGAGGCCACCGTAATACCCCGTGGTACGAAGATGTTCACCAATTGGGCTGCCTCTAATTCACTACCACCTCCGTTGTTACGAAGATCGAGAACCAATGATTGCATGCCCTGCTTCTTCAGATCCAGGAAAGCGCGGCGCACCTCTTGGGCGCAACCCTCCGTGAACTGAGTCAGACAGATATAGCCTATACCGTCACCCTGCATTCCGTAATAGGGAATCGTGGGCGTAGCACTCAGCGAACGACGCGTGATCTTCATCTGCATCACCTTGTTTGTGCTGGGACGACGGATCTTCAGCGCAAAGGTCGTTCCGGGTTCACCTCTCAGATGCTCCCGCACATACTCAATACCCTTGCCCACCATGACCGTATCGTCGATGCTCAGGATGATGTCACCCTTGCGCAATCCAGCCTCCTGTGCAGGCGTATCCCCCATCGGCTCATCAATCACGGTGGTCTTCTCCTTCATGTGATAACGGATCAGGGCCCCGATACCGCCGTACTTTCCTGTGAGGAACGATTTCAGGTCACTGGCCTTCGGGTAATACACCGTATATGGATCCAAACGCTGCAGCATGGCCTTGATGCCCGCTCCCACCATCTTATCAGCATCCAGCGTATCCACATACAGCATGTCCAGCTGACGGTAGAGGGCATTGAAGATCTCCAGATTCTTCACCACCTCGAAGTTATGATCCTGCTCATTCTGAGCCTTTATTGGCATTCCTACCATCAGGAAGAACGCCATCCACAGTACTATTCTCTTCATAGATTGATGCAACTAAAATAAATCATGCACAATTATCGGGTACAAAAATACAAGATTCTCTCGGGATAACGTTCAAAAACCCGCAAAATTTATCGTAATTTTGTCGTTTCTTATATTTTTTCTCAAAAAAGTTTGGTGATTTCAGAAAAACAATTTACCTTTGCACCCGCATTCAAAACAAATGCACATCCTGCTTCAGTAGCTCAGTTGGTTAGAGCACCTGACTGTTAATCAGGGGGTCGTTGGTTCAAGCCCATCCTGAAGCGCAAAAGCCGAGAGAAATCTCGGCTTTTTTGTTTGATGGGCTCTCACCAAGGTTTTCTCCCTCACCTTATTGTTTACCCCAGCTCCGCTGACTGTAAACGTTTGGTCGAAGAGTCTCGTAAAACTCAACAAATTTCAAGCCCATCCTGAAGCGCAAGAATCCCAAGATTTCTCTTGGGATTTTTTGTTTTTTATCCGAGCAACTTTTGGCTATTTGTTTACGTTTTTAAATGAGAGCCGATAAAAGGTTAAAAAAAGATTCATAGCAAACTCTTCGTGGAAAAATGGGTATCTTTGCAATCAGAAAATGTTGATCTGCATATTTTCAACTTAACTTTTCGCATTGACATACGCTTATTAGACAGATGACACAAGAAGAGTTTGAACATATCATCCCAAAACTCCGTGAGTTGATGCTCTCGGTAGGACGCAGTTTCTTTGGCAACGATGATGATGCCGAGGATGTAGCACAAGAGGGATTGGTGGCTCTTCTTAGGTTCATCGATAGGATGGAACTGGGTGTTCAGCATGATGCCCTTGCTATCAGGGTGGCTAAGCATTGTTGCATGGATATCGTGAGGAAAAGGAAGTCCAACCTCTTTATATCGGGCAAGATAAATGAGGAGACAGCACCGCCAGGTAGGGACATGGGCGCTTCGCCCCACGAGGATTTGGAAGCAAAGGAACTGCACGAGGCCGTGAACAGGGCGGTGCAGCATCTGAAACCAAGTGAGCGGCGCCTGTTTGAGATGAGGCAGATAGAAGGTCTTGATCTTGATGATATCGCCAAGCAGACCAACATTGCAAAACCATCGATAAAGAGCATCGTCTCTGCTGCGAGAAAGAAAGTGTTTGAAGAAATTAAAGGGTTAAGAACATGACATATAACGACACCGAACAACTGATTCAGAAATACCTCAACGGCGAGACAACAGCCGAGGAGGAGAGACTACTGGCTCTTGAGGTTTCCCGTGAGGATGCTCCGGAGGACTGGAAGATTATCGCCGGGATGCTTGGCAAACTGACAGTTGATGAAGCGCTCTTCGATAAGGAAATGGCTTCGCGAAGGCAGAAACCTCGCATCATGAAGTTGTGGCCGTGGGTGGCTGCTGCATGTGTTGCCGCCCTGCTCATCGTCTTCCTCACTCCTCCGAGAGATGAAGTTTCTCCCCAGCCTCCGACAGCGCAAACTCCGGTTAAGCAACCGCAGGTTCGGCCAGAGGTCAAAGACGACACTCAGACCAAGGTGGCAGAGGTAAAGAAGGCAAATCATCGGGCAAAAGTCTCAAAACGAGTCGCAAAAACAGCGCAACCGACCGAGACGGAGCCAGTCGCCAAGCCTGAAAACAGCGAAAGAACACTCACTAAAGTGGAGGAAAGCGACATTATCCCATACGATGATCCGATGATACAATTTGCCGAACAGGCAAGAGCGCTTCGCGAGAGAGGCAATCGCGTGATTCAACGCGTTTCAATATCATCACTTCCACCAGATGAAAATCAAATAAAAAACATATAAGAATATGAAAAGAATCATCATAATAGCATTATCAGCAATACTGACAACAACTGTTTCAGCACAGGACAGGACACCCATGGACAAGATATGGGAAGAAATAGAAAAGATTATATCTGTACGTCAAGACAGCAAAATGAAAATCAACCACGGTGGCGGCCAACTGCTATACGTCCACAACGGTATAGTCGGAAAGGATTTCCTTTGTTCAACCGACTGCGAAGGCGTTACATCTTCTTTTGAAAATATGACACCTGAAGAAATCGAAGCGGCCAACGAAAGAAACCGTAAAGTCTTCGACGGCATCTTCGGTGCCATCAGACATAACCTCGACTCAATGATGGAAATGTCGGAAGAGAGCTATCACTTTGAGTCGCATAGTCATGGCAATGACACCATCATCTATTCACTTTGCCTAAAGAACGGTGTAGACTCTATTGCGAGAATCAAGGCAAGCGACGGCACAATGTTTTATCCCGAAGCACTCGAAACCGTATTTTTCAACTTTACAGCAAGTCCGAAACCATGCGGTAAGCACATCAGAGGCTTTGGAACGTTAGGATACAACAAGAGACTTCCCCTACCCGGCGGAAAGAGTTATTATTTTGACAAGCAGCCATATCTGGACAGAATCACACCCGTTCTCAAACGAAAGGACATCAAAGCTTGG
>JBGUJY010000035.1:0-37983 GCA_045114185.1 Prevotella sp. | reverse complement strand
CCAGTCCATCATCATCCCATTCTTAAAGATCTTCACGTTCACGTTCGCGAGTGCTTCGCCAAATGTTATCTCCACGATTCCGTTTCCGGCATCAAACTCAGCACTTACCAACGGTAAATCCAGCGGTAATCTGTGGGGACCATGCACAACAATCGGAATCTCATCAGCAGGACCAAAACTAGGGGTACCTGCCATACTCATCGGGCAGGCAAGCAACGTCGCCAGAGCGACAATAATCATTTGAATTTTCTTCATCATAAAAATAATTTATCTTTGATTAAAATTAACGGCCGCAAAAGTACAAATAAAGATAATTCCATGCAACAAATAGCTGATTTTTATGAAATGAGTTGTTGCACGTCAATTTTGCACAATTCGCTGAAAATTAACAAATTGCGAGCAATACGACAAAAAGTCCGCGCCAAAATGCAACAAAAATATCTATTTTTGGGACCCTTTTATCCTTGATTTTTTTGATCTCATTGTACCATCGCTAATTCCCATGACGCTGCACACCTCGTTGTCATCCTTCCCCATTTGATACAGAATCATAAAAAACTGGTTCTTTACAGAGAGGTGCTTGTAATCTTTCTCCAGATGAACGACAAAGGGATAGTCGAGTATCCTGAAATACTCGATGAAATGAGCAAAATCTTTTTTGCTCCACGATACCGTTTTACCTCCTTGTATGATGTGATCATACCGTGCCTTACCTTCATAAAGAATCTTTGCCTGACGTTTTTGGAGGTCGGAAACCTTGTGATTAAGGGCTTTAATGGTAGATTGCATGCCCTTATTGGATGCATTGAGATTCACAATCTGCTGACTATATATATTAATAAGGAGTTGGTCCTGTATTACCTCTTTGCCTATTTTGATCATCTTGTACCGGTGGTTAAGCAAAATAAGAGTGGTGATAAGTACTAGTAATATGATAATAAAGATAGCACAGATAATCTTCTGCCGATACTTCAGGTTTTGCATCTCTTGGTCATAGGTGACCTGTACGTTATGCACATTATGCTTTTCACGCAATCGTACTTCATCAACTCTAGTTTTGTTGAGTTTCTTACAAGCTCGGTAGGCTTTTTCATAGTGATTCTGGTCTTCGTATATACGCATGGACTGCTGGAGCACATAGATGCGCTCGCCTGGATATGTTGCGAGCTTAAGTGCTTTCTCGCATAGACTGTCAACAGCTTTGTTATCACCTTCTTGGTAGCGTATCTTTGCTAGGGTGACGTAGCCCACACTGTTGGGGCGGATGGTATTGCCTTTCATGGCATAGCTGTATGCCGTAGCGAGATTGTTAGAACGTATGTTGACCGCGGCGATATAGTTATAGAAAGCCACGCGTTGTGAGTCGGGCACATTCTTCATATAAGTGATGCATTTGTCGAGATATTGACTTGCGCTGTCGCGCTGACCCATGCCTGCGTAGATCTGAGAGATGAACACCAGGGCATAGGCAATCCAGTTGTCGTTACCTGCTATGGTTGACAGGGCGAGATTGCGCCTGCCGTAGGTCATGGCCAGCTTGTACTGGTGCTCAGACATATTCCAATCGGTGAGACTCTCGATGATCTTGTGACGTATGGTGAGGTCGCTGATGCCCTCTGCTGCCGCCTCGGCCTTTTTCATCTCTGTGAACGCCTGCGCCACACGACCATCTTCATAGTCGGCCACCGCTTTGTAATAAAGACTCTCAGCCAACCGTTCCTTATCATCGTATTTTGTGAACGCATCGATGCAGGAGCGGATGAGGGTGTCGGAGGTGAAGGGGCGGTAGCTCAGGTGGTTGAGCTTGACGGTGATGAGGTTGTAAAACGCCTCGTCGTGTACGGACAAGTCGGACGGACTGATACGGTTGAGACAGATCTGCGCTGTGTCGAGCCGATTGTCGTTCAAAAAGCCGTTGATTTCCATCAGACGGTCGCGGTCGGTCCTGCAGGCTGTGAGGACACAAAGTGTAACCGCGAAAACGAGTAATGTTCTTTTCATCTTTTCTATTATACTTTATATTAATAATGGAAGTTACCTGGAGTTAGCGGAAGTTAATGGTAGTTAGCCGCTTTCAACGGCAGAAGTAATGTGCAAAAAAACAGCGCCGACCTCACGGCCCACGCTGGATACAACATAACTAACAAAATAACCTAATAAAAACTTCTAAATATAATTTAAAAACCAAAACATAACATATATAACTAACTGCTAAACAATCTAATTGATGAATCTTTGTCAGATTTCCGCTGCAAAGATAACACCTTTATTTCAATAACTCTTCATTTCTTGTATCAGTAAATTTATTTTTTGTATAAACTATCATTTTTCTACAAATCAATACCATAAAGGCTACATTCAATTTATTGTTTTCGTTAATCAACGAACAAAAATACATCTTTTTGATATATAATCCACTATTCCCTCTTTTCTCTGGCGCTATGGTGATTGGCGCAAAGGTACTGGCGTAAGCCAACAAAAAAAGAATGGCTCACCCCGAAGGGGCAAAGGCTGGTGAGCCATACCAAAACCTTGATGGAGGGCGGTTTCTGCTCGGAATCAATTACATCCTCCCCATATAGGGGGAGGCTTGGTAGGGGTGGATGTTTCTTTTGCCTCTTTTATTTGCGCCAAAGAAAAGAGGAAAGAGGTTTGTTTCTTTATTCAAAGAAAAAGAAGACGATATCTCCCGATATCGTCTCCCCGGTAGAATCTATAACAATTTTACTACTGTCCATGAAACGAGTGATTACACACGGACTCACGAACGAGTGCAAATTTAATTGTTTTTTTAATATGTGTCTTCTTGATAAGTTACACGCACTTTGTTTTTTGGGCTTCTCATGAAGAAAATGGACGACAAATAGACGGAAAATACACAAAAAAGAAAAAAAATGAAACATTTATAAAAGTTTTCGGTTTTTTTTCCATAACTTTGCAGCAATAAAAAAATGAGGGACGAAAGACTCTCAACTAAAATAACAGAACAGTTTTACTACATCCATGAAACGGAATATTCTTTTCGCTATGTTATTGTTTACCGTCGGAGCGTTTGCCCAGACGGGAAGACTCTTTACCACGAGCGATAAACTCCCAAGCAGTATCATCAACCAGGTGTTCCAAGACCAAAAGGGACGCATCTGGATTGCCACTATGAACGGTTTGAACGCCTACGACGGCTATACCTTCAGGACCTTCAAGCGGTCGAGAGGGTTGGCAAACAACTGTGTGAACTGTATCATGCAGACACGTTCGGGCGCTATATATATAGGTATGTCGAATGCCCTGCAGCGCTACGAGAGAAGCGAATTCACCGATATCCCGATGATTGACCGTTCCGGTCAGCGCGTGGCAGCCTTCGTGACCAGTATCATCGAGCGTTCGAACGGCGAGATACTCATCTCCACATCAGGCTATGGTATCTATCGCATGGACGACGACATGAAGAAGGCGCATCAGTTAGAGGGAAGCTATGCAGAGATTAAGTATGCGCACCGATTGGCCGAGGACAAAGGTGGTCGTATATGGGTTGTATCAGAAGACAACGGCATCTACATGTTCAGCGGTCCTGCCAGACGCCATTTTATGAACAAAGACGAACAAAAGCGTATGTTCACATCGGTATGCGTGGATAAGAATGACCAAGTGTTTGTGGGCAGCACCAACGGATTGTACCGTTTCATCCCCTATACCAACGAGGGTTTCCAGTTGATTCCCTCCACATCGAACCTGCATATTGCCACCCTTACGCTGCGGCGCGACGGTAACTTGCTGCTGGGTTGCGACGGTCAGGGCGTGATACAGTATAACATCAAGGAAGGATCGGTGGGCTCTATTTCCTATCTCAGCACAGAAATCGACCTAAAGAAGAGTAAGGCGGTGTCGGTGATCGAAGACAAGGGCGGTAACCTGTGGATTGGTTTGTTACAGAAAGGTGTGTTCATGCAACCTGTACGTCCAAACACCTTCGGATATATGGGTAGGAAGCTCGGTGCCACGAACACTATCGGCGATGCCTGTGTGATGAGTGTGCTAATGACGCGCGACGGTACGCTGTGGGTGGCCGGCGACAGCGATGGACTGTATGCCATCTCGCCCGACAAGCAGAATGTGCGACATTTCCGGTTGGAGAAACCTGGCGAAACCCCTATTACCGTGTTGGGCATGGCTGAGGATAGTTCAGGACGACTCTGGGTGGGCACCTACCGCAATGGCTGCGGATGGGTGGACAAGCAAACCGGTGCCTATCACCGACTTCCATCGACGCAAACCGAGTGCGAGAGCGTGTTCGATGTGGCCATCGGGAAGGATGATGTACTGTGGATCGGTAGCATGGGCGACGGATTGAAGCGCGTGGACCTGAAGAGCGGTGTGGAACGTTCCTACCGTTCGTTGCTAAGCACCAATAGCGACAGTCTGACCAACTGTCTGCTGAACGACTATATCGCCCAACTGAAACTCTCGCCCGACGGCAAGCGCCTGTATGTGGGCACCTGTATCGGACTGGCTTGTCTGGACTTGGAAAAGAACAACTGGACGAACGTTTTCGGCACCAACGGTATCGTGCGCGACATACAAATCAACACCATTCAGGAAGACGGCAAGGGCCGGGTCTGGTCGGGTACCAGCGAGGGTCTGTACTGCTACGACCTGAAGACCAAGAAGATGGAGGAGTATAACAAGCGTTCTGGACTGGCTGACGAGTATATTGCCGGTATCGAGCTGTCGCCCAAGGGACAAATCTGGGTGAGTACCGGTCACGGACTGAGTCAGATGGATCCCGAAACAGGTAAGACCATCAACTACTTCGCCGACGATGGTCTGCAGGACAATGAGTTCTCGGAGGGTGTTTCGTATGCCAACAAAGATGGTAGTCTGATCTTCGGCGGCATGCAGGGCATCACCTGGTTCAACCCCGCCGACCTGCATCCCATCGACCGCAAGTTCTCGGTACATATCACAGGCATGCGTGTGAACGGACAGGAAGTGCGAGCAGGACAGAAGTCGGGCCGCTACGTGATTACCGACAGTACAGTGATCAACTCGAACCGCTTCGAGCTTGCACATCAGGACAACTCGTTCTCGCTGAACCTCTCGACGCTGACATACGATTATCCCGACCATATCACCTACGAATACAGCATCAACGGCGAGCCGTGGATCACCATGCCCCCGGGCACCCACGAACTCACGTTCAGTCATATGCCCTCGGGCACCTACCGCTTCCGTGTGAAGGCCATCATCAGCGACACTGAGTCGGACATCAAGGAGTTCACGGTGAAGATCCACCCCGTGTGGTATCTCTCCACATGGGCCCGTCTGCTCTACTTCATGCTGATTGCTTTAGGACTGTATCTGTATCTGCAATACCGTCGCCGTCAGGAACAGGCTCATCTGCGTCTGCAGGAGCATATCCATGCCGAGGAGATGAGCGAGGCCAAACTACGTTTCTTCATGAATATCAGTCATGAGATTCGCACCCCGATGACACTCATCCTCACGCCGATTATGTCGCTCATCAAAGAGGACACCGATCCGCACCGCCACGGCATGTACAAAACCGTACAGCGCAATGCCGAGCGTATCCTGCACCTGATCAACCAGATGATGGACCTGAGGAAGATCGAAAAGGGACAGATGATGATGCGCATGAGCAAGACCGATTTCGTGTCGTTCGTGCAGGATCTGTACTCGCTCTTCGAGGTACAGGCACGCAGTAAGAACATCGAGCTGAGCTATGCGCATGACACTGATCGGTTACCTATATGGATCGACCGCAAGAACTTCGATAAGGTGGTGGTGAACCTGCTGTCGAACGCCTTTAAGTTCACGCCCCCTGGAGGAAAGGTGGCGATCAGCTTGGAGCATGACGACAAGGAGGCACGACTGCATATCAAGGATACGGGCGAGGGTATTCCCGCCGACAAGATGGAGAAAATCTTCGAACGCTTCTATCAGACCACCTCGACAGTGAACGACATGAATATCGGTACGGGTATCGGTCTCGACCTGACACGCTCACTCGTGGAACTGCACCATGGCAATATCGCCGTAAAGAACAACACCGACGGCAAGGGCTGTGAGTTCACCGTTACACTGCCCCTGGGTGACAGTCATCTAAAACCTGAGGAGATGATCGTGGACGGTCAGCAAGAGGAGGAGGTACTGCACGATCTGGAGAACATCATGGAGCCGCAGGAGGCAGATATGGAGCCAATGATCCAGAACCGCAAGGACCTGTTCGTGGTCGTGGTGGAAGACGACAACGAAATTGCCGAATACCTGCGCACAGAACTAGAGCGCGACTATACCGTGAAGACGTTCACCAACGGTAAGGAGGCGCTGCCCGTGATTCTGACACAGGTTCCCGATGTGGTGATCAGCGATATCATGATGCCCGAGATGGATGGTAACACGCTCTGCTCACGCATCAAGGCGAACGTGAACACCAACCATATCCCCGTGGTGCTGCTTACCGCCAAGAACCGTGACGAGGACCGTCTGCAGGGTCTAGAGACTGGTGCCGACGCCTTCTTGGTGAAACCGTTCAACATGGAGATCCTGCGCCGCACCATCATCAACCTGACCGAAGCCCGCAAGGTGATGCGCTTCAAGTACACCGGAAACGAGAGTCAAGAGGGCAAGGTGGAAGAGGTGAAGATGAAGTCGCCTGACGAGAAGTTGCTGGAGCGCGTAATGAACGTGATCAACAAGAATATCAACAACTCCGACCTCAGCGTGGATATGATTGCCGACGAGGTAGGCATCAGTAGGGTTCACCTGCACCGTAAGATGAAGGAGCTGACGAATCAGACACCGCACGACTTTATCCGTAACCTGCGACTGAAACAGGCGGCGAACCTGCTGGCTAACCAGCACCAGAACGTCACTGAGGTGATGTACGCCTGCGGATTCAGTAACGCGGCCTCCTTCTCCACCATCTTCAAGAAGTTCTATGGTATGTCGCCGCGCGACTATATGAAGGAGCATATGACGATGAATGAAGATTAAAGCCCCTCCCTAGCCCTCCCCAATAGGGAGGGAATGAGGAGTGACAGATGTAGTTAATGCATAATGCATAATTAATGAAAAATATAAAACGTGTGATTGCAGCTGTGTGCTGCTTGATGATGACCGGAGCTGCAATAGCTTCAACGACAATCCCCCCAAAGGGAACAGTGATTAAAGCATCCGACCCACGGATCGTCTATACGGGGCGTATTAGCTTCGCGAACCCCGACGCACCGACGTTCTCGTATCCGGGAACGCAGATCTTTGCGTGCTTCGAGGGCACATCACTCAAGGTGATGGCGAAGCCTATGAGCGGATATTTCATGGCACAGATCGATCAGGCCGAGCCGTTCAAGGTTGGCTTCCTGGCACCCAAGGACTCGGTGGTGACCATCGCTACGGCATTACCCGAGGGCAGGCATCTGGTGAAACTGATGTATATCGTAGAGGGACTCGACCTGAAGCCAGTGTTCAAAGGATTCATCCTCGATGAGGGTAGACAGCTAGCACCTCCTCCAACATTGCCGCAACGCAAGATCGAGTTCATCGGGAACTCCATCACCTGTGGATACGGTAACGAGAGCATCGAGCGTAGCGATCCCTTTGAATACGAGACAGAGAACCACTACTACTCATATGCCGCCATCACGGCACGCAACCTGAAGGCGCAGCACTGGGTGGTGGCTCGTAGCGGAATCGGTATATATAGGAACTATAACGGTCCGAGGACGGGTAACCCCGACAATATGCCCGCACTGTACGAATACACGCTGTTTAACGACAAGCGCGAGAAATGGGATTTCCAGCGCTACCAGCCTGACCTGGTGTGCATCAACCTCGGCACCAACGACCTCTCTACACCGAACTACGACATCAAGTTGTTCACCGAAGCATACAGGAAGTTCCTGAAAAACGTACGCGGTCATTACCCCAACGCGAAGATCGTGCTACTGCTGGGTAGCATGCTCAACGGGAAGGAGATGGAACTGGCGCACAATATCCTCGACCAGATCAGGGACGAGGCACACAAGAATGGTGACAAGGAGGTGTACCGCTTTGACTTTACACCGCAGACGGGTGACCTATACTACGGCGCCAGCTGGCATCCCAGCATCTGGCAACATGAGAAAATGGCTGGCGAGCTCACCGCGTTCCTACGCACTGTGATGAAATGGTGGTAATCTTATCAACTATCATATAGAAAATGAACCTAAATCTTACTTCTAACATCAAAATGCCTGAACACACGCTGCGCCGACAAGTGATCGCGCTGTGTGAGAAAACGGGGAAGCCTCTGCTGAAGCTTTCCACCAAGGACTATGTAGATAACGGTATGATACACCTCGTGGAACAGTTCGACGGGAAAGCTGGACTGGTGAACATCGAGGTGTTCAACGAACTGCAACATACCATCACAGGATGGCCGGGAGGAAAGCCCGATGCTGATGATACACTACGACCGGAACGGGCACTGCCCTACCCTAAACGGGTAATCGTGTTCTCACCACATCCCGATGATGACGTGATCTCTATGGGTGGCACAATCCGACGACTGATGCAACAGGGGCACGACGTGCATGTGGCCTACGAGACATCAGGGAACATTGCCGTAGGTGACGAGGAGGTTCGTAGGTTCATGCATTTCACCAACGGCTTTAACACCATCTTCGCCAACGGTTCAGACGAGGTGATCAAGCACTACTACCAGTGGGTGAAGGAGTTCCTGAAGAACAAACAGGAGGGTGACTACGATAATGAACAGATTCTGAGGCTCAAAGGACTGATCCGAAGGGGCGAGGCACGACTGGCGTGCGAATACAATGGAATCGATAGCAAACATATCCACTTCCTTGACCTGCCCTTCTACGAGAGCGGACGGATCGAGAAGCTACCGATGAGCGAACGCGACGTGCTACCCATCATCGACCTAATCAGTAGCATTCAGCCTCATCAGATATATGTGGCAGCCGACTTAGCCGATCCGCACGGTACACACCGGAAGTGTACGGATGCTGTGTTGGCAGCCATCGATGAGGAATACAACAGGGGTGCGGCATGGCTTGATGACTGTCGTGTATGGATGTACCGCGGTGCATGGGCGGAATGGGATGTGGCCGATATCGAAATGTGCGTGCCGATGAGTCCTGAGGAACTACGCGAGAAACGTAATGCCATCCTGCGACACCAGAGTCAGATGGAGAGTGCCCCGTTCCTGGGTAACGACGAACGCCTGTTCTGGCAACGCGCGGAGGATCGTAACCGCGATACCGCCAAGAAATACGATGCCCTGGGCCTAGCTTGCTATGAGGCCATGGAGGCGTTTGTTGAATGGCATCGATAATGCCACCCCAAATTGAAAATAATAAAGTGCTACCAATTTGGCAGCACTTTATTTATTTTTTGTCAAAAGCAATTACCTATTAAGCATTGCCTTTCTTCCACAGACGTGTCATATCCTCAAGGGTCTTACCCTTCGTCTCAGGAACAAGCTTCCAAACGAAGATAGCGGCGATGACGCAGATCAGACCATAAAGACCGTAGGTGAACCAGTGACCGAAGTCGTCACCCTCGCTGAGATGCATGTTGAACATCGGCACGAAGGTAGAGCTAACGATGAAGTTGAAGATCCACTGGAAAGCCACGGCAATGGCCACGGCACCACCACGGATGGTGTTGGGGAAGATCTCGGCGATGAGCACCCAGGTGATGGGACCCCAAGAGAACATGAACGATGCTGCATAGACTAGCAGACTTACAGCTGTAACGTATTCCAAACCGGCATGTCCGAAGGTGATTGCTACACCGAAGGCACCAAGAGCCATACCTAATGAACCCCAGATGAGCAGCGGCTTACGACCCCATTTCTCAACAGTGAAGATAGCCACGAGAGTGAACAGGATGTTGATGATACCCATGAAAACGGTGATCATCATCGGGTTATCCATACCCATGTCACCGAAGATACGCGGAGCGTAGTAGAGCACGGCATTGATACCCACAGCCTGCTGGAACACGCTGAGCATGATACCGATGAAGATACACATGAAACCGTAGGTCATGAGCTTCTCGGTCTTGACGGTCATGGTATCCTTGATATCCTGCAGGATCTGAGCGGCCTTCTCGCTGCCGTTGATCTTCGACAGGATACCCAGAGCCTTCTGATCCTGGTTCACACTCACGAGGTAACGCGGTGTCTCAGGAACGAAGCAGATCAACAGGGCGAAGAGTCCTGCGGGAACAGCCTCGGAACCGAACATATAGCGCCATCCTGTGGTAACGGTCCACTGTGCGGCGGGGTTGATGGCGGCAATACCCTTGCCCATCTCTTCCACCAGCGGCTGGATATGGTCGCCCAGGATGAAGAAATTCACGAAATACACAACCAGCTGACCGAAGATAATGGCGAACTGGTTCCAGCTGACAAGCATACCACGGATATTAGACGGAGCCACCTCACCGATATACATCGGACAGATAGCCGAAGCCAGTCCTACACCGATACCACCGATAACGCGGTAGATGTTGAACATGATCAGCAGGGAGAAGGTGGGAGTGCCATGCTCGAAGAACAGGAACTCAGGATCCATGGAGCCCAGAGCGGAGATGAAGAAGAGGATACCCGCGATGATGAGCGACTTCTTACGACCGAGGTTGGTGGCCAGGAAGCCTGAGAGGGCAGAGCCGATGATACAGCCGATGAGGGCCGAAGCAGAAGTGAAGCCGTGCCACCCGTCGGTGTAGGAGAAATCCTTGGCTTCCATGAAAAACGCCTGGAGACCTTTTTCAGCTCCAGAGATCACTGCGGTGTCATAACCGAAGAGCAGACCGCCGAGTACGGCGACCATCACAATCGAGATGAGGTAGGCTTTGCTACCGGTTTGATTTTGTTGCATATTCGTAAGATTATATTACTTTCTCTAATTAAATTACGTTTAATAAACTCTTTTCCCCGCAAAATATTGTAAAACGTAGAAAAATTTGTACTTATAGTTACACCGAAGGTACTTCCGCTCGACAAAACAAAAGAAAAACAAGTTTTTATTTTGCTTTGTGCTCGCTTATTTGTACCTTTGTCCTCAATTATGAATGTTACGGAGATTCTGAAACAAGATAATGGCGGGAAGCAACGCTTCTCGTTCGAGGTACTACCGCCCCTGAAAGGTAGCGGTACGGCAGCATTGTTCAATACCATCGACCTGCTGAAGGAATACGACCCATTGTTCATCAATATTACTACCCATCACTCGGAATATGTGTATAAGGAACTGGACAACGGTCAGTTTGAACGCCAGCGCATCCGTCGCCGTCCAGGCACCATTGCCATGGCTGCCGCCATCCAGAACCGCTACGGCATTACCGTGATTCCACATATCATCTGCAGCGGCATCACGGCCGAGGATATCGAGTACGAGCTGATCGATCTGCAGTTCCTGGGTATCGAGAACCTGTTGTTGCTCCGCGGTGACAAGGCCAAAGAGGACCGGTCATTTACACCTATCCACGGTGGCTATGCTCATACCACGGAGTTAATCCAGCAGGTACAGCGGTTCAATGAGGGGTTCTTCCTCGACGGTACGCCAATCAAACGACCGGGGACACCGTTCGGCTTTGGCGTGGCTTGCTACCCTGAGAAGCACGAGGAGGCTCCGAACATCGAAATGGACATGCGCTACCTGAAGGAGAAACAGGATCTAGGGGCACAGTATGCAGTGACACAGCTATTCTACGATAATAAGAAATACTTTGACTTTGTAGCAAAGGCTAGGGAGATGGGAATTACTATTCCAATTATCCCCGGACTGAAGCCCTTTGCCAAACTGTCACAACTGACCATGGTGCCTAAGACGTTCCATTGCGACATCCCCGAGGAACTGGCCAAGGAGGTGGTGAAATGCAAGACTGATGACGACGCTCGTCAGCTGGGCGTGGAATGGGGACTGCAACAGTGTCGCGACCTAGCAGCGCACGGCGTGCAGAATGTACATTTCTATACGGTATCGGCAGTTGAGTCGGTACAGGAGATTGTAAAACAACTTTAGTCGAAATTGAGAATTGTGGGATTTGAGCAGGTGATAGGACAAGAAGAGACGAAGGGTCGTCTGATGCAGTTGGCTGAAGGACAGCGACTGCCACACGCCCTGCTATTCTGTGGTCCTGCGGGTTGCGGAAAGATGGCTATGGCCATGGCATTCGCCTCATATCTGCTCACGTCAACAGCTGACAACGACAACGCCAAACGGAATGCCGAGGCAATGTTGGCACAATGGCAACATCCCGACCTGCACTTCACGTTCCCAGTGATTAGACCCGCAGGTACCAGTGCCGATCATAAGATGGTGAGTGACGACTTCGCTAAGGAATGGCATGCAATGGTGATGGAAGGTCCGTATTTCTCGATCGACCAATGGCTCGACTGCATGCGGGCGGCTAACCAGCAGGCCATCATCTATGCCAGCGAAAGTGATGATATCATCCGTAAACTGTCGCTGAAATCCAGTCAGGGCGGCTATAAGGTGAGCATCATCTGGCTACCGGAACGTATGAACGGGGAATGCGCGAACAAGCTACTGAAGATCATCGAGGAACCGCCACAGCAGACGGTGTTCCTGATGGTGAGCGAGGAGCCGGAGAAGCTGCTGGAGACCATCCGCAGCAGGACGCAGCGCATCGATATGAAGAAGACCGCCACTGAGGCCATCGAGCAAGCACTCGTGGAACGCCGGGGCATCAACGAGAATACGGCACACCGCATTGCCCGCGTGGCTAACGGCAACTGGCTGAAAGCCCTCGAGGAACTGGATGCAGGGAATGAGAACCGACTGTTCCTCGATATGTTCATCACACTGATGCGACTGGCATATCAGCGGAACGTGAAAGAGCTGAAACAATGGAGTGAGACTGTTGCGGGATTCGGTCGTGAGAAACAGAAGAGGATGATGACCTATTTCCTCCGACTCGTACGCGAGAACTTCATGTATAACTTCCAGAATCCCGAACTGGTATATATGTCGCAGGAGGAAGAGGATTTCGCCAAGAACTTCGCGCGGTTTATCAACGAATCCAACGTAATGGGACTCTCGGAACTGTTCACAAAGATTATCCGCGACATCGGACAGAATGCGAACCCACGCATCGTGTTCTTCGACATGGCACTAAAAGTGATTGTAAGGTTGCGCTGAATTGTAAATTGAAAATTGAGAATTGAAAATTAGAAATGGACTATAAGAATTTGAAATACAAGATCAGTACGGGATGCGACCGCGGCCTATGCAGAAAGGCATGCGGACGTCAGGACCGTCAGCTGAATACTTACGACTGGCTGGCCGACGTGCCGGGTAACCAGGAGAGCACCGACTTGGTGGAGGTACAGTTCAAGAATACCCGCAAAGGGTATTACCACAACGTGAACAATCTCGACCTGAAGAAAGGCGATGTGGTGGCCGTAGAGGCGAATCCGGGGCATGACATCGGTGTGGTAACACTCACCGGACGACTGGTTAAGCTGCAGGTGAAGAAGGCAAACCTGAAATCGGCCGACGACATCAAGCGTGTATATCGACTGGCCAAGCCTGTGGATATGGATAAGTACCACGAGGCCAAGAAGAGGGAGCATGGTACGATGATCCAGAGCCGACAGATCGCCAAGGACCTCGGTCTGGACATGAAGATCGGTGATGTGGAGTACCAAGGTGACGGTAACAAAGCCATCTTCTACTATATCGCTGATGAGCGCGTTGACTTCCGTCAGCTAATCAAAGACCTCGCCGCCACCTTCCATGTACGCATCGAGATGAAACAGATCGGTGCACGACAGGAAGCGGGTCGTATTGGCGGTACGGGTCCTTGCGGAAGAGAGCTCTGCTGCGCAACCTGGATGAAGAACTTCGTGAGCGTAAGCACCAATGCCGCCCGTTTCCAGGATATCTCACTGAATCCACAGAAGCTGGCAGGTATGTGCGCCAAGCTGAAATGCTGTCTGAACTACGAGGTTGACAACTACATCGAAGCGGGTAAGAAACTGCCGGGCAAGGAAGTGGTGCTGCAGACACAGGACAGCGATTACTACGTATTCAAGGCGGATGCGTTGGCAGGAATGGTTACCTACTCCACCGATAAGCGTCTTGCCGCGAACCTTGAGACTATCACGGCCGAACGCGCCATGGAGATCGTTGAGATGAACAAACGGGGAGAAAAGCCCGTATCGCTCACCGACGACCATGAGCAGAAATCATCCTCTCACCCCATCGACTTGCTGGCTGGCGAGAACATCGCACGCTTCGACAAAAACAAGAAAAAGAAGAAGAACAAAAACCGTCAGGGGAGCAAGAACCCACAGAATGCCAAGTCTAGAGGACCAGAGAACGGGAACAAAGGGAACCGTGCTCCTCATGGCAAAGACGATAAGGACAACAAGGAACAGAAGAAACAGTGATGAAGACACTCATACGCACATTCATGATACTGATGGCTGTGGCCTTTGCCACAGCCATTGTCTCTTCGTGTGATGAGAACACCGTCTATGACAGCTATGAACATACTCCTATCAACGGATGGGAAAAGAACGACACCTTGCATTATTCTGTTCCGCCGCTGCGCGACTCTGGGTCATTTCAGGAAACCATTGGACTGCGCATCAACGGGAATTACCCCTTTACCAGTGTGTCGTTAGTGGTGGATCAACGTATCCTGCCCGGCTTCCGGTCCCACAGAGATACAATACGTTGTCAGTTCATGCCCGATGACAACCTTCGCGGACAGGCTGTGAGCTATTCCCAGTACGACTTCCCGCTACGCAACTTGGACTTACGGCGCGGCGACTCACTGGTGGTAACCGTCTGGCACGCCATGAAAAGGGAGATTCTTCCTGGAATCTCCGACATTGGTTTTAAGATGACCAAGAAACGTTAGGTGCGTATCAGGTTCCTTCCTGCATCGATGCGAAGGAAGATAAACAACAGGAGGGTGAAGCCCCACAACGAGGAGCCACCATAGCTGAAGAATGGTAACGGAATACCAATTACGGGAGTCAGACCCAATACCATGCCAACGTTAATGAAGACATGGAAGAGGAAGACCCCTAGCACACAATAGCCATACACCCTTCCAAACTTGAACGGTTGTCGTTCGGACAACTTGATTAACCTGAGAATCAATGCCAGGAAAAGCAGAAGTACAATGGCACATCCAATGAATCCCTCTTCCTCGCCCACGGTACAGAAGATGAAGTCGGTATCCTGCTCAGGCACGAACTTCAGTTTGGTCTGCGTACCATTCAAGAATCCCTTTCCCGTGATGCCACCCGAGCCGATGGCAATCTGACTCTGGTGCACGTTATATCCCGTCTTCTTAATATCCTTGTCGATACCCAGCAGCACATTGATACGGGTGCGCTGATGAGGCTCCAGCGTGTTGTTCAGGATATGGTCTGACAAGTTGAACAACGCCACTGAACCGATGGCAAACAGGGCTATAAAATAATAGGTACGGATGCGCGTGCTCAGTCCGAGGTAAATCAGGTAGCCGATCATTCCTGCTGTAAGTGCCATCTGCAGCCAGACAATATCGAACGGGATGACAAACTTGGAGAACAAGAGTGCCAGGATGGTTATACCTATCGTGTAGGCGATGATATGCCAGAACTGTTTCTTGTTGCGCAGATAGACATATAGCATGGAGGCTGTGAACAGCTGTACCATGATCAGTACGGAGAACTTACCCACTGAGGTGGGGGTATCCCATAGCATCACCTCCTCGAAACGAATGCCCACCACGAAGTAGATCACCATGGCCACAGCAGTAAACAGGATGCTACCGGGCATACCTTCACGGTAGAGCATGAGGGAGAATGACAGATAGACCAATGCTGATCCTGTCTCCTTCTGCAGCACGATACACAGCATCGGCAACAGTAATACACCCACTGCCAAGGCAAAATCCTTCAGTTTATTCAGCGTAAAGCCGTAGGTACTCATCAGCTTCGCCAAGGCTAGGGCCGTGACAAACTTCGAGAACTCAGCCGGCTGAATATGTACAGGTCCTAAGACAAGCCACGACCGTGATCCTTTAATCTCGTGGGGGTTGAAGATGGTGGCAATAAGAGCCACAATCATCACTCCGTAAAGCAGATAAGCCACATATTCATAAAGACGGTCGTCGAGCATCAGCAAGACGAAGCCCAAAACGATGGACGTACCGATCCATACGATCTGCATACCCGAACGGGTGTCGAGACTGAAGATATCTGTATCGCCATAAGTATAGCTGGCACCGCACACGCTGACCCAACCGAACACGAGGAGTGCCAGGTAAATCGCAATCGTCCACCAGTCGAGCGAACGAAGTACGCTGGGTTGTTTATCTACTTGTGCTACCATAAGCAATTCGTCTATGTTGGAAAGCTGCGGCCCGCGCCTCAGAGGCTGCCGAGAGCTTACCGTGCAAATACTGTTCAATCATCAATCCACCGATAGGAACACCAAAATCGGCACCGAAGCCACCGTTCTCCACATATACGGCAATGGCGATCTTCGGCTTGTCCATCGGTGCAAAGCCCATGAATACCGAGTGGTCACGACCGCGGTTCTGTGCCGTACCGGTCTTACCACAGATAATAATGTCGCCATGGTTCAGGTGCTTACAGGTTCCACCCAGTACCGAAGCACGCATACCCTGTACGATATAGTCGTAAGCGGTGCGGTTCGCCATGGTGTAATGCTTCTCGGTGAACTCCTTCTTCAACGGCTCATCCTCCACCTTGCGCACCACATGCGGAGTGATGTAATAACCGCGATTGGCAATGGTAGCACCGAGGTTGGCAATCTGCAACGGTGTGAGCGTCACCTCACCCTGTCCGATGGAGATACTAATGACACTCAGTCCGCTCCACCCCTTCGACAGGTACTTGTCGTAATACTCGGCATTGGGAATCATACCACGCTTCTCACCGGGCAAATCGATACCGAGGGGATAGCCGAAGCCCATGCTCTTCATATAGTCGCGCCAGGTGTTCATTGCCTCCTGCACATTCTTATACTTCTGACGGTTGCCCAGCATATGGTAAAGTCCCCAGCAGAAATAACCGTTACATGAGGTACTAATGGCGGGCACCAGTGAGAGTGGTGAAGCATGACCGTGACAGCCCACATGCAATCCTTTGTAATAGAAGCCATGATGACAAGAGTATGCGGTGTTCTTGGGATGGATGATTCCTTCAGAGAGGAAGGTAAGACCCTGGGAGGTCTTGAACGTTGATCCGGGCGGATAGGCACCCATAATGGCACGGTTCAACAGAGGTTTCCAAGGATCCTTCATCAGTTCATGATGATTTTTACCGCGTTGCTTACCCACCATCATCCTTGGATCGAAGGTTGGGGCTGATACCATACACAACACCTCACCCGTTTCGGGCTCGATGGCTACGATACTACCCATCTTCCCTTCCATAAGTCGTTCACCCAATGCCTGCAGGTTGATGTCAATGCTCAACTCTAACGACTTACCCGATTTCGGCTTGGTATCCAATGCACCATCCTGATAGCGGCCCTTGATTCTTCCATGCGCGTCACGCAACAGAATCTGTATACCTTTCTCGCCACGCAGTTCCTGTTCGTACGAACGCTCGATTCCCTGTTTACCTATATAGTCACCTGCCTGGTAATAGTCATCTTTCTCGATATCACTGGGCGACACCTCAGCCACATCACCCAACAGATGGGCAGCATAGGGATAAACATACTGTCGCAGGGTGCGGTGTTGAACATAGAAGCCGGGGAAGCGGAACATCTTCTCCTGGAAGATACGGAAATCCTCCTCGGATAACTGACTCATAAAGAGCTGTTGGGTGAAGCGAGAATAGCCAGGATTCTTCGAATAGTCCTTGATATCCTCCATGCGCTTGATATAATCCTCCTTGGTGATTCCCAACGTATTACAGAACTCCAACGTATCGATACGGTCCTTCTGCTCGTTCATCACCACCATGAGGTCGTAGGCATTCTGGTTATACACCAGAAGATCACCATTGCGGTCGCGCATCACACCGCGGGCCGGGAACTCGATCTTCTTCAGGAAAGCATTACTATCAGCGTTTTTCTTATAATCGTCACTCAGGATCTGGAGTGTAAACAAACGGATCAGGTAGATGACTATGATCAATATAGCCACCCCTCCAATCACATATTGCCGTTTATCCAGTCCGTAGTCACCTTTCATCACTTGGTCCTCAGGTTCTCAATCACCAGAATAAATAGATAAGTCAGGACTGTGCTTCCACCGACACACATCAGCCACTGTTGCCAGTTATAGAAAGTAAATGCCTCCAGCGAGAAGAACACCAATACATAGATGATAACAAGAAGGAAAGCCAGGGATGCAAACTTCCCCCATCCCAAAGAACGAACCGACACTTTCAGGTCGTCTGCGCTATCACGTGGAACAAAGGGCTCCAGCAGATAGGGCTGCAGCAGGGCCACGAACGTCATGGATGCCGCGGCCACACCGGGTGTGTTCGAGAAACTGTCGAGACACAAGCCTAAAAGGAAACTCCATGTCAGGATAGCCCACTTGGGATATCCGCGATGGAAGGTGATGACGAAATAAACGGGTAGTAACGGCGTGGCGAAACCGAACAGATGGATACGGTTCAGTATCAGTGCCTGTACGAGGCACAGCAGCACGAATGCCAACAGTCGTTTCAGTATCTCCGTATTCATAAAAATATCAGTTTCGGGGCTTGATAGAATCCTGTGCAGCACGCATCAGGTCGATACGCTCCTTCATCTTCGCATCATCGATGATACACACATCACGAAGGGTGCTGAAATCCGTACTCAGTCTGACCTGAAGTTGCAGGGACAGTCCGTCGAGCGACTTAAACACATAGAGCACCTTACCTACCTGTAATCCTGGAGGGAAGATGCTGGAATAGCCGCTGGTGACAACCTGATCACCAGGCAGCACCTTGGCGTGCAAAGGGATATCGTTCACATAAGCCTTGTCAGGACGACGTCCCAACCAGTGCAGATAACCGAAATAGCCACGTTTGTCAACAGACACGCTGATGTTGGAATGACTATTCAGTACGGGGATGACCACGCAATACTTTTTCGAGACCATATAAACAATGCCGACCACCCCATTGCCACAGGCTACACCCATATCCACACGAACACCATCATCACTGCCCTTGTCGAGCGTGATGAGGTTGTCGCGTTGATTGATAGAGTTCGTGATTACCTTGGCGGGGATCAACTTGTAGCTACTGAGCATCTCCAACTGACTGCGTTTGGTGTAGTTCGTATCGTTCGTTAACTCCACCATCCGCTCTGTCAGTTCCTTAACCTGCTCTTCCAGATACAAGTTCCGCTGCGTCAACTGCTCATTGACCTTCGTCAGACTGAAGAAGGATTTGGCCTGTGCATCGAACTCGTACACCTTCCCGGCAGCCACGTTGGCCGAAGAGAAGAATACGCTGCCCTGATAACTGTTATAACGGAACAGCAGTACCGCACAGATCACCTCCAGGATGACGAAGAGAAACCAATGGTTATATTTCGCGATGAACGCCAGCAGATTCCGCATGTCTCTCCCCCGTTATCGTGGTTATCGCATCAGGAATGAGAAGCGATCAACATTGTTCAAGGCGATACCAGCTCCCTTTGCTACGCAATGGAGCGGATCCTCGGCTACAATGAAACGGATGTTGATCTTATCGGACAAACGCTTGTCCAGACCGCGAAGCAAAGCACCACCACCAGTGAGGTAGATACCATTCTTCACGATATCGGCATACAGTTCAGGCGGTGTGTTCTCCAAAGCGTTGAGCACAGCCGTTTCGATGCGTGCCACTGTCTTGTCTAGACAATGGGCAATCTCCTGATAGCATACAGGTACCTCCATGGGCAGAGCTGTGATACGGTTAGGACCAACAACGACGAAGTCCTCAGGTCCCTCATCACCGAGGTCGGTCAAGGCAGAACCTACGCCGATCTTGATACGCTCAGCCATACGCTCAGACACCTTCACGTTATGCTGGCGTGACATGTATTCCTGGATATCAGCTGTCAGATCGTCGCCTGCCACCTTAATAGAGTTGTTGGCCACGATGCCACCGAGAGAAATCACAGCAATCTCCGTGGTACCACCACCGATATCCACAATCATGTTTCCTTCCGGTGCCTCTACATCAAGACCAATACCGATAGCAGCAGCCATTGGCTCAAAAATCAGATACACATCACGTCCACCGGCATGCTCAGCACTGTCGCGAACAGCACGAAGCTCCACTTCGGTTGAACCCGAAGGTACGCCAATGACCATTCGGAGGGAAGAACTGAAGAGTCGTGAACCAGAGTGAACCATCTTGATCAGTCCGCGCATCATCTGCTCGCAAGCGGTAAAGTCGGCAATCACACCGTCACGCAACGGGCGAATCGTACGAATGCCCGGGTTCTCCTTTTCATACATCATCTTTGCCTTCTCGCCAACGGCAATCATCTTGTCGGTACGACGGTCGAGGGCAACTACAGAAGGTTCGTCCACCACGATCTTGTCATCACTGATGATGATCGTGTTGGCCGTACCGAGGTCCATTGCAATTTCCTGAATAAATGAAAAAAATCCCATAATTCTTTATTGTTATTTCTTGACTAGTGGTACTAGGGGTGCTAGTAACTAGTTTTGTTTATTTTCCTGAAACAAACCAATTGTGAATGGCTGTGTCGTAATGGCTGCTCACACCGAAAGCCCTGGTAGCGAACATTCTGCGCTCATCGATATCAGTCTCTGCACCTTTCTTGTTGAGGATATCCAACAGCACGCTGTATTCAGCCTTACTGGGAACGATTACCACATCCTTGAAGTTCTTGGCTCCAGCACGGATCAGTGAGATACCGCCGATATCGATTTTCTCGATAATATCAGCCTCGCTGGCACCACTGGCAACGGTCTGCTCAAAAGGATAGAGGTCAACAATGACAAGGTCGATGGAAGGAATGTCATACTCCTTCATCTGTGCCTGATCACCTTCGTTGTCACGACGAGCCAAAATACCTCCGAACACTTTCGGATGCAAGGTCTTCACACGACCTCCCAAAATAGAGGGATAGGTAGTCACACTCTCTACAGTCTGACACTCATAACCCAGCGATTCAATAAACTTCTGTGTTCCTCCTGTTGACAAGAACTTCACGCCTTCAGCATTCAATTTGGCGAGCAGTTCATCCAATCCATCCTTGTGGAATACCGATACCAATGCGGTCTTGATTTTCTTTGTTCCAGCCATATCTTTATTATACATTACTATAGGGGTGCAAAATTACTAAAATTTGGTGAATGTTCCGAAGAAAATCCCGTAAATTTTTCCTAACGGGCTATTAATTTATCACAAATCAAACCGCCAGCGTTTTTTTTGCCGAAAAAGTTTGGCGGTCTGCACGATTTGTACTACCTTTGCATCCGCAAAACTTCAGGGGCGTAGCTCAGCTGGTTTAGAGCGCTTCAGTCACATTGAAGAGGTCATCGGTTCGAACCCGATCGTCCCTACCCTTCCCCTTTATTTTGATTCTCTTCAGTACAGCATCCTTACAGAAGTCATGTACTACCAGTACAGACCGTTTGTACTACGTGTACATGGGCATAAAACAACATGCGGAAAGCCTAATGACTCTCCGCATGAAGTAGCGGGGGTGGGTCACGATCCCACGACCTCCGGATTATGAATCCGACGCTCTAACCAGCTGAGCTACCCCGCCAACAAGTGTCCTTAACTCGTTTTGCGGGTGCAAAGGTACATAAAATATTTAAATGGCCAAAAAATAATAGAGAAATATTTTCCGATATCCCGATTTTTTTTGTAAATTTGCCAACAAGTTAGCAAAATACAACTTTCGTAAGGAATGAATGGAAACGAAAGGAAGGAAAGTTGGAGGATGCAACACTTGAGTTAGCGAAATAGCCGGCTTATGGAGAAACGAAGATTAAACATCGAGAAAGAGTTAAGATGCAAAAGTGCAAATATCATCTGGCCCTTACTGAGTACGCCTGAGGGACTATCGAAATGGATTGCCGACGAGGTGGAACGGGATGGTGACCAATTACGATTCACATGGGGAGAGGTATGGAGCCACCACGAAATCCGAACGGCTTCCGTATTGGAAGAGGCACGAGGTGAATATATCCGTTACACCTGGGAAAACGAAACCGACGAGGATGATTTTTGGGAACTGCGCATAGAGAAAAGTGATATCACCGGTGACTATATCCTGATCATTACGGATCATGCCCTGCCGGAAGACGTCGAGAGTCTGGAATCCATCTGGGAGAGTAACCTCGAACAGTTGCACCATACCACAGGGCTGTAGCAGGCACTTATTCGTAACTTTGCGGGTATTCTGCACTCGTTTTTTCGCGACTTTGGCTGCGCCGAAGTTACTTGCGTTCGACATTAAAAATAAATGAATTTATTTTGTATTGTTCTCACTTATTCGTAACTTTGCCATCAAGATGGCGAAGATACTTACGCTCGGAAAAACCCAAATAAATTTGGTTTTTCACTCGCTTATTCGTATCTTTGCACCCCGTATTTGTGTGTAAGGTATAATATGTTCAGAATCAAGAAGCTCGACATCTTCATCACGAAGCAGTTCTGTCTGCTGTTCGTGGCAACCTTCTTCGTCTGCCTGTTTGTGCTGATGATGCAGTTCCTCTGGCGCTATATTGATGAGCTCATCGGTAAAGGACTGTCAATGGAGGTGATGGCGCAGTTCTTCTGGTACATGGCTCTGATGCTGATACCCCAAGCACTACCACTTGCTATTCTTCTGTCGTCACTGATTACCTACGGAAACCTAGGTGAGAGCAGTGAGCTGACTGCCATCAAGGCGGCAGGCATCTCCCTGATGCAATCATTCCGTTCCCTGATTTTCCTCTCGATTCTGATCATGCTGGGCTCGTTCTATTTCCAGAACGTCATTGGTCCGCAGGCTAACAAATCATTTGCCCAGCTGCTTATATCCATGAAGCAGAAGAGTCCTGAGTTGGAGATCCCCGAGGGCATCTTCTATGACGGTATCCCCAAGACGAATCTGTATGTGCAGAAGAAGGACACAAAAACGGGTATGCTCTATGGTATGATGATCTACCGAATGACCGACAGCTTCGAGGATGCGGCCATCATCCTGGCCGACTCGGGTATGCTACAAAGCACGGCGGAAAAGAAGCACCTGCTACTTACGCTCTATAGCGGCGAATGGTTTGAGAACATGAAAGCTACGGGACTCACCGTTCCCTACCGTCGGGAGACATTCGCACAGAAACGTATCGTGCTGGATTTCGATGCAGATTTCAATATGACAGATGCCGGTGTATTGTCGAATGACGCCCGGGGAAAGAGTTTGCAACAGATCTGGAGCGATGTGGATTCGCTGAACCACTTATACGACAGTATCGGAAGGGCTTTCTACGATGATGCAAAACGGGCATTCTACACACCGGGAAACCTTTCGAAACAAGACTCGATGAGAGCCATCAAGATGGCAGCCACCAAGACGTTCAACATCGATACGGTCATCAACCGACTATCGGCCAATGATCGTCAGCGAGCCATGTCGATATCGCGAGGCAGGATACAAACGGAGAAACAGAACATGGAATTCAAATCCCTCATCACTTCTGAGGGAGATCGTGTGATCCGCCAGCACCATATCTGGGCTATCGACAAGTTTACACTGTCGCTATCCTGTCTGCTGTTCTTCTTCATCGGTGCCCCTTTAGGAGCCATCATCCGAAAAGGAGGACTGGGTATTCCCGTCATCATCTCGGTACTGGTGTTCATCATCTACTATATCCTTGACAATACGGGATACCAGATGTCACGCCGCGGCATATGGGCTGTATGGTTCGGTAAGGGTATCGCTACGGCAGTACTCGCTCCCGTGGCTGTGTTCTTCACTTATAAGGCAAACAACGACTCGGTGGTGTTCAACCTCGACCTCTACCGTACTTTCATCATGAAGATGCTGGGCCTACGACTGAAACGGCATGTTACGGCCAAGGAGGTGATCATTGAGGATCCCCACTACATGGAGGATGCCGAGAAACTGACACGCATCAATGAGGAAATCACAACGTATGCCCATGCCCATAAGCTTTATCGCTTGCCGAATCCCATCAAGGTGTTCTTCAAGTATGAACCCGACCATGAGATTGAGCGCATCAGCGAAGAAATGGAGATGGTAATTGATGACCTGGCCAATACACGCGACAAGGTAATTATGACGGAACTCAATCACTTCCCCGTCGTATCTACAAAGGCGCATACACGACCCTTTGAGCACCGCTGGATGAACATTGTGGCAGCAATCATCGTTCCAGTAGGTCTTTTCCTCTACCTGAGAATGTGGTCGTTCCGACTGCGTTTGTACAGAGACTTGAAGACCATCAAGCAGACAAGTACGAATATCGTGAACAGGATCCATGAGATGATCCGCACTGATTGATATATATAATAAGGTATAAGACATGGATGAATGGAAACTCAATAGTATAGATGAAGCGATAAACGACATCAGAGAAGGGAAATTTGTCATCGTGGTGGATGATGAGGATCGCGAGAATGAAGGCGATTTGATCTGTGCCGCAGAGAAAATCACCCCCGAGATGGTGAACTTCATGCTGAAGCAGGCACGCGGTATCCTCTGCGCACCCATCACCATCTCTCGATGCGAAGAGCTCGAACTGCCACATCAGGTGGTGGAGAACACTTCTGTGCTCGGCACACCCTTTACAGTCACTGTTGACAAACTCGAAGGATGCACAACGGGGGTGTCGGCTCACGACCGTGCCGCTACCATCCGTGCGCTGGCTGATCCCACGTCAACCCCGCAGACATTTGGACGACCAGGACATGTTAACCCGCTCTATGCACAAGAAAACGGTGTCTTGAAACGAAGTGGACATACTGAAGCAGCCATCGACCTATGTAAGATGGCAGGCCTCTACCCCGCTGGAGCCTTGATGGAAATCATGAACGAAGATGGTACGATGGCTCGCCTACCCCAATTGATGGCGTTCGCCCGTCAATACGACATGAAGATCATCACCATCAAGGACATGATTGCCTACCGATTGAAACAGGACTCACTGGTTGAGATGGGTGAAGAGGTGGATATGCCTACTGCCTATGGACACTTCCGGTTGATTCCGTTCAGACAGATCAGTAATGGACTGGAACACTTCGCCTTGATCAAAGGTGTATGGGAACAAGGAGAGCCCATCATGGTCCGTGTACATTCTTCATGCGCCACTGGTGATATCCTCGGCAGTATGCGTTGCGACTGCGGTGAGCAGCTCCACAAAGCCATGCAGATGATTGAAGAGGCTGGGAAAGGCGTGGTGGTGTATATGCAGCAGGAAGGTAGAGGTATCGGACTGATGAACAAGATTGCCGCCTATAAGCTTCAGGAGGAAGGACTGGATACCGTGGAGGCGAATGTCCACCTGGGATTCAAGCCTGATGAACGCGACTACGGTTGTGGAGCGCAGATCCTGGCCAAGCTGGGTGTGAGCAAGATGCGCCTACTGACCAACAATCCCGTAAAGCGCGTAGGACTAGAGGCATACGGTCTGGAGATCGTAGAGAACGTCCCTATCGAAGTGAAACCTAATGAATACAACTTACGCTATTTGAAGACGAAGAAAGACAGAATGGGACATATTCTGCACCTATAAATAAAAAAATGACACTTTCTTTCGTTATTCACGAATAAATTGATTACTTTTGCACGCATTTAATAGTATACGTTAATATGGCTCAATTATCCAGTCGCCTAAACAGACTCGCAGCGTCAGCTACGCTGGCCATGTCTCAGAAGAGCAGCGAGATGAAAGCGCAGGGCATCGATGTGATCAACATGAGTGTGGGAGAACCTGACTTCAACACACCCGATCATATTAAGGCTGCTGCCCAACAGGCTATCGACAACAACTATTCCAAGTATTCACCCGTGGCAGGTTATCCTGATCTGCGCAAAGCGATCGTAGCCAAGCTGAAGAACGAGAACGGTCTTGACTACACAGCCGCCGAGATCTCCGTCAGCAACGGTGCCAAGCAATGTGTATGCAATGCTGTCTTGGCCTTGGTGGACGACGGTGATGAGGTAATCATACCCGCTCCTTATTGGGTAAGCTACCCGCAGATGGTGAAACTGGCAGGAGGAAATCCCGTTATTGTACCCGCAGGATTTGAGCAGGACTTCAAGATGACTGCCCAGCAACTAGAGGCAGCCATCACACCCAAGACACGTATGCTGATCCTCTGCTCTCCCAGTAATCCTACAGGAAGCGTCTATACTGCTGAGGAACTGGCAGCATTGGCCGAGGTGATTCTCAAGCACGAGGACCTCTTCGTATTGGCTGACGAGATCTACGAGCATATCAACTACACAGGCAAGCATGCCAGCATCGCATCGATACCGGGCATGAAAGAGCGTTCCATCATCATCAATGGAGTCAGCAAGGCCTATGCTATGACTGGCTGGCGCATTGGTTTCGCCGCAGCACCCGAATGGATCATTAAGGGTCTTAACAAGCTGCAGGGACAATATACCAGTGGACCGTGCAGTGTAAGTCAGAAAGCTGCCGAAGAAGCCTATGTAGCTTCACAGCAGTGCGTTGAGGATATGCGTGTAGCTTTCGAACGCCGCCGCAACCTGATTGTGGAACTGGCAAAAGACATCCCCGGACTGGAAGTGAACGTTCCGCAAGGAGCCTTCTACCTTTTCCCTAAATGCAGCAGTTTCTTCGGGAAGACAGACGGCAAGAGGGTGATCAACACCTCATCTGATCTGGCCATGTATCTTTTGGAAGAAGGACATGTTGCCACCGTGGGAGGCGACGCTTTCGGAGACCCTGACTGTTTCCGCATGAGCTATGCCACTAGCGATGACAATATCCGCGAGGCCATGAGGAGGATCAAAGAGTGTTTGTCGAAACTGAAATAAGAACATATATAGAGTCTTTCCCCAAGAAGGTTTATGGACAAAGAAACTTAAAATCCCTAGTTAAATCTTCTTAATTATTCGGATAGTTCCCTATTAATTGCTATCTTTGCCAAGTCTATGTGACAATTTCGGCAGGTAGTCTTTTGGAAAGGCCCTAAAGAACAAAATTTGAGAATTATAAACTTAATTTTTTAATAACTAAAATTTAATTCAAAATTATGGCAACTACACAAGCAAAAGCAGCGAATCCTAAGAAAAAGTCAGGATTCCAGGGAGTTCAAGCAGCGATTTGGATCATTGTATTCTGTTTCATCGCAGCTGTATTATTCTACAAATTCGTGCTCGGTAACCCGGCAAACTTCGTTGACGGAAATCCTGAGAACGCCGTTAAGGACGGTAGCCTCTTAGGTCTCGTTTACAAAGGTGGTATCGTGGTGCCTGTGATCATCACATTGCTGTTTACTGTGATCGCACTGAGCATCGAGCGCTGGCTCGCTCTGCGCACTGCATTCGGCAAGGGCAAGCTCCCCAAGTTCGTAGCAAACATCAAGGCTGCCCTCAAGGCTAACGACTTCGCAAAGGCTCAGAAGCTCTGCGACGAGCAGAAGGGTTCAGTTGCTAACGTAATCGGTGCTACTCTCGCTACTTACAAGAAGATGGAAGAGACCACTGGTGTTAGCAAGGAAGAGAAGATCGCTAAGATCCAGGCCGCTTACGACGAGGCTACACAGCTCGAGATGCCGACCCTCCAGATGAACATGCCGATCCTCGCAACCATCGTTACTCTCGGTACCCTTACCGCTCTGTTCGGAACTGTGGTTGGTATGATCCGTTCATTCGCCGCTCTGGCCGCTGGTGGTGGTGGTGACTCTCTCGCACTTTCACAAGGTATTTCTGAGGCCCTCGTGAACACCGCATCTGGTATTTTGACATCATGGGGTGCTGTGATCGCCTACAACTACTACACAAATAAGATCGACAAGCTGACATACGCACTCGACGAGGTTAATTACACGATCGCTCAGACCTACGAAGAAAATCACAAGGATGAGGCTTAATTTTTGCTAACCCTTTTAAAACATTTATCAATTATGGGTAAAGTAAAAGTTAAGAAATCGGACGTCTGGATAGACATGACCCCTATGTCTGACGTGATGGTCCTCTTGCTGACCTTCTTCATGATGACATCTACGTTCGTCAAGAATGAGGCAGTCAAGGTGATGACCCCTATGTCAGTATCAGAGGTGAAGGTTCCAGAGTCTAATGTGCTGACAGTCCTCGTTGACAAAGACGGAAAGATCTTCGTCGGCTTGGACACGCCGCATAAGCAGGAAGCCCTGCTGAGCGACATGGCTGCCAAGTATGGCATCAGCCTGTCAGGACAGCAACTGGAGAATGGTCGTGGCGCCGCTAATGTCGGTGTCCCGATGAAAGATTTGAGTGAGTTCCTCAGCCAGCCTAATGAAAAGCTCAACGACTACCAGCAGACACGCGGTATTCCTACCGATAGTGTGAACGGTGGTATGAGTGAGTTCCAGGACTGGGTGGCGGCAGCTTATGACGCAAACGGTGAGGAAATGAAGCTGGCCATCAAGGCTGATGCTGCAACCCCGTATAAGACCATCAAGAAGATGATGTCTGAATTACAGGACATGAACCGCAACCGTTACTACCTGATTACGTCTTACAAAACTAACTCGGAGGATTAAGTCATGGCAAAGAAAAAGGAAAGTAAGCAGAAAAAGATGAATGTCCGCGTTGACTTTACGCCAATGGTGGATATGATGATGCTTCTTATCACGTTCTTCATGCTCTGTACATCTCTTGCAAAACCGCAGACGATGAACTTGACCATGCCGAGTAACGATAAGAACTTGCAGGACAACCAGAAAAACGAGTCTAAGGCTTCTCAGACAATTACCATTTTTGTCTGCGGCAACGATAAGATCTATCATATCGATGGTATCCCCAACTATGATGATCCTACCTGCTTGAAGGAGACTACTTGGGGCAAGGACGGTATTCGCAAGGTGCTCATCGAGCACGTTACCGAAGACGGTTCTACTCCTGTGGCCGACATCATGAGAGCCAAAGCCGAGTTGGACAAGAAGAAGCTGGAGAATCCTTCCCAGTATCCTGACAGCATCTACGACAAGGAATTGTCTAAGATTAAGAAAGGTGAGCTGGCCAACGGAGAGAAAGTGCCTACGATGACCATCATCATCAAGTGTACCGACGAAGCTTCTTATAAGAATATGGTTGACGCCCTCGACGAGATGACGATTTGTAGCATTGGTACCTACGTGATCGACAAGGTTAACGATGACGATTTGAAGCTTCTTGAGAAGCGTGGTATCAAATAATCACTAATTAAGGAAAGGAAATAACTATGTCAAAAATTGATTTGGTATCCCATGATTGGGCGGATATAGTTTTTGAAGGAAGGAACCAGAAGTACGGAGGTTATGTTCTCCGTAAGAACACTTCCAAGAGAAACGTGATGTCCGTTCTGTTAGTGATTGCTGCAGGTGTCCTCGGTTTCCTTGGATTGACTATCGCTCGTACCATTGAGGCTAACCGCCAGGTGGAGAACACCCAGGCTGTTGAGGTTTCTGCACTGAACGAGAAGAAGAAGGAAGCCAAGAAGATCGAGAAGGAAGTTGTGAAGGTAGAACCAGAGAAAGTCATCGAAAAGGTGAAGAGCTCTGTGAAGTTCACACCCCCTGTGATCAAGAAGGACGAAGATGTGAAAGAAGACAACCAGCTCGACCTCGAGAAGGTGGAGAAGTCTAACGTCACCATCGGTGCTTTCGACGTACAGGGTAACGACGAAGTTGGCGGTGAGGTGCTCAAGGCTAAGGAAGAAATTGCCCAGCCGGAGCCTCCTAAGCACGAAGAAGAGAACAAGGTGTTCGACGTAGTAGAGCAGATGCCTTCATTCCCTGGTGGCCAGGCTGCACTTATGCAGTGGCTCAGCAGCAACATGAAGTATCCGACTATCGCTGCAGAGAACGGTGTTCAGGGTCGTGTTATCGTACAGTTCGTGGTTGAGAAGGACGGTTCTGTAACCGACGTTCATGTGGCTAAGTCTGTTGACCCGTCACTTGATAAGGAAGCTGCCCGCGTGGTGAAGGCCATGCCGAAGTGGATTCCTGGTAAGCAGAACGGTTCTGCCGTACGTGTGAAGTATACAGTTCCTGTAACATTCAAACTTCAGTAATTACAGCAAATGTTTAAGAACCTATTCTACATTTTCGTAGGATTAACTATGTTTTTCGGTTTGTCTTCCTGTGAAGACAAACCGAAAGACGGTAGAACAGATACTTACTCGTCAGGAGCGGCTCAGTTCGCTTCTGACGAAAGTTTTAGTCCTATACTGGACGAACTGGTGCAGGTCTTTGAGGCCACCTACCCCAAGGCTGACCTCTCGCCGATCTACACCAATGAGCTCGATGGTATCAACCTGTTGCTCAGCGACAGCATCTACCTTACCATCGCAGCAAGAAACTTTACTCAGAAGGAATTCGACAACCTTAAGGAACGTGGCTTCCAGCCAAAGGCGATTCCTGTGGCATACGACGGCCTTGCGCTCATCTGCAATAACCAGAACACCGACTCATGCATCAGCGTGAAGGATGTGAAGCGCATCCTTACTGGAGAGGCAAAGAACTGGAACGAGATCAATCCCGGTTCCAAGCGCGGTGAGATCTGGGTATGCTTCGACAACAAGCAGTCGAGCACGGTTCACTATTGCGTTGACTCCATCCTTGGCGGTCAGCCCATTAATAGTCCGAACATCTTTGCAGCCAAAACCAGCAAGGAAGTGATTGAATATGTCGAGAAAACACCGAACGCCATCGGTGTAATTGGTAGTAATTGGCTCAATGACAAGCGTGATACTACCAACACTACCTTTAAGAAGAACATTACAGTGATGTCAGTCAGCAAGAAGGACGAAGCCAACGAGATGAATAGTTGGAAGCCCTATCAGGTATGGCTACTGAACAACAGATATCCGTTCGTCAGAACTATCTACGCCCTGCTGAACGATCCACGTCGTGGACTGCCGTGGGGCTTCGCCCACTTTATCGAGCAGCCAACGGGTCAGTTGATCATCTTGAAATCCGGTCTGTTGCCTGTACGGGGTGAGATTATGATTCGTGACGTGAACGTGAAAAGCGAATAAAACATTTTTAACGAACCCAAGTTAAACGAAAAGAATAAAGTATCATCATATTTGTGACAAAAGGAAATACAAATCATTAATCATTAGAATTATGAAAGCAATCAAATATTTCGTCGCAGGAGCATTGATGCTCGGCATCTCTGCTCAGGTAATGGCTCAGGACGCAAAGTCCAAGATCGATGCCATCACAAAAGTAATCGTTAGTAACAATGGTGTTGGTCCTGCCGTGAAGGATGCCGTTAAGGTATTCCTCAAGGAGAACAAGAAGGATGCTGAGGCACTTGCTGGTTTAGGACGTGCTTATCTCGACATCAAGGATCAGGCCAATGCCCTGAAGTATGCCGACATGGCTATCAAGGCCAACAAGAACAATGCAGCAGGTTATCTGCTGAAAGGTGACATGGCTGCTATCAACGACAATGGTGGTGAGGCTGCTATGTGGTATCAGACAGCTACACAGTTAGACCCGAAGAATCCGCTGGGTTACATCAAGTATGCACGTGTATACCAGAAGGTAGATGCTGCCGGTGCTGAGGAGATGTTGCGCAAACTGACTTCCATCGATCCCAACTACCCCGTGAATGCTGAGATTGCCCACATGTACTATGCCAACAACAAGTTCGCCAAGGCTTTGGAGAACTATCAGAAGGTAAACAAAGACAAGCTGGGAGATGACAAGCTCACGGAGTATGCCCTTGCTGCTTACTTCCTGGGTAAGTCTGCCGAGAGTCTGGAAGCTGCTGAGTATGGTGCCAAAAAGTTCCCCCGCAGCGCCGGTCTGAACCGTCTGTCGTTCTACAACCTCACCGACCTGAAGCGCTACGACCAGGCACTCGAGTTTGCTGACAAACTGTTCAACAAGAGCGACAGTGCTAAGTTCGTGGGTCGTGACTACCTCTACTTCGGTCATGCCCTCAAGGGTGGTGGCAGATTTGCTGAGGCTATCCAGAACTTCCAGAAGACATACGACCTTGACAACACTCAGAGCGACGTACTGAAGCTCATCTCCGACTCTTATCTCGAGAGCAAGGATCACGCTAAGGCTGTTGAGTTCTACCAGAAGTATCTCAACACCCAGGAGAAGAAGAAGGCTAGCGACTACGGTGCTATCGCCCGTATCTATCTCGACCTGGCAGAGAATGAGACCGATCAGGCCGCTAAGGAGGCTGCTATGCTGAAGGCTGATCAGGCTTATGCCGACCTGGCTGCTGCCATGCCTTCCAATGAGAGCTATGCTGCTTACCAGCGTGCTCACATCCACCACATGATCAATCCCGACATCAAGAAGGGTGCTGCCAAGCCATACTATGAGAAGTGCGTGCAGATTCTTGAGCCGAAGGCTGACCGTGAGGCTGGTGAGAACACCACACTGGCTGAGGCTTACAACTACCTCACCGTGTACTACATCCAGAACGACCAGGTGTCTAAGGCTAAGGAGTATGCTGCCAAGCTGCAGGCTATCCAGCCCGACAACGAGACTGCTAAGCAGGTGCTCGGTCTGAAATAAGATTTGATAAGTTTAACATAAACGAATGAGGGTTGCCCACTGCAACCCTCATTTTTGTATGTTATTATCCTATAGGATACAAAAAAAGCGACCCGTTGTGAGTCGCTTTTATCTTTTCGCATGTAACTGATTACTCAGGCAGCGTGATTGCCTCAGAAGGACAAACACCTGCACATGTGCCGCACTCTGTGCAAGCATCAGCATCAATTGAATAACGTTCGCCCTCAGAGATAGCTCCTACCGGACATTCATCGATACATGTACCACATGCGATACAATCTTCGCCAATTACGTAAGCCATAATGTTGTTTTATTCGTTAATACTATTGTTATCACATTCTTTGCCGCATCTAAGACACAGCGTTTTTTGATGGTGCAAAGATATAGATTATTTTCGAATATACCTATATCTAGGTATGGATTTTGCGGGCGATTAACTTTAATTCACACAAAAAGGGGTACGCAGTTATCACAGAACAACAAAACACGCGATCAATCACAATATACTGCTGTTTTCAGCGTTATTAATGACACATGCGAAAGATCGTTTTCTTCCTCATCATGACATTCTGCTTAGGAGTGGGAGCTCAAGAGCGGACGGTTCAGAACAAGCCCTACATGGACTTGCGCCCATTCCATTTTGGTGTACTTGTCGGTACGCACCTGCAGGATCTGGAGTTACAGAATGTAGGACCGCAGTTCATCACCAACGAGGACGGCACCACGGTGGAGAAGTTAGTTACCTGCGATCAAGACCGCTGGGATGCAGGCTTTACGGTGGGTGTATTGGGTGAAGCGCGATTGGGAACATACTTCGCTTTCCGTGTGGCACCAGCGATGTACTTCGGAACTCGTCATCTGCAGTTCCTGAATCATACCGATAAGTTAGAGGATGGAACGCCCATTACAATGCAGCAAGAGATGAAATCCGTTTATATCTCTTCTGCCTGCGACTTGATCTTCAGCGCTAAGCGCTTCAACAATCATCGTCCTTATATTATGGCTGGTGTGAACCCGATGATGAACCTGTCGGGTAAGAACGAAGACCTTATTCGTCTGAAAGGATTCGACTGTTACTTGGAGTTAGGTCTTGGCTGTGATTTCTACCTACCCTTCTTCAAGCTACGTCCTGAACTGAAATTCGGTTACAGTCTGATGAATGCCCTTGATGCCGACCATGCCAAAGACATTAAGGACAAGAATATGCTGATCTACACCAACAGCGTGAAAGCCGATCATACCCGTACCAAGTTCGTGGCCCTCACCTTCTACTTCGAATAAGAGCGCCTACTTCTTCTTGAAATCCAAGATCATCTTCCCGACGTAGAGCGCATGCTTTCCATTCTGGTCAACAGGAATCTCCTTCCCGTCAAGATTCTTCACATACTGCAGTGTCTGGAAATATGTATGTGAATGACCGCCCAATACCAAGTCGATACCATTCGTGGCGGGAATCAGGTGCTGGTCATCTACCGTATTCAAGACCGACCAACCCAGATGGGAAATACAAATGATCACATCACATTTCTTCTTCTGCAGGATGGCTACAACACGCTTTGCCTCACTAATCGGATCAAGGTACTTTACCCCTTGACAGTGATCGTTAGGCACCAATCCTTCAAGTTTGGGTGACAGTCCGAACACACCGATCTTCAGTCCGTTGCGCTTCAGGATGATATAATCCTTGACCGTTCCCTCCACGGGTGTTCCTGTAAAGTCATAGTTCGAGCACACTATCGGGAAGTTCAGGTTACGGAACATCCGTGCCATATTCTCCAGGCCGAAATCAAACTCATGATTACCAATAGTACCGGCGTTATAGCCCATGAGATTCATTAGCGATACCTCCACGTCACCTTTATACAAAGTGAAATAGGGAGAGCCCTGACAGAAGTCACCACTGTCGAACAACAGCAGGTCTGGATGCTTCTTCCGCTCCTCACGAAGCATAGCTATACGACGGATAAACCCTCCCCTACCCGCCAATGCCGTATCAGCAAGATTGGGGTTCAGCGGATAGATAGTACTATGTGTATCGTTGGTATGCAGAATCACCAATTGTTTATCCTGCCCTAGCACGGTCTGTGGTAGAAAGGAAAACAAGATGCCCATCATCAAGCACCCCACTGTTCTCTTCACCTTATTATATATATGTCTCATCCTCTTCAATTCTTCAATTTTACACTTCTTCAATTCTTACTCAACCACGATTCTTCCCTCAATCTTGCTGTCAACCACCTTCCCTTGCTTCATCTGATCACGGAAATAGTCCATGATGATATAGCGCAGGTTGTTCGACTCCTCTTGAGGTGAGTTCACATCGGTCTTGCCCTTGAACGCCTCCATCTTGTCATTCCCCTGTATCAGGTAGTCGATGGATGCGATACGATAGGAAGCAGAAGGATCGATATCCTCACCGTTGAGCTTGGCCGATTTCAACTGACGATCCTTCGTAAACACCAGTTCCACGCCATGACTCACGGCCTCGCCACCGGTCATTGCCATCTGTCGGAACAGCTCCAGTACCTTCTCACCGCTCAGTGTCAGGAAGGCGATTTTGTTCTCAAACGGTGCCACATCCAACACATCACCATAGGTAACCTTACCTTTGGCGAGGCCTGCGCGGATACCACCCATGTTATACACGCCGAAGACTGGCTGTTCGTTATACGACTTCCCCGCCCATACCAGGATATCGGCCAGCAGGTTCGACAACTCACTCTCCGGGCGATGGGCTGCCATATACCGAGCTACCTCCCCTACAACGGGAGACATCATACTGTCCACCGTATGTTTATAGGGAGTCATCAGCGCCTCAGCCTGTCCATCAGACAGCGCATCATACCGCTGATCCACTAAGATACGGTTACGTTCTATCCCGCTCATCACATAATGTGAGCGGCAAGAGGTGATCATCATTCCAACAACCACCACTCCTATAGTCATCCATTGCTTCCTTTTCATATTGCTGGCAAAGTTACGAATAAGCGAGCACAATACAAAACAAATTCATTTGTTTTTATTGTCGAACGAAAGTATCTTCAGTGAGTCAAAGTTACCTATTATATCTATTATGTGTAAATTTTTTTTGCAGTTTACACAATTATGATTATCTTTGCACAAGACAACTAACCATCAAGAATAATAAAAACTTATGAAAGCGAAGAAAGTACTTAAGAAACTGTTGCTGACAATAGTGACTCTCATTGCTGTCATAGCATTGATCTGTTTGGGGGTTTGGCTCATTGACGGTCGCTCACCCCAGGCATACATCTGCGCCCATTCCTTGAAACAGTCAACAATGGAGGACTATGAAAAGGGTAAGGGGAATATGACAGACAAAAGCTTTGTGGAGATACCTGACGGAATAGAATTCCCCCGTGAAGTGAAGCAATTCAAGATTGGTGATATGCAGGTGTTTGAGACGGCAGCAGAAGACGATTCAAAACCCATCGTACTCTACATCCATGGTGGAGCCTATCTGAACAACTTCATGCCGTTGCATTGGTCGGCGATGGCCGAATGGGCGCAGACGACGGGCTGCGGCATCATCACACCAAACTATCCATTGCTATACCGCTATACTGTCAAGGATGCCTTTCCGCTGATGGTGCAGCTTTATCGACAACTACTGGAACGTATCCCTGCCAAACGAATCATCATCATGGGTGATTCTGCCGGCGGCGGCTTCAGTCTTGCCCTGACGCAGGAACTGAAGAATGACTCGCTCGACCTGCCCAGTCAACTGGTGCTCATCTCGCCTTGGGTGGACGTTGTAGGAGGCGATGATGCGTTACAGGAATACGACACTTTCCTAAACATAAAGGTGTTGCGACTCGTTGGAGCCGACTGGGCTGGCGATATAGATGCTCACGATCCGATGGTATCACCTCTCTACGGTGACATGCAGGGATTACCACCTACCGACATCTTCGTGGGCACATGGGAAACATTCTATACGGATATTGTCAAGACCTACGACAAGATGAAGTCGGCAGACGTAGATGTCCGTTTACATGTGAAAAAGAAAATGGGACACGTCTATCCTCTCTGGCCATGTCCTGAAGGAAAGGAAGCCCGTAAGGAGATTGCAGAAATCATCAAGAGTCATAATAGATAATGACTATCATCAAATAATCGGTAACGACAATGGAAAGAAGAGATTTCATCAAGAAAGCCACATTAGCGGCTGCAGGTGCAGCTGTTGTAGCACCTGTATCAGCGATGTTGAATACGATGTCGGGCAAGAAGTGCAAAGTGCTATTGATCAACGGCAGTCCGAGGCCCGACGGTAACACGTTCTGTTGCCTGCAAGAGATAGAAACAACGTTACACAAATATGGTTTGGAGACGGAAATGGTTCAGGTTGGTCAAGACCCTATCCGTATGTGCATCAACTGTGGTGGCTGTCATCAACCCAATAGTGACGGTTGTGTTTTCGATGATGACCTCTGTAGTGTTATCACCGAAAAGATGGCAACGGCAGATGCGCTCATCGTTGGTACACCCGTCTATTACGGACAGCCCAACGGCGGTGTGCTTTCTCTGATGCAACGACTGTTCTTCTCGGCTGGTCATCTGGTGCAGAACAAACCTGCAGCGGCTTTGGCAGTGTGCAGACGAGGTGGTGCTACGGCTACGCTCCAAACGATGAACATGATGTTCGAGATGATGAACATGCCTGTGGTCACCTCTCAGTATTGGAACATCGCCTATGGTGCCGGAAAGGGTGAGGTGAAACGCGACATTGAGGGTATGCAGACCATGCGCACTCTGGCTACCAATATGGCCTTCTTGTTGCAGAAGATTCATGCTGACGGGGATTCTGCTCCCAAGCGAGACGAACGTCCTCAGTTCATGAACTTCATCAGATAACTAGTTGTTCCCATGCTGGGAACACTTTATTCCCACGTTGGGAACGTCAGGAAACTCTGTCCTCTATGTTTTGAAAAATAAAAGATTTTTGTGTTTTTGCCCAAGACCTAACAGTTTCACAGGAGAAAGTACCTGTATATAGGTGTTTCACGCGTTTTTAACGTCCTCAAGACCTACCGTAAGACCTAACAAAGACCTAACACGAAACCTAACATGTCAACTTGGAACAGTTGTAAGACTCCATCCAGCCGAATTTCGAAATTCGGCTGAACAAAATGTTAGGTCTTACGGTAGGTCTTATGTTACCTTTTTGTTAGGTCTTATGTTAGGTCTTTTATCACCCATTTTGCTCCTAAATTACTCATAATAAAGCATTTAAGTTTTTTCAATGTTAGGTCTTGAGGAAA
>JBGUJY010000034.1:0-12011 GCA_045114185.1 Prevotella sp. | reverse complement strand
TCCTTACCATTGTATGTACCGTCCCAGCCTTCAGCGGGATCCGTCCACTCAAACAACTTCTGTCCCCAGCGGTTGAAGATATAGGCGTGGAACTCCACAAGCGATTGGTATTTTTTTGCCCTATAAACGTCATTGTGTGTATCACCGTTGGGCGAGAAAGCGTTTGGCATCTCCAACAGACTCTCACTGACGGTCACCTTGATAGGTGTTTTCGTTTCCCAATACTCCTGGGTACAGAAAACTGTATCCGTTCCCTGTACGAAGGTGGCATAGAGGACAACATTGTGTGTTCCTGCCTTCAGGAAGGTATAAGAAGTATCCTCTTCGTATCTCACCAGGTAAGGTTCATCTTCCCCTTCCAGTCTGAAGCGCCATTCGTAGTAGGCAGAATAGCCTCCTGTGTTCTCTGCATTGGCCCTGAATTCGATCGTGAGTGGGGCAGGACCGGAGAAAAGAGCACCGCTTTCCTGGGAACCATCTTCCTTTGTCAAGATACCGATGGGATCAATGGTAGGCTTTGTCTGAGCCGACACGCTGAGGGTCATCAACAGGGCGGCAGATAGTGTGAATATTTGTTTTATTTTCATTTTTTCTCGGTTTATCGTGCAAAAATACGCAATAAAGTTGATTTAGCCATTCTTTTTTTGTATTTTTGCACAGGATTTTTAATTATATGCGATTATGCGACATTTTTTAAGATATGCTTTATTGCTTTTCCTGCTTGTGGGCGGGATGGAAGCCAGTGCACAACAAACCAAGAACTGGAAGGAGATGCACAAAGTGAAGAAGAAGGAGACCATCTATGGTATCGCCAAGGAATATGGCCTGACGGAGGAGGAACTGCGCAAGGCCAATCCCGAGATGCTCGATCCCCAATACAAGCTCCGCAAGGGCGATTATATCTTCATCCCGTATCCTTCAGCGAAGCCTGCCGAGACAGCACCCGTGAAGCAGGAGGACACCTCTGACATCAAGACACGTGCCATCCGTGTGGGTATCATGTTGCCGTTGCATGACGTAGATGGCGACGGTCGTCGTATGGTGGAGTTCTACCGTGGTATCCTGATGGCGTGCAACGACCTGAAGAAGGAGGGCATCTCTACAGATATCCGGGCATGGAACGTGAACATCGATGCGGATATCCGTCAGACACTCTTGGAGAAAGGTGCTGAGCAGTGCGACATCATCTTCGGTCCGCTCTACACCAAGCAGATGGATCATATCTCACAGTTCGTTAAGACCTACGGTATCAAGTTGGTCATCCCGTTCTCCATCAATGGTAACCACGTGGCAGAAAACGAGTATATCTATCAGGTGTATCAGTCTACACAGGAGCTCAACGATGCTGCTGTAGAGGCCTTCATGGAGCGTTTCAGTGACCATAACGTGGTGCTGATCGACTGCAACGACCCGAACAGCAGCAAGGGTATCTTCACCTCAGCCATCCGTAAGCGTCTTGAGGATAAGAAGATCTCTTATCATGTCACGAACCTCTCAAATGCTGATGATACCTTCGCCCGTGCTTTCTCATCAGAGAAACCGAACGTGGTGATTCTCAATACAGGTCGTTCCACAGAGCTGACCACCGCCTTGGGTAAGCTGGATGTGCTGACCAATGCCAACAAGAAAGTGGCTGTGACGCTGTTCGGCTATAACGACTGGCTGTTGTATGAGAAGTATGATCTGGAAAAGTTCTACAAATACGACACTTATATCCCTACCTATTATTATTATAATGCGGCGGCAGCAAGAACCCAGGAGCTGGAGAACGCCTACCGCAAATGGTTTGGTGCGAGCATGATGAATGCCCTGCCGCGTTTCGCCATTACCGGTTACGATCAGGCCACCTTCTTCCTGCGTGGCATGCATACGGTTGGCAAGGGCTTCACTGGCAACATGCCTAACAAATATGCCGTTCAGACACAGTATAAGTTCGAGAAGGTAGGGAAGAACGGTGGTTCCAAGAACCGTCAGTTCATGCTTGTTCACTACAACAAGAACCGTTCGATTTCCTCCATCACCTTTTAAGTCATGAAGTTGCGGAATCGTTCAATCCTTCAGATCATCTGTCTGCTTGTATTCTTCCCCATGGTGTCATTGGCACAGGTGGGTGATTACAGGAGCGACTTAGCCGTCGGTTTTAATGGGGGCTATATGCTCAGTAATGTAGGCTTTATGCCGAAGGTGAACCAGACCTTCCACGGCGGACTAACAGGCGGTCTTTCATTACGTTATGTCTGCGAGAAATACTTCAACAGCATCTGCTCCATCTATGCGGAGTTGAACTATGCGCAGATGGGATGGAAAGAGGATATTCTCGATAGGGAGGACCAACCTGTGATCAATGAGGAGACACAGGTGATGGAATGCTACAGTCGTACGTTGAACTATGTCCAGCTGCCCGTCTTTGCCCGTTTGGGCTGGGGAAAGGAGCAGAAGGGCTTCCAGTTCTTCTTCCAGGCTGGTCCGCAGGTAGGTTATTACCTTAGTGACAAGGAATCGAAAAACTTCGAACTCGATAAGCGCAACAGTTGGAAACGCGCCAACGATGAGGTGCATCAGGACACCATGGCTGTGGAGAACAAGCTCGACTACGGTATTGCGGCGGGTCTTGGTATGGAGTATTCGCTCCCCAAGGCTGGTCATATGATGCTCGAGCTCCGTTACTATTACGGCTTGGGAAACATCTATAAGGATACCAAGCGCGATTATTTCGGTAAGTCGAACAACAGCAGTATCATCCTGAAACTCACTTACCTCTTCGATCTCAAGAAAACAAAACAATAACTTAAATAATTACAACTATGTTTGAAGGACAACCTAAAGGTCTTTATGCGTTGGCTTTGGCCAACACCGGCGAACGATTCGGCTACTATACGATGATTGCCGTCTTCGCCTTGTTCCTGCGTGCGAATTTCGGATTGGATCCCGGCACGGCAGGCGTTATCTACAGCTCATTCCTGGGCTTGGTGTATTTCATGCCGTTGTTCGGTGGTATCCTGGCTGACAAGTTCGGCTTTGGAAAGATGGTGACCCTCGGTATCATCATCATGTTTGCCGGCTATCTGCTGCTGTCCGTTCCCTTGGGCGGAGCCACACCGGCATTGATCATCATGCTCGCCTCCCTGCTGTTCATCAGTTTCGGTACGGGCTTGTTCAAAGGTAACCTCCAGGTGATGGTGGGTAACCTCTATGATGATGCGAAGTTCGCTGACAAGCGTGATGCTGGTTTCTCTATCTTCTATATGGCCATCAATATTGGTGCGCTCTTTGCACCTACGGCAGCCGTGAAGATCAAGGAGTGGGCAGAGAACAGTCTGGGCTTCAATGGCAACGATGCATATCATTTCTCGTTTGCTGTAGCCTGTCTGTCATTGGTGGTTTCCATTGCCATCTATTACATCTTCCGTTCCACCTTCAAGCATGTAGAGGGTGGTGCCAAGAAGAAAGATGCCGCTGTACAGGTGGAAGAGGAGCTTTCTCCTGCTGATACCAAGGCACGTATCGTTGCCCTGTGTCTGGTCTTCGCCGTGGTGATCTTCTTCTGGATGGCCTTCCATCAGAACGGTTTGTCATTGACATACTTCGCCAATGAGTTCACCCAGAAGAGTGCCGACGGTATTCAGAGTATGGCATTCGATGTGGTGAACCTCTTGCTGATTATCGTGATTGTCTATGCAGGTTTCTCTCTCTTCCAGAGCAAGACCTCCAAGGCCAAGACAATCTCAGGCGTGATCATTGCCATTGCCTTACTGCTGTTGTATTGGAAATATACACGAGTGAACGGCAGCATCGATCTGAGCGCACCTATCTATCAGCAGTTCAACCCGTTCTATGTGGTAGCCCTGACCCCTGTCAGCATGGCCATCTTCGGCAGTCTGGCAGCCAAGGGTAAGGAGCCGTCTGCACCGCGAAAGATTGCCTATGGTATGTTAGTGGCAGCTGTGGCCTTCTTCGTGATGATCCTGGCCTCTCAAGGACTGCTCTCACCGAATGAGCAGAAAGCATTGGCTGATGGTGGACAGACGGGTCCGCTGGCTTCTGCCAACTGGCTTATCGGTACTTACCTGATCCTGACCTTTGCTGAGCTTCTTCTTTCGCCGATGGGTATCTCATTCGTGTCGAAGGTTGCTCCTCCGAAATACAAGGGTATGATGATGGGTGGCTGGTTCGTGGCCACTGCCATTGGTAACTTCCTCGTTGCCGTGGGCGGTCTGCTCTGGGGCGACTTCCCCCTGTGGGTGGTATGGGCTGTGTTCCTCGTGCTCTGCATCCTCTCTGCCATCTTCATGTTTGTGATGATGAAGCGTTTGGAGAAGGTTGCATAACACTGCGTCATGCTGGCACTCATCCCCTTTCTAGTATTAATCCTACTCATCACCTGTTGCGTTGCCGTCTTCGGTAACGCAACACTTGATGGTGCTAGTCAGGTATCCTTATTGATAGCCTCTGCCGTGAGTGTGCTGGTGGGCTATCTCTCGAAGACCCTCGACTGGGATGAACTGGAACGGGAGATCAGTGCGAAGATCTCCAGTTGTGCCCCTGCCATCATTATCTTATTGCTGATTGGTGCCATTGGTGGTACATGGATGGTATCGGGTATTGTGCCCACCATGATCTACTACGGCATGCAGATCATTCAGCCGGAGTGGTTCCTGGTAAGTAGCAGTCTGCTTTGCGCCTTGGTCAGCATGATGATTGGTTCTTCGTGGACTACCGTTGCCACTATCGGTGTGGCATTGATGGGTATTGGTAAGGCACATGGCTTTGCTGACGGCTGGATTGCCGGTTCCATCATTACGGGTGCTTACTTCGGTGATAAGTTGTCACCGCTTTCTGATACCACGGTGTTAGCCTCCAGCGTGTCTGGCACGCCGCTGTTCACCCATATCCGCTATATGCTCTATACCACTGTTCCCACGTTCTGCGTGTCCCTGCTGGTGTTCTTTGTGGCAGGACTCACGATGGATGTGTCGGGTAATGGTAGTGTGGAGTCGTTCATGGACGGGTTGAGTCGTACCTTCTTGATCTCTCCCTGGCTGTTATTGGTTCCTGTGGCCACAGGTGTGATGATTGCCCGTCGTTGGCCCTCCATGGTGGTGCTGTTCCTGGCCATCCTGTTAGCTGCCGTTGTGGCAGTCATATTCCAGCTCTCATTGGTGCATCAGGTGAATACGGATGGTAACGAAGGGTTTTTGTCGGCCTATCGTGGTGTGATGCAGGCCTGCTATGGAGAGAACCAGATAGAGACGGGTGTGCCTATGCTCAATCAACTGGTGCATACCAGCGGAATGGCGGGTATGATGCCCACCATCTGGCTGATTATCTGCGCCCAGACCTTTGGTGGTGCCGTAACGGCTACAGGTCAGCTCAAGACGCTGATGCGCCATGTGTTGCGCTTCGTGAAGGGAACGGCCTCACTGGTGTCGTCCACCATCTGCACCTGTCTGTTCTGTAACATTGCCATGGCAGATCAGTATCTCTCAATCATGCTCTCCAGTTCCATCTTCAAGGATACCTATCAGGAGCGGGGGTATGAATCACGACTGCTTAGTCGTACCTGCGAAGATGGTGCTACAGTCACCTCCGTACTTGTGCCGTGGAACACCTGCGGACTTACCCAGAGTACCGTTCTTGGTGTCTCCACCCTTACTTACCTCCCGTACTGTTTCTTCAACATCCTCTCACCCTTCACCAGTATTATTGTTGCTGCAATAGGGTGGAAGATCAAGCGGTTACGCCCCAGTGAGCAAATGTCAGACTAATGTCAGTTTGTTTTTTCGTCGTTAATGGTTTCTTATTGTATTTTTGCCGCAGCGTTTTGCTGATGAGTGCAATATAATAAGAAAACGAATGAAAAAGCTACTTCCTTTATTCCTGTTACTGCTGTTGATGCCCGTGCTGTTCTCTCTGAGAACCTGTCATGCGGATGATGATCCGTCGGTACGCGACTCTTTGATGCAATCCATTGCCGATGCCATTCATGGAGTTGATGGCAGACGGAGTTATGATCCCGACTCTTGTATCGTGTTCAACTTAGAGGACTTCGGCTTGGTGAATGCCTATCAAGCCAATGGAGGGAAGGTTTGTTCCTTTACTCCCAACAAACAGATCACCCAGATTTACAAGAGGGGAGGGAAGGACGGTCTGCTGATGTACACCTCCTATTACGACTTCGACCTTCACGCCCGCGTGATCCATCCCTCCCTCAGTGATCTCGAGGCCATCACCGTGGCTTATTATGCCTGGCAGCACGGCTATGTCTATGAGTACAACTATGAACACAGACGTCACCTGCTTCATCTGCGATGGAATTGAAATTGTTTTCAGTCACAACTAGTATTTGCAACTAGCCTTCTAACACCCCGTTATCAGCCTTCTAACGACTAGTTATAAGGCTAGTTTTACCTTGTTATCAGCCTTCTAACTTGAGCAAACTAAGATATGGTAGAGTGGGGGGAGTGGGGGTAGTAGGTGTACTTTTTATAACATTATAGAAAATAGTATATTTTTCTCGCGTGCACGAAAATATATAAAGTTTATAAAACAACCCCCACTACCCCCACTACCCCCACTCATTCTTCAAGGCAAAAAGATGTTGCGAAGACAACTATTTCATACTGTTTAACTGCGCAAAAATGATGAATTGTAACTTATTCGAACAAAAAAGTGATGATTTATTTGTTTGTTTCGAGTTTTATTCATATCTTTGCAGCCGAATTTAAAAATAGATGACAATGAAGCAGAGTCTGAATCTACACATTATTAATATTATTATTCGACTGCAACGAGCGGGCGGAAGTGATAAGGTGTGTATATGACTATGCTAGGTAATAGATATTGAGACCTTTCCACTTCCGCGGTGTGAAAGGTCTTTTGTTTTTCAGGTAATCAAATAAAAAAGGAACAAAGAACAAGACAATGAGTGACAGGTTATTTATTTTCGACACGACATTACGTGACGGTGAACAGGTGCCAGGGTGCCAGTTGAACACAGTTGAGAAGATTCAGGTGGCCAAGCAACTGGAGCAGTTGGGCGTGGATGTGATTGAGGCTGGTTTCCCAATATCAAGTCCTGGCGACTTCAACTCGGTGATTGAGATCTCCAAGGCTGTGACATGGCCCACCATCTGTGCGCTGACACGTGCCGTGCAGAAAGATATCGACTTGGCGGCAGAGAGTCTGCAGTATGCCAAGCGCAAACGTATCCATACAGGAATCGGTACCAGCGATGCACATATCAAGTATAAGTTCAACTCCAACCGCGAGGAGATCATTGAACGTGCCGTGGCAGCTGTGAAGTACGCAAAGAAATATGTGGAGGACGTGGAGTTCTACGCCGAGGATGCGGGACGTACAGAGAACGAATACCTGGCACAGGTAATCGAGGCCGTGATCAAGGCTGGTGCCACTGTAGTGAACATCCCGGATACCACAGGCTACTGTCTGCCCGAGGAATACGGAGCCAAGATCAAATACCTGATGGAACATGTGGACGGCATCGACAAGGCCATCATCTCTACTCATTGTCATAACGACCTCGGTATGGCTACTGCCAACACCTTCAGCGGCATCATGAACGGCGCACGTCAGGTGGAGGTAACCATCAACGGTATCGGCGAGAGGGCAGGTAACACCTCGCTGGAGGAGATTGCGATGATCCTGAAGTGTCACAAAGGACTGAACATCGATACGAACATCAACACCACCAAGATCTATCCTACATCGCGTATGGTGTCGGGATTGATGAACATGCCCGTACAGCCCAACAAGGCCATCGTGGGACGAAATGCCTTTGCGCACTCCAGCGGTATTCATCAGGACGGGGTATTGAAAAACGTGCAGACCTACGAGATCATTGATCCGAAGGATGTGGGTCTTGATGATAACTCTATCGTACTGACTGCCCGCAGCGGAAGGGCGGCCCTGAAATACCGCTTAGAGGTGCTTGGCGTGAATGTTGATGATGACAAGAAACTGGATAAGCTCTATCAGAAGTTCCTCGCCATGGCTGACCGTAAGAAGGAGGTGAACGATGAGGATATCCTCACACTGGCAGGTGCGGACCAGTCGGAGAACCACGCTGTACGTCTCGATTACCTCCAGGTAACGACAGGTATGGGCGTAAGAAGCGTGGCCAGCATAGGAATCGATATCAGCGGACAGAAGTTCGAGGCTGCCGCAACGGGTAATGGTCCTGTGGATGCCGCCATCAAGGCACTGAAGAAGATCATCCTGAAGCAGATGACGCTGAAGGAGTTTACCATCCAGGCTATCTCTAAGGGTTCAGACGACATGGGTAAGGTACACATGCAGGTGGAATACAACGGGAGTCTGTACTACGGCTTCGGAGCCAACACGGATATCGTGACGGCTTCGGTGGAGGCTTATATCGACTGTATTAACAAGTTTAGGAACTAAAGGATGAATACATTATTTGATAAGATATGGGACAAGCACGTCGTACAGGTAGTTGACGACGGTCCTACACAATTGTATATAGACCGCCTGTACTGTCATGAGGTGACCACCCCGCAGGCGTTCGACGGGTTGCGGGCCAGAGGACTGAAATGTTTCAGACCGCAGCAGGTATTCTGCATGCCCGACCATAACACACCTACGCATGATCAGGACAAGCCTATTGAGGATCCTGTATCGAAGAAGCAGGTGGACACACTGGCTAAGAATGCAGCCGAGTTCGGACTGACACACTATGGTATGATGGACAAGAACAATGGTATCATCCATGTGGTGGGCCCCGAGAAAGGTCTGTCGTTGCCGGGCATGACTATCGTTTGTGGCGACTCGCATACCAGTACGCATGGGGCCATGGGGGCTATTGCCTTCGGCATCGGTACCTCTGAGGTGGAGATGGTGCTGGCTTCGCAGTGCGTGCTCCAGCAGAAACCGAAGTCGATGCGTATCAACATCAACGGCAAACTAGGTAAGGGAGTAACGGCCAAGGATGTGGCCCTCTACCTGATGAGTCAGCTTACCACCAGCGGAGCCACGGGCTACTTCGTGGAATATGCCGGTGAGGTGGTGGAGAACCTGTCGATGGAAGGACGTCTCACCTTGTGTAACCTCTCTATCGAGATGGGTGCTCGTGGTGGCTTTATCGCTCCTGATGATACTACCTTCGACTATATCAAAGGAAGACCGTATGCACCGAAGGGTGATGAGTGGGAGAAGGCAGTGGCTTATTGGCGCACATTAAAGAGCGGGGAGGATGCTGTGTTCGACAAGGAACTGTCGTTTGATGCAGCAGATATCGAACCGCGCATCACATACGGAACGAATCCCGGTATGGGAATAGGGATTAGGGAAAGCCTCCCCACAGCCCCCTCCAAAGGGAGGGAGAGCTACGAAAAGGCGCTCCAATATATGGGTTTCCAGCCGGGTGAACAACTATTGGGGAAGAAGATCGATTATGTCTTTCTCGGGGCATGCACCAATGGACGTATAGAGGACTTCCGTGCTTTTGCTTCTTTGGTGAAGGGAAAGAAGAAGGCGGAGGATGTGGTAGCATGGCTTGTGCCTGGATCGTGGGCGGTTGACCGTCAGATCCGCGAGGAGCAGTTGGACCGTGTGCTGGCAGAAGCTGGCTTCGAGATCCGTCAGCCAGGTTGTTCTGCTTGTCTGGCCATGAATGATGACAAGGTGCCGGCAGGGAAGTATTGTGTTTCCACAGGAAACAGGAACTTTGAAGGACGACAGGGTCCTGGGGCTCGCACCATCCTGGCCTCGCCGCTCACAGCTGCCGCGGCCGCAGTAACAGGGAAAATCACCGATCCTAGAACATTGATGTAATTGACAAAATGAAACAGAAATTTGATACAATCATAAGTACATGCGTTCCTCTTCCGTTAGAGAACGTGGATACTGACCAGATCATACCCGCTCGCTTCCTGAAGGCAACGGATAAGAAGGGATTCGGCGAGAACCTGTTCCGCGACTGGCGTTATGACAAGAACGGAGAACTGGTGAAGGATTTCGTGCTGAACGATCCAACCTATAGCGGTTGCATCCTGGTGGCAGGGAAGAACTTCGGTAGCGGTTCCTCGCGCGAACATGCGGCATGGGCCATTGCCGGCTACGGATTCCGTGTGGTGATCAGCAGCTTCTTTGCGGATATCCACAAGAACAACGAACTGAACAACTTCGTACTGCCCGTGCAAGTGAGTGATGATTTCCTCGCAGAACTGTTCCAGACCATCAAGGAAAATCCGAAGATGCAGGTGGAAGTGAACCTGCCTGACCAGACGGTGACGAATAGGGTGACCGGACGACAGGAGCATTTCGAGATCAACGGCTACAAGAAACACTGTCTGATAAACGGACTGGATGATATCGACTACCTGTTACAGAACAAGGATAAGATCGAGTGCTGGGAAAAGAAAAATAAGGAATAGTATGGGAACGAGTGAACAAATCAACGCATATAACCGCATCCAGCCCTTTGTGGAGATCATGGACTGTACGCTGCGCGACGGAGAACAGACCTCTGGCGTGAGCTTCCTGCCGCACGAGAAACTGATGATTGCCCGTATGTTGCTGCGCGACATCAACGTGGATCGTATTGAGGTGGCTTCGGCAAAGGTGAGCGACGGTGATAAGGATGCGGTGAAGATGATCTGCCGTTATGCCCGTCAGATCGGGAAACAGGATGCCGTGGAGGTGCTGGGCTTCGTGGATGGAGGCGACTCTGTGGAGTGGATTGCCGACACAGGCTGTAAGGTAATCAACCTCCTGGCCAAAGGTAGCGAAAAGCATTGCAGCGGTCAGCTACAGAAAACGGTGGAGGAGCATGTGGCTGACATCCAGTACAACATTGCCTGTGCGGAGAAATATGGGATGAGTGTGAACCTGTACTTAGAGGACTGGAGTAACGGCATGAAGGAATCGCCCGAATATGTCTATGCCATGCTGGATGCCTTGACACATACGTCCATCCGTCGTTTCATGCTTCCTGATACACTCGGGGTACTGAATCCGTTGCAGGTGATTGAATACATGCGGAAGATGCAGAAACGCTATCCGAACACGCATTTCGATTTCCATGCGCATAACGACTACGACCTGGCAGTGAGCAACTCATTGGCAGCGGTGCTGAGCGGATGCAAAGGACTGCATGTTACGGTGAACGGTCTGGGTGAACGGTGCGGAAATGCTCCTTTGTCGAGCGTGCAGGTGATCCTCAAGGATCAGTTCCATGCCAAGACGAATATCCACGAGGACCGTCTGAACGATATCAGTCGTCTGGTGGAGGGCTACAGCGGTATTGCCATTGCGCCCAATCAGCCGGTTATCGGTGAGAATGTGTTCACGCAGGTGGCAGGTGTGCATGCTGATGGTGACCATAAGGCGGGACTGTATTACAACCTCCTGAAGCCGGAACGGTTCGGTAGGAAGAGGGAGTATGCCTTGGGTAAGAACAGCGGAAAGGCGAACATCGCCAAGAACCTGGAGGAACTCGGACTGGAACTGACGCCTGAGCAGACGAAGAAGGTGACCATGCGTATCACGGAGCTCGGGGATAAGAAGGAACTGGTGACGCAGGATGACCTGCCCTATATCGTTTCGGATGTGTTGAAACATGATGCACCTGAGGACAGGGTGAAGCTGGTGAGCTATGTGGTGTCCACAGCCTACGGATTGAAGCCGGGGGCTAATGTCAAAGTAGAGATCAACGGTAAGCAGTATGAGGCGTCTGCCACGGGCGACGGTCAGTATGACGCTTTCGTGAAGTCGTTGCGCTACATCTATAAGAAGTACCTCGACAGGACATTCCCCATCTTGGCTAACTATGCCGTGACCATCCCACCGGGCGGTCGTACGGACGCGTTGGTGCAGACAGTCATCACCTGGAACAACAACGGGAAGATGATACGCACCCGAGGACTGGATGCCGACCAGACCGAAGCGGCCATCAAGGCCACCTTCAAGATGCTGAACATTTTTGAATTGGAACAAACAAATAATAACGAGTAAGATATGAAACTGAATATTGC
>JBGUJY010000033.1:0-3922 GCA_045114185.1 Prevotella sp. | reverse complement strand
ATTGCTATTATTTACCTCGTAGATCTGAACCTTCTTGACAACGGTGGTTCCAACTACCTGACCACAGCCAAGCATTACCATACAATTTTGATATTCCTCTCCCTCTGTTCCTTCTGGAAAATAATTAGCACACATGACATCAATCACCTGAAATTCATCACTAGCTGTAACAGGAACTTCACTTGAAGAGTACGATCCTGATTCCCAGCTACATAACCCCACATGATAAGTACCATCCGAAGGAACCTTCATGATCATACGAACAATGTAATCGTGACCTTGAACAAGCGGGAAACGAGAGGTAATGGTCGCTATTCCATCCCAGGTATGCTCACATAACTGAGAATTGGTAATGGCTAAACCTTCGTCAGTCGATTCCAGATTCGTAGCATCAACAACACCTGGCCATACACCTTCCCAATTAATCTCGTATATTAAGTTGGGTTCGTCAAGTTCATTGTTACCTGTCAGAATTCTCAATAGATAGATGTCTCCTATAGGTTCAAGATAGAACTTGTCCGGTGAGAGATAATTCAGCTTTTCGAATCCGAAATCATAGATTTCCTTACATGTCTTCAGTATTTCCTCCGATGTCTTCATCTGGCATGCTAAGTAGTGTATCGTCACCCCGTTAAGCTTTCGGCTACGCTCGCTGTCATACGTTACCTTACTGCCAAGGTACTCCAACAGACCGTCTATCTGAATGGTGTTCTTAAGACGCAAGGAGATTCCCGGACGGATGACGTAACTCTGGTTGTAATTTGCATCCGAATCTGTTTTATAGAAAACAGATTCATAATAATTACCTCCAGGCAGAGGATAGTCGTTCTTCACATACCATCCGCCTTTTTCACTCTTAATAATGGATTTGTCTTCCGTCTCACTCTTGCCAGCTAACAGGTCTTCGATTGCTTTTTGGCTTTCGTCGTCCATTGCCTCAACATACTTATATGTAAAAGAGTCATCTGGAATCAGTTCATAAAAACCAGTATTATTCCAATACCCTAGTTGCGCGTTTGCATTCAGACAACCAAGGAGTATTAACAGAATTGTTGCAACCCTTTTCATAACTTAATAGTATTTGATGATTTACACCGCAAAGATATGAAAAAAAAATAACTTCCAAAGAAAAAACTAAAAAAATGATTTCACAACTGATATAAGTAGGCCACTTTCTATTAGTAAGTAGCCTACTTACGATGTGTAAGTAGGCTACTTTTGACCTCTAACTAGGCCACTTTCTCAGCATTCCCACGTTGGGAACATTTTATTCCCAACGTGGGAATAATAAAAGAAATGGAATTATGCTCCGGTGAACTTACCAACAAAGAGGATGACGCCTGAGGAGGCTTCGGTGATACAATAGATGAAAGGACGGTTGGCATGGAAGGTAGCCTTGGGATACTCCATGGGACCTGCAGACGTGCAATTAGCCATGCCAGCTACAGTTACAGCAGCTGCTTCAGAACCCTCCTCATTCACCTTAATCTTGGCTTTCTGTCGCATCATGTCGATATAGAGGAAACGACCCTCACACATATTAGGAATCTCTGCAAAGTTTTCATCGAAAGCCAGATGGATGCCCATACTCCGCATCAATCCAACAAGTCCCTTCTCAAGATGGTCTGTGTCTGAGCTTGTCTCAAAGCGCGGGATCTTGAGGTCAACCTCGTAAGCTCTGAAGTCACTATGGTTAATACTGTTTGCCGCTATATCGTTGATAACATCATCAGTGGTTTTTCCTTCCTCAGGAAGCAATACCGTCATATTCCAATAACTATTGCCATAGGGGATCTCAACAGCAGAGAACAAACCGTTGTTGACATACCGGATACGCACATTCTGGTGCATCAGAGGTAACTTGGTATTGCCTTTCTCTGTGGTAAACGATTCCTCCCTGGTGTTCTTCTTGTCGAACTTCGAAGACCAATCAGCCTTGAAGTAGATGGCATTGAGCAGATACGACACCATATCTGATTTCACTTCATCAAGGATAGTGGGAATCATACCGTTGGTCTTTTTATTACACCAGTCGTTGATATGACTCAGTGTCTTGGGTGATGAGAAGTCGAGCGCCTCAGCCTTGGCATCATAATAGGTCTGCATATCCTTTTGGAACTGCTTCTTCAACGTATATTCCTTATTCAGGAAGATGGCATTCGCAATATCTAACGTCACCTTATTATCCACCTTTGGCAGACCGTCGATCAGTTTTTTGCAGTAGTCGTTCACAGCTTGGATGCCTCCCTCATGGAAGCCTAAGGTCTTCTCCAGTTCCTGCTCAGTCTGTCCTGTGGCTGCATCGTTCACCATACCTAATACATAAGTAATGCTCAGTGGTGAGTAGATGAAGCTCTTGCCACTCTGATCCGCATCGTTCACCGTCTTGAGGAAGTTCAGCGTAAAGCCGTTGTTATCATTGGCAAACACCCGTTGTTCTTCTGTCAACTGGATAGGCACAGGATCAGCAATCATATTCACCACTTTCTTGCTCTCGCCAAAATCGATAATATCTTCTGATGAGGAACACGACGCCATCGCACTACTCAGCACCACGGCTGTCAACAAAAAGAGATTCTTCTTCATATTCATATTGTTTTCAGGTTCTTTCTGCTTATATAATACAGAAACCCGAGAAATCTTGCTTGCAGGAACGTTAAAGAAACAAAAATCCCGGACACGTTGCCATGCCCGGGATTCTATCGATTGTGCTTTACAGCGCAAAGTTCTTACTCAGCAGCGGGAGCCTCCTCTTCTTCGATGGGAGCCTCTTCAATAACTTCCTCAACAGTCTCTTCTACTGCGGGAGCCTCCTCAACAACGGGAGCTTCCTCAACAGCAGGAGCGTTCTCAGCAACCACCTTTACAGGAACGATTACCTCAACCTCCTTGTGGAAGTGAACGGTAGCCTCGTAGTCGCCTACCTTCTTGGCATCGCGCATGGTGATGATCTTACGATCAACCTCAATGCCGAGAGCCTTCAGAGCCTCAGCCACCTGAGCAGCACCTACGCTACCATAGGTAACACCTGTTGCAGAAACCTTTGCGGGAATCTCGAGTGCCACACCCTCGAAAGCCTTAGCACGATCCTCGGCAGCAGCCTTCAAAGCAGCGAGCTTATGAGCCTGCTGACGCAGGTTCTCTGCCAGCACCTTCTTAGCGCTCTCGCTAGCGATGACACCTTTTCCCTGGGGAATCAAATAGTTACGGCCATAGCCGCTCTTCACATTAACGATATCGTTCTTGTATCCCAAGCCGATAATATCTTCCTTCAATATAATCTCCATAATGTGTCTCCTCCTTTTTTATTTCATCATGTCAGTTACATAAGGAAGCAGTGCGATCTGGCGAGCACGCTTTACAGCCTGAGCCACACGGCGCTGATACTTCAAAGATGTTCCAGTGATACGACGGGGAAGAATCTTACCCTGCTCGTTGAGGAACTTCTTGAGGAACTCAGGATCCTTATAGTCGATATACTTGATACCACTCTTCTTGAAGCGGCAATACTTCTTCTTCTTCGTGTCGATAGAAGGAGCTGTGAGATAACGGATTTCTGATTGTTCTGCCATAATTAAGCCTCCTCTTTTTTAGCAAGTTTGTTACGACGCTTCTCAGCATACTGTGCAGCATACTTGTCAAGCTTTACAGTCATGAAACGGATCACCTTCTCATCGCGGCGGAATCCAGTCTCGAGTGAGTTAATTACCGATGGCTCAGCCTTGAACTCAAGCAGGCAGTAGAAACCTGTTGACTTCTTCTCAATTGCATAAGCCATCTTCTTCAGTCCCCAGGTCTCTTCATTCAGAATCTCTGCACCTTTATCGGTGAGTATTTTCTTGAATTTAGCGACCGTTTCCTTCATCTGTTCATCAGACAAAACGGGAGTCAAAATGAAAACGGTTTCGTATTGATTCATACT
>JBGUJY010000032.1:0-3855 GCA_045114185.1 Prevotella sp. | reverse complement strand
ATGTAACTATAATATGTCGAACATTCAAATCATACAAGGTGGTTTTGAGAAGGAACTGAAACTTCAGTTCGCTCCAAGTATCAAGGCAGGTTTCCCTTCTCCTGCGCAAGATTACCTGCACGATAGTCTCGATTTTAACCGCGACCTGATTCGTAACCCGGAAGCGACGTTTTATGGTAGGGTGGAGGGAGACTCCATGATAGAGGCAGGTATATGTGACGGTGATATTGCTGTTATCGACCGCTCTATTGAACCCAATGACGGTGATATCGTGGTGGGCTATGTCAACAATGAGTTTACCATCAAGTATCTTGACTTGAAACATCGAAAGGACGGTTACATCGAGCTACGTCCTGCCAACAAGGAATTCAAGCCCATTCGCATCCATGCAGATGATGATTTCGAAGTGTGGGGTGTGGTCGTATGGACGATAAAGAACTGGAGGAGGTATTGACGATGTATGGTATCATTGATTGCGATAACTGCTACGTATCATGCGAGCGTGTCTTCCGACCTGATCTGAAAGACAAGCCTGTTGTTGTTCTCTCGAACAATGACGGATGTGTAGTGGCGCGGTCGAATGAGGCCAAAGCATTAGGTATCAAGGCGGGTATGCCATATTATCAGATGGCAGAGCAATTTCCTGATTCCAAGATTGCCGTCTTTTCCAGCAATTATGAGTTATACGGAGAAATGACCCGTCGCGTGGTGGAAATCATTCGCAAAGAGGTGCCAGCCTATTTCCGGTATAGTATCGATGAGTGTTTCATCTATCTTGACGGTATGGAGCATCTGGATCTGAAGACTTGGGGCGAACAACTCCACAAGCGCATCAAGCAATGTGTGGGTATGCCCGTCAGCATTGGTCTAGCTCCAACCAAGACCCTTGCGAAGATGGCCAGTTACTTTGCCAAGAAATACCAAGGTTACCGCCACTGTTGTATGGTCGATACAGTCGAGAAACGACTGAAAGCCCTGAAACTTTTTCCCATAGGTGAGGTGTGGGGCATCGGTCGTCGCTATGCAGCACGACTTGAATCATTAGGTATAAAAACAGCCTATGACTTCGCCCAGCATCCTGAATCGTGGGTTCGTGCAACGTTCAACAATGTTGTGCTCTTGCGCACATGGAAGGAACTGAACGGGGAGGACTGTATCCCCAATGAGGAAATGGCCAAGAAGAAAAGTATTCTTACCAGTCGTTCATTCAATGGTATGATTACCGATCTTGAAACGCTTCGCACCCACGTTTCCAATTACGCTGTCCGATGTGCTGAGAAGTTGCGCCAGCAAGGATCCGTTGCCTCCATCGTCGGCGTGTTCCTCAACACCAACCCTTTCCGTAAAGATCTTCCCCAGTATTGGAACTTTCAAGAGGCGCAGTTCATCACGCCTACCAGTAGCACCATCGCTATTGTCAAAAAGGCCAATGAAGTGCTCTCCCAACTCTACCGACAAGGCTATCACTACAAGAAAGCAGGAGTCATCGTCTTGGGTATTGGTCCTGACAGTCCTATCCAGCATGACCTTTTCGATACGAATGCAGAACAGTTCCAGAAGATGTGCCGCCTGGATGCTGTTATTGATCGTATAAATAAGGTGAACGGTACCGAGACTGTTGTCCTTGGTTCCCAACAATATACCATTATAGATGCAAAGGATAAGGGTCGACTAAAAGTCAAGGCTGATGTCTTTGCCAATGCCATCAAGCATGATTTCCGCAGTAAGAACCCCACAACGCGTTGGAGTGATATCATCATTTTGAAATAAGATGGTCACATTCTCGCAAATAAAGAAATCGGAAATAACATCCTTTAACATATAATCACGAAAGGAATCTGAAACTTTGGGTACTAAATGTTTGAACAAACTCCCAAAAAGATGAATGAAATTGAATTAGAATTCACAAAAATGGTCCGAGAATACCGTAAGACAATTTACACGGTATGTTACTTTTTCTCAGACAATCCTACTGATGTGGAAGACCTGTTCCAGGAAGTGTTGGTCAATCTCTGGAAAGGTTTTGCCAAGTTCCGAGGCGACAGCAGTCCCAAGACGTGGATCTGGCGTGTCAGCCTAAATACCTGCTGCAACATTGATCGGGACAAGAAACGGAATGTACCAACCGTTCCGCTACTGATCGATAAGGATGTGATGAGTGTTTCTGATGAAAGTGGTCGGCAGATTAAGATGCTCTACGACAGAATTAACCGTCTTGAGATGTTCGACCGTGCAATCATTCTTCTTTGGCTGGAGAGTATGCAGTATGATGAAATTGCTGCGATTGTGGGTCTCTCCACTTCAGCAGTCACCAGCCGCCTGTTCCGAATCAAGGAACAACTGAAATCAATGTCAAACCATTAATCCTTAAAGTTATGAACGAGAACATTTTTGAACTCCATGAGTTGGATGAGTTAAAGGCTGCTTACAACCTGATGGACGAAAGGTTGGATGGTCAGGAGATTGTGTCAGATGAACAGCTCCGCGAAGCAATGATGCGTAAGTTTTCAGATATCCGCAAGAATCTTAAGGAAGGTATTATCTGGGGTAATCTACTCTTTGTGCCTGCAATGGCTTGGTGGGCTTGGGCTTATGGCCGCCTGTCGCTGGTGGGTATTATCATACTGGGTGTATATTGGATAGCTTCTCTGATTTTCAGATTCGTGATTCTGAGGCGTACAAAGAAAGAGGACTATGGCTCTTACGACCTGAGGACCCTCGTTGAGAAGGAGTCAAACTACTCGAGGAACATCAAGTGGAGCAGCATCGGAGCACTTGTCTTCATGGTAGCGTTTGTTTTGCTGATGTTATATGGAAAAGGAAGAACAGAGTGGTTCATATTTATTGTCCTGACCTTGACGATTTTGTTACCGGTTCTTTTCCGCTGGCTGGTGATCAAGTTCAAGTATAACGGTCAGGCCATCGATCCTGTAACAGGCAAGCCTCGCAAGCTTGGTGGAAAATGGTCCTCCATCGTAGGGTATTCCCTTTTTGGACTTGCTGCCTGCTTCTTTGTGGTTGGTTCGGTTATGAATGTGATAGACAGTATAGATATTGGCTGGCTTGCTCTGCTGAAAGGCATGAATGGCGTGGCATTCCTCCTGGCATCCGTCATACTGATATTAGGCTTATTGCACCAAAAGGGGAGAATCAACGTTTCGTACAGACTTCTGGTTATCCTGACAGTCATTGCCATCGCACTCTCAGTATCGGTTGCTGGTATCGTAACACTGAAGGATATCACAGAGCTGACCAAGCTCAGTGTCCAGACCTTACTTTCCTCAATCGCTTTCTCGGGCTTGGGCTTAAGGTTCCACGAGATGAGGAAAAAGTAAGAAAATGAAAGAATAGATCATGAGAATCCGCTTCGTAGTACTAACTACAGAAGCGGATTCTTTCTAATTATCAGTTACCTGTGTGAAAAATGATGGTTATTGGGAAATTCTCAACACGCCAGCGGAAAGGGCAGGGACGGAGAGCACGACATCATTACCATCGGCCTTAGCTGTTGCTTTTTGGAGAGCTACGGCATTCTTGTTCTCCATGCTATTGGCTACCGTCAACGAACCTGGAGCGTAATACTCGAAGGCTGTTCCTTTCACGTCAGTCCAGTCACCTTTGATACGAAGTGTGGCAGACTCTTCAGTGGGATTCACCACCTTCACGATGACATCGGCTCCATTCTCTGATAAAGTGGTACTCACACTCAAATTGCCCGTATCACCGTTGAAGGCCAAGCGGTATTTTGAGAAATTGTCGTACCATAGCTCAGTAACCTGACAGTTAGGAGCTTTGAACAAATCCTTATAGTCAAAGTTGATGAAGGCGTTGTTCCAGTCGGGTGCATCAGTACGA
>JBGUJY010000031.1:0-3562 GCA_045114185.1 Prevotella sp. | reverse complement strand
GATGGTCGGATCTATCTTGCGCATCGCAGTACTGAAGTCACGCACGCACTTCTCATAGCGCTCGATACCCATCTCCCACATCTCATTGTCTATCTCCCAATATTTCACATTGTACGGTTCCGGATGACCGTTTGCTGCACGCTTCGCACCCCATTCGTCAGTGGCGGGTGCATTGCAGTAGCGCAACCAGTTCACCGCATCCTGAAGGATACTGTCATACTCTTCAGCTGGACGTTCGAACTTAACACTCACAACGATGATCGGTTCGGAATTGACTTCACGACAGAAGCGAATGAACTCATCAGTACCAAAGCAGTTCTGGTCATAATCCATCCACATCCAGTGTGCCCAGCGCTCACGATTCTCCTGCGGACCGATGCCCCATTTCCAGTCGTACTGGGCCACGTATCCACCGCCTGGCCAACGCAGACATGTGGGATGCAGTTCCTTCACAGCTTGCAGGATGTCGGGGCGGAATCCACCCAAATCAATACCCGTTTGAGTGCTCATGGTCACCATATCAACCTGAACGGTTCCGTTCTTAACCATGATGACGAAGTCGCAGTCGCAACTAAACCTGGTGATCCTCTTGGCGTTCTCTACGCCTAGTTTTTCAAGGGAACTGGGTATCGGGACGGTCTCCACGCAGATTCTGCAATGACCATCGATACCTTCGACCATCTGGGGATCGAGCGTGAATTCATATTTTTTCCAATCCTTGCTCACCTTAAATGACTGGCGGGCGATAATATTACCTTTCGTACTGCGCAGTCCGACAATCAGTTCTCCCTTACCTTTGGCATAGATGGAGCCTACAAAGTTCTCGCCATCATAGTCCAGCGAACCTTGGAAGATGCCAGCCTCAGTCTTGCCTGCCGTAATCTCCTGCGAATAGCGCATGTTAACGGCATCGTCCTTCACAAGGCGGTACTTGCCACCCTCGCCGAAGGCCGTCCATTGCTGAGCCACAGCAGGAATCTGCACATCTCCTGGCGTGCCCTCGAAGAGCACTTTACCATCGGTCGATGTCATACGGATGTTGCGATACGTGGCTTCGGTATAGTTCACCCAGAACGTCAGGAAATTGCGGTCGGCCTTCTCCAGCCCGTCATAGGTCAGCACCTGCTTGCCGTCCCAGAACACCGTCACCTTGCTACCGCGACTCTCTATGCGCAGTTTGTGCCACTGCTGTTCCTCGTTTACCTGCTCTTTGGTGGCAGGAGCCGATACCAGTGGCGTGAGTATGTTCATGCGACGACCAGGTCGCCCACCGAAACCAGCCGATTCACGTACTTCCATGGTGCAGATCGAGAAATCGGCAGTGGAGTTCTGTTGCTGAAGTGCAGCGCGTGCCGCTGCCTCATTGGCTGCGTCAATCTGTGACTGAGTCTGAGCTGGCGTGAAAGTACGACTCTCATAATACGGGTCATGTATGCGAACGAAATAAGGTGTTCCATCCGCTTTGTTACGGAAAGCGAAACGAATGTCCATGAGTCCGCCGCTCCAACTGCGTCGGGCCAACTTGTATGAACGCCAATTGATGTCCATCGTCAAATCAAAATCACAGGTTTCTATGCTGTCAATCTTGAGTGGCTGTTCGTAGCGGGTAGGAGAGTGGAGTACCATGTCATCATCCATGAACCACCCATCAAAATAACCGTCACGTGGATGGATACCAGGATACTGCTCCGGTTCGAATGAACGTTCCTGTATGAGCTCCTGCCAAACACCGTTGTTGGCACTGAAATAGATGTGCTCGAAAAGTTGCCCGTAGAGCATCTCGTCAATAATCCCTGAGGGCTGTTTGCTCTCAACCTTGATCTCATACTCACTATGACTTTGCTGAGCCCTGGCAATCATCCCAATCACCAGAATAGCCAACAATAAACACCTTTTCATACTTTTCGTTTTAAGTTATAGATATCAGTTATTTTCACAAAACGGAATGCACATTTCCCCAAGCAGAAATGTAACTTATTTATGCAAAGGTACATATTTATTTGTTAAATCAAATCGAAATGACAATTATTTTACTATGGTATAACGATATTTGCGATAAAAACACTATCTTTGTAGCAGTAACTAAAGTATATAACTAATAATTATCCGTGCAGCAGCCAGCTGGACGTGTCGGAAATCCCTTGGATATTGCAAATATGGTACTGTATCTATGTTCAGACAAAGCTGGTTTCATCACAGGCGAGAACATCTGTATCGACGGTGGCATGACCCATCAAATGATATACCACGGCGATAATGGTTGGACTTTAGCATCAAAACAATTATGACAATAATGAATAGACCAAACCCCAACATGGCTTTTCCGAATCCGAAGATTCCAAGCCTCTGCTTCATCAAGAACGTGGTGAAGAACCCGCATATCATCATCGGCGACTATACCTATTACGATGATGTTGATGGTTCAGACCAGTTTGAGAAACACGTTACACACTTCTACGACTTCATCGGTGACAAGTTGATTATCGGGAAGTTCTGTGCTATTGCTAAAGGTGTGGAGTTTGTGATGAATGGTGCCAATCATAGGATGGACTGCATAACAACCTATCCGTTCTACATCATGGGCGGAGATTGGGGAAGTGCTATTGCCCCTGTGAAGAAACAACTTCCGCTAAAAGGCGATACCATTGTTGGCAACGATGTCTGGATTGGTCAGAATGTTACGATTATGCCAGGAGTACATATCGGCGACGGAGCCATCATCGGAACCAATTCGGTTGTTGCTAAAGACATACCTCCGTATGCTATTGCCGTTGGAAATCCCTGTCGAGTAGTCAGGAAACGTTTCGACGATGAATTGATAGATATTTTGCTCAAGCTACGATGGTGGGATAAGAGCATTGAGGAGATAGAAAACCTCATGCCAATACTATCGTGTAGCGATTTGGAGAAGGTCAAGGAAAAACTAAAGACAAGAGAATGATTATACTGATAACAGGTGCATCACTCACAGGCAAGACCCTTCTGGCACAGCGGATGCTCGAAGAGTATAGAATACCGTATGTCAGCATCGACCATTTTAAAATGGGATTGATTCGTAGCGGAAAGACCGACCTTACACCAGAGGATGACGAGGCATTGACTGATTATCTTTGGCCGATTGTGCGTGAAATGATAAAGACTGCGATTGAGAATCGGCAGAACCTTATTGTGGAAGGTTGTTATATTCCCTTTGACTGGAGGAAAGATTTTGAAGAACAGTATCTGAAATCCATTCGGTTTGTCTGCCTTGCGATGACTGATAGTTTCATAAATGCTAATATCGATGATATTAAGAATCATGCTTCTGACATTGAAAACAGACTGTATGACGTGGACTTCACGTCAGAATCTTTGAAAGAAGAAAATCATTACTATATCAATGGCTTTGCCCAATATGGAGAGCAAGTGATGTTGATTGATACTAATTATGAGGATACAATAAAAACTATTATAGATTACATTGATTTATCTGACAACACAATATAATGACAAGTGGAAGCCAGAGAACGTATTATACAATGAATTTGGAGGAAAAGCTGAATAATATGATGGAAAGTCAAAT
>JBGUJY010000030.1:0-70503 GCA_045114185.1 Prevotella sp. | reverse complement strand
CAATGAGGAGGAGCAGAATGAGCAGAACGGCACAGGCTCTGAGAACGGCTCAGGTTCAGAGCAGGGGTCAGGCAACGGCTCTTCGACAGGCTCTGAGACCGCAAGCGTAGAGGCTCCGGTAATCAGCGGTGAAACACCATTCGACGAGAGTACGGAGGTGACGATTAGTGGTCCTGACGGCGCAGAGATTCGCTACACCACAGACGGTACAGCTCCTAATGCAGAGAGCACTCTGTATAGCGAGGCAATCACCCTGACTGATACCACTACCGTTAAGGCAATCGCCATCAAGAACGGTGAGAGCAGCGAGGCAGCCACTAAGGTATTCACCAAGAACGGCAGCAACATTGGTAGCGGCGGTTTCGAGACCGGAAACTGACCTTTTGAAATGATAAATGATAAAGGATAAATGATAAACGTAACGAAAGGAGGCTTATCATGACGAAGAAGGAAACCCTCAAGTGGATCGTACAGCTCGTGGCGAGCATCGCAACAGCAATTCTAACGGCCCTCGGAGCAACAAGCTGTCTGGGTTATTAAACAAAAAAAGGTGGTTGTCAATTACTGACAACCACCTTACTGTTTCTATACGTTGGGGAGATGGAACTGGTAATTCTGTTCGAAGACCTCCTTTACGGTGTTTATCTCCAAAAACTTCGTAGCACCTCCGGCTCCGATGTTTCCACTAAGATACGCAATCTTATCGTCGAGCTCCACATATCCCTTCTGGCGAAGCATACGCACTGCTGCCAGGAAAAGCTTCTCGCTGCCGATATGCTCCTTCTGATAAACAGGGATGACACCATACGACAGGTTGAGCAGTCGCTGGAGCTTGTCGTTATAACAGATGGCCAGCACAGGATGCGGTCCTCGGAAAGCTGCCAGGGATCGGGCTGTGGTACCTGTGGTAGAGTCGGTGATGATACCCTTGACACCCAGACGTTCTGTAGCCTCGATGGCAGAATGAGCCATAAACTCACGGATATCACAATTCTCCGACAACTTGATGTCGATATGACTATTGGCACGATCGCGTTCTGCCTGTTCAGCGATAGACGACATCGTCTTGACAGCCTCCACAGGATACTTGCCGCTGGCAGTCTCACCAGAGAGCATCAAGGCATCGGTGCTCGAATAGATGGCATTGGCTATGTCGGTAACCTCTGCACGTGTGGGACGGGGATTCTGAATCATCGAATGCAGCATCTGAGTAGCCACAATGACAGGCTTCTTCTTCTCGACACACTTACGGATAATCTGACGCTGGATGCCGGGAATGCGCTCGATGGGCACCTCGATACCCAGGTCGCCTCGGGCAATCATGATACCATAAGAGGCGTCGATAATCTCATCGATATTGTCGACACCCTCCTGATTCTCAATCTTCGAGATAATCTTGATATCGCTATTGTAGGCATCGAGGATGGCCTGTACGGCTCTCACATCGGCTGCCGAGCGCACAAAGCTGTGGGCTATGAAGTCGATGTCCTGATCGATGGCCAGCATGATGTTCTTGCGGTCCTTCTCCGTAAGAGGAGGCAGGGCGATATGCACGCCAGGCACGTTGACACTCTTATGAGAGCCAAGGAAACCATCGTTCTGCACCTGTGCGATGACAGCAGGACCATTGATGCCGATGACGAGCATGTCGAGTGCTCCATCATCGAAGAGCACATGGTCGCCCTCGTGGATGTCGGCAGCGAAGTTTGAGTAAGAGAGATTGATGATGTCGTGGGTGGTGTCCATCTCCGGACGACCGAAGATCTTTACAACATCGCCTGTCTTATACTCGATAGGCTCCGGACAACCTGTGGTGCGTACCTCTGGGCCCTTGGTGTCAATGAGGATGCCGATATGACGGCTCACCTCACGGACATTACTTATTATCGTCTTTATACCTTCCTCAGAGGCATGAGCGGTGTTCATACGAACAACGTTCATGCCTGCGTTGAACAACGAACGGATAAAGTCCGTGTCACAACGCCTGTCGCTGATGGAAGCTACTATCTTGGTCTGTTTCATCAGCCACCGAAGTTATCATACATGATTGACTCTGGATCTACGCCGAGAGAGTCGAGCATGGATACTACAGCAGCCGACATCGGGCCAGGACCGCACATGTAGTACTCTACATCCTCTGGAGCCTCGTGATCCTTCAGGTAGGTGTTGAGCATCACCTGATGAACGAAGCCCGGGGTATACTTCACGCCTGCAGCATCGGCTGCGGGATCCGGACGGTCGAGAGCCAGATGGAAGTGGAAGTTTGGATACTCCTTCTCCAGGCCCAGGAAGTCGTCGAGATAGAACACCTCGTTGAGGGCACGTGCACCGTAGAAGTAGTGCATCTCGCGATCTGTGGTGTGCAGAGTCTTCGTCATGTGCATGATTTGCGCGCGCAGAGGAGCCATGCCGGCACCACCACCTACCCAGATCATCTCCTTCTTCGAGTCGAAATGTGGGTGGAAATCGCCGAAAGGTCCGCTCATGATTACCTTGTCGCCTGGTTTCAGCGAGAAGATATAAGATGAGGCGATACCTGGGTTCACATCCATGAAGCCGCTGCGATCGGGCTTGAACGGAGGTGTGGCGATACGAACGGTAAGCATGAAGACATCGCCCTCGGCAGGATAGTTGGCCATTGAGTAGGCACGGATGGTATCCTCGGGGTTCTTACACTTAAGTGGGAACAGACCGAACTTCTCCCATGATGGCAGATACTCGTCGCCAATAAGGCTCTTGTCGATGTCCTTATCATAGTCGATGCAGTCGAACTTAGGAATCTTGATCTGAGCGTAAGAGCCAGGCAGGAAGTCCATGTGCTCGCCCGGAGGCAGCTGTACCTTGAACTCCTTGATGAACGTAGCCACGTTCTTGTTGGAGATAACGGTACACTCGTACTCCTTAACGCCAAGGATGCTCTCGTCGACGTGGATCTTCAGGTCGCCCTTCACTTTACACTGACAACCTAAACGCCAATGGTCTTTGATCTGCTTACGTGTGAAATGAGGTTTCTCAGAGTCGAGAATCTCACCCCCACCCTCAAGAACCTGTACCTTACACTGTCCGCAAGAGGCTTTACCACCACAGGCAGAAGGCAGGAAGATGCCGTTCTGATTGAGTGTGGCCATCAGATTGTTGCCCTGGGCTACGGAGATGGTACGGTCGCCATTGATCTCGATATTCACATTGCCGCTGGGGCTCAGATACTTCTTTGCCACCAACAGAATAATCACCAATAAAAGTATTACCAACAGGAATACTCCTATACTATATGCTATAAACTGAGCCATATATTTTTACCTTTTTACTTTTTACCTTTTTACCTTTATATGTTCAGTCCAGAGAAACACATCATAGCCATAGCCATGAGACCTACAGTGATAAACACGATGCCGAGGCCCTGAAGAGGCTTGGGGACATCGCTGTACTGCATCTTCTCGCGGATGGCACCCATAGCCACGATGGCCAGCGTCCAACCGATACCAGAGCCGAAGCCATAGACAACGGCATCGAGGATAGAGGTGATGGCCTGAGAGTTAGAGGGGTCCATGAGGATGCGCTGCTGCATGAAGAGCGAAGCACCCATGATGGCACAGTTTACAGCAATCAGAGGCAGGAAGATACCCAGGGCTGCGTAGAGCGATGGCGAGTATTTCTCGACTGTCATCTCCACCAGCTGCACCATACCTGCAATGACAGCGATAAAGAGGATAAACGAAAGGTAGCTCAGGTCTACTCCCTCAACGAGACAGTCGGGACCCAGTACCTTGGTCTGTAACAGATAGTTCACGGGAACGGTAACTGTCAACACGAAGGTCACAGCCAGTCCGAGTCCCATAGATGTCTTCACCGTCTTCGACACTGCCAGATATGAGCACATGCCGAGGAAGAAAGCGAAGATCATATTGTCGACGAAAATCGAACGGAATAACAAACTAATAATATGTTCCATATTCATTTCTTTTCCTTGTAGAAGTAAGCACGATGTACCCAAATTACACAGCCAACGAGTATGAGCGCCATTGCAGGCATCGTCATCATACCATTGTTGACATAGCCGAAGTCGTAGCAGGCATCAGGGATAACCTGGAAGCCCAGAAGAGTACCACGTCCGAGCAACTCACGAACAGCACCCACGATGACCAGAATCATGGCGTAGCCGAGACCGTTGCCCACACCATCGAGGAACGAAGGCCAAGGTTTGTTCTGCATGGCAAACGCCTCAAGGCGCCCCATCAGGATACAGTTGGTGATGATCAGACCTACATATACAGAGAGCTGAACGCTGACGTCGTAGGCGAAAGCCTTCAGTATCTGAGATACGATAGTTACAAGAGCAGCCACAACCACCAGCTGAACCACAATACGGATGCGGTTAGGAATGGTGTTGCGGATGATAGAGATAATCACATTCGCAAAAGCAGTGATTACCGTCACAGCCAATCCCATCACGATGGCAGGCTTCAATTGTGAAGTCACAGCCAAGGCCGAACAAATACCCAATACCTGTCCGAGGATAGGGTGATCGAGGTTCAACGGATTCGTAAAGACCTCCTTATTTTGTTTACTGAATAATGCCATAGTTTACTCCTCCTTTGCTTTAGTTTCACAGCAGTCCTTGCCTTCTTTACAGCAGTCCTTGTCATCCTTGCAGTCTTTGCAGTCTTTGCCATCCTTGCAATCCTTGCAATCTTTGTTGCAATCCATGGCCTTTTGGCAGCATGAATCTGCTTTCTCTTCTGCACAGCATGATGACATATTTAACTTCTGACAAACATTCTTCAGGCAATCCTTGATCATAGCATCAACGCCATTAGAGGTCAAAGTGGCACCCGTCACACAGTCTACCTGTGTTGTGGGGTCATCGACTTTCTTCACAACAGAAAGAACAACACTGCCATCATCACCATAAATTTTCTTGCCGATGAACTTCTCCTGCCAAGCCTGAGAGTCCTTGATTTCAGCACCAAGACCGGCTGTCTCACTTTCATGGTTGAAGTATGCACCATAGACGGTACCATCGCCCTTAATGGCCATGTAACCGCTAATACCACCCCAAAGACCCATACCTTTAAGGCTAGCTACGAGAACCTTCTCTCCATCGACTTCACACTCATAGACCTTCTGGCCTTCAACATCCTTCTCTGCTTTCACCACATCGGCATATTTGGCTTCAGCCTCAGAGCCGTCCAAGCCGCGGATATTCAGTGAATAGAGAATCTGTTTCTTGATGTCGAGGGCCACATTAGCATCCTGTCTGGGCTTCAGAGCCTGATAGATGAAAGCCAGCAGGAAGGCTACGATGACCACGAGTATCGCACTATATACAATGATGTACGAATTGCTATTTGTATTCAGTTTCATTTGGTACCTCCTCTCTTTGCTCGTTTAGAAATGTTACGGGCCACCACAAAGTGATCGATTGTGGGAGCAAACATATTACCAAAGAAGATGGCAAGCATCATACCCTCAGGATAGCCGGCATTCATCACACGGATGATAATAGCCATGGCACCGATGAGGAAACCGTAGATGTACTGACCACATGTCGTACGACAAGAGGTGACAGGGTCGGTAGCCATAAATACGGCACCGAAGGCGAAGCCACCCATCACGAAGTGGTGCCACCAAGGTACGGTCTGGCAACCAGTAGTAAAGCTACCTGTCTGCTCGAAGATGAGTGCCAGCACAGCACCACCGACAAACACGCTCAGCATGGTGCGCCAAGAAGCGATGCCTGTCCAAAGAAGGATAATAGCACCGATGGCAATGGCGATAACTGAGGTCTCACCAATAGAACCGGGGATGAAGCCACAAATCATATCACAGATAGAAGCATCGGGAGCAATACCCTGACCAATCTGTCCCAGCGGCGTAGCAGCTGTGAATCCATCGGGCAGCGCGTTACCGAGTCCGAAAATGGTATCCTTTGCCACCCACACCTGATCACCTGTCATCTTCGACGGATAGGCGAAGAACAGGAACATACGGGCTGCGATGGCGGGGTTAAAGATGTTCATACCTGTACCACCGAAGATCTCCTTGCAGAAGATCACACTGAAGGCGCAAGCCAGAGCCAGCATCCACAGCGGACAGCCGATAGGAATGATCAGCGGAATCAGGATACCCGATACCAGATAACCTTCCTGGATCTCCTCACCTTTCCACTGTGCCCAAGCGAACTCGATGCCCAGACCTACGATGTAGGAAACAAGGATCTTAGGCAGTACGGCCAGGAAACCATAGATGAAGATCTCCCAGAAGCCTGCACTTGCGAGGGTGCCTGCTGCGAGATAGTTCTGGTAGCCGATATTATACATACCAAACAGCATGGCTGGCATCAGGGCGATAACCACCATACTCATAATGCGCTTCGAATCAATGGCGTCGTGGATGTTCACTCCACTCTTGGCCGTGTCATTAGGAACGTAAAGGAACGTTTCGAAGCCATCGAACACCGAACGGAAGGCATGAAGCTTGCCACCCTCCTCAAAGTTCGGCTTAATCTTATTGAGATAATTTCTTAATGCTGACATAGTTATGCGTTTTCTTTACGTAAAATATCCAGACCTTCACGCACGATGCGCTGCAACTCAAGTTTAGAAGAGTCAACGAACTCAGCCAGGGCGAAGTCCTCAGGACTTACCTCATAGATACCCAGCGCTTCCTGACGATCGATATCTCCTGCGATGATGGCTTTGATGAGATACTCGCCGTAGATATCCATCGGCAATACCTTATCATACTCGCCACTCATGATCATGTGACGCTCTCCACCTTTGATGCGGGCATCAAGGGCGTAGCTCTTCTTGCCACAGAGCCAGGAGAAATAGCTGCGGTTCACAGAGAACTGCTTGAACCTCGGGAGGATCCAACCCAGCAGCTCATCAGCATCATCACCCTCGGGGATAACAGTGATCTCTGAGGTATGACCGCCTACATAGTCGTCGGTGCTACAGGGCTTACCTGTCAGTACGTTACCATTGATGATACGGAGGTTCTTTCCTTCCTTCAGGTTTCCTGCCACCAGATCACCAACACGGTCGCCGACCAGTGCTTCCACATATGCGGGACGCTCCACCTCGCTGCCCACAACGGCAATCAGGCGGCGCAGATCCACCTTACCTGTGTTGAACAGACGACCGAAGAAGATCACGGCACTGGGATCAACGGTCCATACCGTCTCACCTTTGTTCACGGGATCCAAATGATTCACCTGCACACCCACATTACCAGCAGGACAAGGACCGTCGAAGATGTTCACTTCCACATCCTTAGCCTGAGTCAACGCGGTAGCTGTCTGCTCACTGCCAATACCCAGATAGGTCTTGGCCATCTTAGACAGCGCGGTCAGTCCAGTTTGGAAATCCTCCTCATTACCCTGCAGCTCGAATTCGAAGTCGGCTGCCAACGGCTTGTCGCGAAGGGCACTGACGAAGATTGCTTTCGGTTGGGTTTCCGGGTTGGTGGAAACAGCATAAGGCAGCTGGTCGATATAGCCGAAGAGACCTGCCTCCAGGAGCGCCTGCTTAACAGCCGCGCCATCGAGCTGTGACACATCCTTCTTGCCAAAATCCACATACTGCTGTTCCTGATCAGCCTTCACCTTCACGCATAGCACTTTACGCCGTTCACCACGTATCACGGCAGTAACCTGTCCGCTGACGGGTGAGGCAAACTTCACATCGGGATACTGTTTGTTGACAAACAGGGCATCCCCGGCTTTGACCATATCACCTTCCTTGACAACGACCTTAGGAGTCATACCGACAAACGCATCGGGTGTAAGCGCCAGCTCACTGCCCCGTACGAATGTGGCTTTCTCCTTTGCAGCCTTGCCTTTCAGGTTCATGTCCAAGCCTTTTGATAGCTTAATTACACTTGCCATAGCATTTATTTAAATGAGATTATTGGTTGCTCAACACAAAGATGCTGCAAAATTAAGGAATTTTTTGCAAATATTGCACAAAAAAGCCACGAATTATTCCAAAATGCGAATATTTTGATGTACTTTTGCGTTCGAAATATAGATTGAAACGACTGACACACATCATCAGTGGCATAGTATGGACCTTGGCTGGTTTGTACCTATTGCTGATTATACTGCTGCACATTCCAGCAGTACAGGGTTATATAGGCCATCAAACTAGCAGATTCCTCTCTAACAAACTGGGCACGGAAGTGCGTGTGGGAAAGGTAAATGTGGGTATCCTGAACCGCCTGATTATCGATGATGTGCTCATTAACGACCAGCAAGGAGATACCATGATCCATGCCTCACGACTGTCAGCCAAGGTGCGTCTCCTCTCTATCCCCCAAGGAAAGATCTCCATCTCATCGGCGCAGCTGTTCGGCTTGCAGGGACGTTTCTATAAGAAAGATGCATTCACACCTGCCAACTACCAGTTTGCGCTTGACTCGCTGGCATCAAAGGATACCACCCAGCACACACCACTCGACATCAGTATTGGCTCATTGATTATCCGTCATGGAAGTATCAAATACGACCGTTACGACCTTCCGCCAACGAATGGTCAATTCAACCCTAACCACTTGCATGTCAACGACATCAGTGCTCATATACTGTTACCCACGCTGACGGATGATAACCTGGAGGCTACGGTCAAGAAGATATCGCTCAAGGAGGCGTCGGGATTGGATATCCAGAATTTGTCGTTCCGTTTGAAAGCTGACAGGCAACAGGCATTCCTGAAGGATTTCTCACTCAAGCTTCCGAACAGTCGTGTATTGGTTGACAGTATCGGGGCGTCCTACCAACTGGAGGACAACCGTTTGAAGCCCGGTACACTGCAGTACGCATTCCAGGTACCGCGTTCAACGATCACGCCCAGGGACATTGCCTGTTTTGAGCCGATGCTGCAGTCGTTTACCAACCCCATGGAGCTTACTGTCTCCGGTTCGGGCAACAACGCCTTGTTACAGGTAAACCGTATGCAACTCCATGGCGATCAAGATGATATCGACTTGAAGGTGAGCGGTAGTGTGAGTCATATGAACAGCACGCCCCGATGGTTTACAAAGGTGGACAACCTGCGACTCAGCGGTCATACCATCGATGTGCTCTCCAAGAACCTGCAGGGGAAGAACATGAATATCCCTGCGGAGATTGTCCGTTTGGGTGATGTGGACTTCCAAGGAGAGGCGCATGGTACGGGTACAGACGAGGTGGCACTGAACGGCTCCCTCCTCTCGGATGCGGGAAATGCGAAGCTACAACTCGCCAAACAGCACCAGCAGGTGCATGCAAATATCGTGACCAACGACTTCAACTTGCGTCGTGTTCTTGATGATGATCGGTTCGGAAACATCTCTGCCAACCTCGACATCAACGGTACATTGGGCGGTGGAAACAACCAACAAATTGCCCTCAAAGGAAATGTTCAGAAGTTCCAGTATAATAACTACATTTACAACGACTTATCCATTGACGGTGATTATCAGAAGAATACCTTTATTGGTCAGCTGACGTTAACAGATCCCAATGGCGATATTGATGTAACAGGTATGATCGTTTTGGACGGTAAGCAGTCGAAAACGAACCTCACTGGAACGGTACGTCACTTCAATCCGCAGGCCCTGCATCTGTCGAACCAGTTCAAGGATGCCACCTTCGATGCGGATATCGATGCCGACTTCACCGGCAACTCGATCAATAACATGAACGGTACGCTCGATATCAGTCATTTCTCCATGACCTCCTCGGAGGAGAACTACTCCTTAAACGACCTTCATTTACTGGCGGCCAACGATGGGGACGTGCGGTATCTGAATATGCAGAGTGACTTTGGTGACATCAATATCCAAGGACAGTACGACTATGCTTCGCTACCACAGAGCATCATCAACTTCATCGGTTCGAAGCTCCCTACCCTGCCCGGATTGCCCAAGACAAACAATGTGCGTCATAATAACTTCACCATCAACGCCGATATCACACGGTCTGACTGGCTGAACACCTTCCTCCACATCCCTGTTGTACTGAATCAGCCGATGCATGTGGAGGGAACCATGAACGACCATGCCAAGAAGATGGATATGACGTTGAGGTTACCGTCTTTCACCTACGACGGCGGGAGCTATGAAGATGGTATCGTGAGTCTCCACACCTCGGATGTAGATGAACTCCTCATGAGCAGTCATCTGCGCAAACTGATGGATAATGGTCATCGACTCGACATCAACCTCAATGCCAATGCTGCCAATAACGAGCTGATTACCAGTCTGAACTGGAACAACAACCAGCCTCATCCCATCAAGGGAACGTTCAACAGTACCACAGAGTTCTTTAAGACCGATCAGGGAAAGGCAGCGGCACACATGCGTATCCATCCTTCAGAAGTGCTGGTGAACGACTCTATATGGCACGTGCAACCTTCTGACATTATCTATAGCGAGAAGAACCTGCTTGTTGACTACTTCGCCATCGAGCATAACGATCAGCATATCATCATCACTGGTAAGGGCACGGAATCCGCGGCCGACTCGCTTGTGGCCGACCTGCAGGATGTGGACGTGAGCTATATCCTGGACCTCGTGAACTTCCACTCTGTGAGATTCAGCGGCAAGGCATCTGGAAAGGCTTGTGTGAAGTCGGCCTTCCATCATCCTCAAGCCAACGCCAACCTATCTGTAGGCGAGTTCCGCTTCCAGGAAGGAAGGATGGGAACGCTCTTCGCAGCCGTAAACTGGAATCAGGAGGATAAGCAGATAGATATCAACGCCCATGTTGATGACGAGGATCAGGCACAGACGCTCGTCAAGGGATTCGTATCACCTGCTCGACATGAGATTGATCTTGCCATCGGGGCAAGGAATACCCGACTGGAGTTCTTGGAGTCGTTCTGCGGGAGCTTCATGGCGAATGTGGAGGCAAGGGGTACGGGTGATCTTCGGTTGGCGGGCGACCTCAGTGAGATCAACCTCACGGGTATGATCGTGGGCAACGGTGGCTTCGACATCACCACACTGAACACGCATTATGTGATGCAGAACGATACCGTCAGACTGATCCCCGACGAGATCATCTTCCAGGCCGATACGATTCGCGACAGATATGGAAATATCGGTATCCTCAGCGGAGCACTGCATCATAAGCATCTTACACGACTCACCTACGACCTGGATATACAGGCGCAACACTTGTTGTGCTACGACTTCCCCACCTACGGTGACAACACTTTCTATGGTACTGTCATTGCATCTGGAAACTGCGCCATCACGGGAAGAAGTGGACGTATCGACTTCGAGATCAGCGGTACACCTGAGCGTAACTCGTTTATCGAATACAACGCTGCCAGTCCGGATGCCATCTCTAAACAGGAGTTCATCACCTGGAGAGACAAGAATGAGTCGGAGAAGGTGGAAGTGGTGACAGGGGAACAGATCAAACTACCTGATATTCCTTCCGACATCCATATCAACTTCCAGATCAATACCACGCCCGACTTCACCCTGCGTGTGCTGATGGATCAAGCCAGTGGCGACTATATCGCACTGAACGGCAACGGTTCTATCCATGCCTCCTATTTTAATAAGGGGGCGTTCGATATGTTCGGAAACTATAATGTAGACCATGGTGTCTATAAGCTCACCATCCAGAATATCATCAAGAAGGACTTCCAGTTCCAGCCGGGAAGCACCATCGTGTTCGGCGGTGATCCCTATGATGCCATCCTGAATCTGCAGGCGCTCTATACCGTGAATGGTGTTCCCCTTTCCGACCTGCAGATCGGTAAGAGCTTCAGTAGTAATAACATCCGTGTTGACTGTATCATGAACATCACTGGAACACCGCAGGAACCCCGAGTGGACTTCGACCTCGACCTGCCTACGGTGAACACGGATGCCAAGCAGATGGTGCGAGCACTCATCAACGGTGAGGAGGAGATGAACCAGCAGGTGATCTACCTGCTCAGTATCGGTCGCTTCTATACGCAGAACACCAATAATGCCGGTGAGAACAACACGCAGAGTCAGACCAGTCTGGCTATGCAGTCGTTACTCAGCGGTACGATCAGTCAGCAGATCAACTCGGTGCTCAGCTCGTTCGTCAACACCAGCAACTGGAACTTCGGCGCCAATATCTCTACGGGTGATGAGGGATGGAACAATGCCGAATACGAGGGTCTGCTCAGTGGACGACTGCTGAACAACCGACTCCTCATCAACGGACAGTTCGGTTACCGCGACAATGCCAATGCCACGACATCGTTTATCGGTGACTTCGATGTGCGCTACCTCTTGTTCCCCAGTGGTAACCTGGCCATCAAGGTGTATAACCAGACGAATGATAGGTATTTCACCAGAAACAGTCTGACTACCCAGGGTGTGGGTCTGATCATGAAGAAGGACTTTAACTCGTGGCGGGACCTGCTGGGAATAAAGAAAGATTAAAGATTAAACATGAAACATTAAATATTAGATATGAAGGGAATTGCGCGAGCCATGATGATGGCAATGATTTTGGGAACAGGACTCAGTGCCTGTCATGAGAACCTGGACGAAAGGACGGAACGCGAATGTAAAGAATACACGGAGAAATACTGTCCTGCACCTGTTGACATGAATGTTATCTCCGACAGTATGACCTTTGAACGCGATAGTAAGACCATCTGTTATTACTATTCCTTGCGGGGGAATGCTGACACATTACTGACGGGTGATGCTGAGAAAGAAGTCTATAAGGCATTGCTCAGCGATGTGATGAACGCCCCTACCCTGATGCGTTACAAGGAGGCAAACTATAACTTCCGCTATATCTATTTCTCCTCAAAGGACAAAGGAAAGAAGTTGTACGACTACCTGTTCACGCCAAAGGACTACACGAAATAACAGACAAGCAACTACTTGCTGCGTGTAATCTCGGCCACCACATACTCTGAACGGGTGCCGATCCTGAACTTACCGCCCCAGATACCCATTCCGCTAGATACGTAATAGCGGGTGTTCCCTCGCTGCCATTCACCGAAGGCACACTCATAGATTCGTTCCGTAATCCAGGAGATGGGCCATACCTGACCGTGATGGGTGTGTCCGCTTAACTGGAAATCAATTTCGTTCTGCTCAGCCTCCTCTAACTGGAACGGCTGATGATCGAGCACGATCAGGTATTTCGTGCGGTCAACACCGTTCAACAGCTCATCAAGTGCTTTCCGAGGATGGGAACGGTCATCCCTGCCAATGATACACAAATCGCCCACGGTTATCACACTGTCACGCAACAAGGTGATATCCGCTTTTTGATAGAACAATAAGGCATTCGACTCACCTCCATAATACTCGTGATTACCTAAACAGGCCACAACGGGTGCGTTCAACCGTAAGAACTCCTTCTCCATCTCCTGTTCTTCCAATGGTTGCATGTTCTTGTCGATGATATCCCCAGCCACCAGAATCAAATCAGCTTTCTCTTCATTGATCTTGTCAACCCACTTGGCCAACTCACTTCTCCTGTTATGATAGCCAAGATGCAAATCGCTCAGCATCACCACCTTCATCTTTCGAGCAAATGTCTTCTCCGTGGTCAATGTCAGCGGTTGTCTTACCTTATGATGATAATGGATATTGCCATAGATGAAAATAACAAGCATGGCACCAGCTACCGTCAGCGTTCCTGCCCAGCTGTTCTTCAAAAAGGTAGCAGGTACCAGGTGTACACAACGCCCGATATCCAGAAGCAGGAAAGTCATGAACAAATAGAGAATGATAAACAGCCACGAGGTACCAATCTCATAGACCACCGTGGCAAGGGGCATGCTCAGGTGTATATGACGGGAGAAGCCGACAAACAATAACAGGAAGGCAAACAACATCACTGTCACCACCACGACCTTCGCCCAGGTGGGAAGCGGCAGGATGCGCCATACATGCCACAGCACATACACATTGCCCAAGAGGGGCAACAACATGAAAATGATCATTCCCAATCTGGCCATCTTAGTACTTCACCGTCTTTACCTTACTCTCGTTACTCAATTGGTCGAGGGCAGTAATCACATAGGTGGAGTGCTGACTGCGGACTGGCAGACGGTAGAAGGTATTGGGGGTGATGGCAACGATACGTGAGGGATCATCGATATTGATGCGCTCACCGTTGTTGAAGCGGTACACCACATAGCGTACAGCCTTGTTCTTCCATCCCTTACCCTTCGGCTCGCGCCAGAAGAGCACATTACCATCTTCAGGCGTACTGATCACCTTGGGCTTACGCACCTTCTTGGGCGCCTTCCCGTCGATGAACGGCATCTGCGGTTGCAGTGCGGGATATCGCCAATAGGTACTGCGGAGAGAGGTGCCGTAGTTACCGATATTATCCACAGCGGCCTTCGCATACCACAGGACAGCCCCCTGCACGTTCTTCATCTGTGAGCGCAGCTGAACCTTTGCGGCCAGCTGATGGGTGTTGGGATTCCTGAGGTCGGCATTCTTCACCGTGCGTTCCACATCCTCGCCGATGAACAGCGGACGGTTGGAAGCATTCCTATTCCACCACCCGATCAATTCCTGGTAGTCAGCCGACTTATGTCCTATCTCCCAATACAACTGCGGGACGTTGTAATCCACCCATCCCTTGTTCACCCAGAGAAGGACATCCGCATAGAGGTCGTCGTAGTTCTGCAAGCCATTGGTGTTACTGCCATTGGGATCGTTCTTCTTGTTGCGGTAGATGCCGAACGGCGAAACGCCGAACTTCACCCACGGCTTGTTCTGATGGATGGTATCACTCAACTGTCGGATGAACATATTGACATTATCGCGACGCCAGTCACCTCTATCCGTAAAACCTTTGTTGTAACGCTGGAACTCACGGTCGTCAGGAATCTTCTGTCCTGCCACCGGATATGGATAAAAATAGTCGTCGATATGCAGACCATCCACATCATAGCGGCGCACGATGTCGCCCACTACATGACAGATAAAAGCACGACACTCCGGAATAGCAGGATTCAGGATATACTGGTCGTCATACTCAAACACCCACTCCGGATGTTTGATGGCCACATGACGACTGTCGAGCTCATGGGTGGTCTTGGTCTTGGCCCTGTAGGGATTGATCCAGGCATGCAGTTCCATGCCTCGTTTATGACACTCCGTGATCATCCACTGAAGCGGATCCCAATATGGAGAAGGAGCCACGCCCTGCTTTCCTGTGAGGAAACGGCTCCAGGGCTCTATATTGCTCTGATAGAGCGCATCACACTCGGGGCGTATCTGGAAGATGATGGTATTCACACCATCTTTCAGCAGTTCATCCAACTGGTATGTCAGCGTCTGCTGCATCTTCTGGGTTCCTACTCCGAGCCACTGACCGTTCACGGCCTGTATCCATGCTCCGCGGAATTCACGCTTGTTCTGAGAACAAACATAGCTGCATGCTAAGAAAAGCATGCAGCTAATGAATAGTGTTCTTTTGTGATGTATCACGGTATAATCGTTTAGAAATGATATCCGATGGTGAAGAGGCCCTGATGGCGCTCCTTGTTCAGTTTCACGGCGTTGCAAACATTGTCTGACATGTTCTCGCCGTCGGCAGCCCAGTAGCTCATGAACGGACTGAAGTCACCGTTCTTCTGACTGTACTGGTATGCGAAGTCAAAACTCAACGGTCCTACGCGGTAACCCAGACCGAAGGTGACACGGGTTGTTCCCTTCCAGTTGACGTAGTCGGTTGCGGATGCATAGTAGGATCCAGGACTGTCGAGTGAGCTGTCCTTAAAGCCATCCTTGCTGTACATCGGAGAGAGATAGTTGTAGCCGACCCGCAGTGAAAGACCATTGTAGAGCATGTACTCAGCACCGGCCTTCAGGGTATGTACACCCTTCAGGGTTGACTCTGTATGTGCGTTCATGATGTCATCACTCTCGCTGCTCTCGTAGTAGTTGTCATAATACCAGTCGTAGTGACCGCCGGTATTGACACGAGTGTCGAGACTGCTGTAGTCAGCATACTCATAGGTAAGACCCAGTGCCAACCAGTTGCCAACCGTATGTCCCAGAGAAGCACCGAACTTCCAAGGAGTATAGAGCTTAAACTCATAAACCTCGCCGTTAGAGAAACTCTTGTAAAGACCTACGTTGGTGTTATTGATCAACTCCGTATAGTTAGAAGTCTTCAGCTCGTACCATGTCGGTGTATTCACATAAAGACCGATGCGGAACGGAGAAGTCTCAACAGGACGGAAGATGATACCTGCCTTGATGTCAAAGCCTGATCCATCGATACGACGCTCGTCAGCCAGTGTGGTAGAGCCGATACCTCTGTTATTGTCATCCAGCACCTGCTCGGTGTACTCGCTATATCCCTTGTAGTTCACATCCTTGATGCCTAATGTCAAACCCAGATAGACACGGTCGTTGATGTTGCCGCTCAGGTTGAAGTTATAATCACCGATATGACCCTTGGAAGACTTGCGCATCAGATAACTGTTGGCATCGTTGAAGAAGAGGTTTCCATCTTCATCACTCAGGAAGCCATTATAATAGAGGTAATCCACCTGACTGAAAGCGTTTGACGTTCCAGTGATGTTGTTATCGAAATTCAGATCGAACAGTCCCTCATATCCCTTGGCGTAGGAGAGCTTGTTCTGAGACGCGCCATTGAGCACATCACTGACTGAAGTCAAATCGCTGAAGTTACGACTCTTGTGGTAGTTGAACCCGAAGTTCAGGAATGAACTCTGTCCTGAGCGGTGTGCATACACGAAGCCGATCTGGTCGAAGCTCATCTTGGTCTTCTTACCGATACCGAAGTCCTCTTCATCCTGCAACGCATTCACGCTGAGTGAGGTGCTGGCTGTTGTGTGACGGAACAGACCGATACCTGCAGGGTTCGTGCCGATGGTTGAGATATCAGCGCCCAGTGCCTCCATAGCACCACCCATACCTACATAACGGGCGGTTCCGTTGAGATCCTCAGTAGCGATGTTGGCATTCTCATACGTTTCTTGTGCTGCCATTGGAATTACAGCCAAAGCAAGTGCAGCTATTGTAAATAATTTCTTCATAATCCTTTCCTATATATTTAATTAAATGAATACTCTTGATATCACCCCTCCCCTCATGGAGAGTTCGGGAGGGGTTACTCTAGTGTTAGCGTCTGCCACCGAAACGACCACCGCCGCCTCCGCCGCCAGAACTGCCGCTGCTACGGGTTGCACCGCCACCGCCGCCGCTGAAGCCGCCACCGCCGCCACTGCTACGACTACTGCTATTGCTGTAGGTGCTGTTGTTGGTTGTGGTCGGTGTATAGGTACGGTTATTGTTGGTATTGGTGTTCGTATTACTATAGGTACGGTTATTACCGAAGCGACCGCTGGACGTTGCCGTTCCACGATTATTGTTACGGTTCTGGGTTGCATCGTAGGCACGGGTTGTCTGACCATTGCCACGATAGCCACCATAGTTACCGCCCTTAGCGATAGTAGTACCCGGACGACCAACTGTTCCATGGTTGCTGGTACCGGTTACCCCGTTGCCGGAATAATGACGGATACCGCCTGGTACGTACCATGTAGTGCCATAGTATGCATATCCCCAACGGCCATAGGGGTAGCCCCAGCCATAATAGCCATAGTACCAGGGATCGTACCAGCCATAGCCATAGTACCAAGGATCGTACCAACCGCCATAATAGCTATAGTACCAGGGATCATACCAAGGATCATACAGATAGAATCCGGAATAGCGGAAGCGCCAGTACGGACCGAATCCATAGTATCCATAGAGCCAAGGTGAGAACAAGTAGTAGTCGTCAAAACGACTCAGTCGGCGACTGTACTTATAGTCATCATCCAACTCAAATTCCACCTTTGTGCCTGGATAGACAGCCAATGTATCGGTTATATCCTCTGCACTCGTATGGAATTCAATGATATCATTGCCCAGAGAGTCAGTACCTATCTTCTTGAAATAGCTACTTGACTTACCACGACGATTGTACTCGTCCACGTCGCGGTTGCTGCCGCTAAGAGGAGCGGGAGAATCATTGATCACCTCGTAAGAGCTCATTGACTTCTTCACGCTCTTACTCGGGGTGAAGTAAACATCATCCTGAGCCATTACGCCCAAAGATACGGCTCCGAAAAGGAGTGCTGATAAGATTAATTTTTTCATATCGCTCACAAATATTTTAATTTCAGTGCAAAAATACGACATATTTTACTGCAAATATAAGGAATTTCCCTAATCAAAGATAGGATTTTCCCTATTTTTTTATACTTTTGTAGCAAATTTAACACTGACCATGAAATATTACGTTACGAAGTTCCATATTTCTGACACAAACAGTGATGGAGATGATTATTCAGAACGTTTGCAGGCTGCACGAGATATCCTGGCAGCCCTTGTTGCTCAGGTAGGTTACGAATCTTTCGAGGAGACAGAAACAGGACTGAACGGATATGTTCCTGCCGATATTTTCCATCAGGAAACACTGGATGAATGCTTGGAGGGTTTCCCGATGGATTCCCTGCAGATTACCTGCGAGACGGAGGAGGTGGAGGAAACCAACTGGAATGCCACGTGGGAACAGGAGGGCTTCGAACCTATATATATAGGTGACCAATGTGTGATTCACAACCTGTCGAGACCTGTTGAGAAAGAGTATCCCTACGACATTGTGATTGATGCGAAGCAGTCGTTCGGCACAGGAACACACGAAACAACCCGTCTGATGGTATCCGCGCTACTGGATATGGAACTGGAAGGGAAGCGTGTTCTCGACTGCGGATGCGGAACTGGTATCCTCTCCATCGTTGCTTCCAAGTGTGGTGCCCAAGAGGTGGTGAGTTATGATATCGACGAATGGTGCACCCGCAATACAGAACATAATGCCCAACTGAATGATGTAAACAACCTGGAAGTGCTATTGGGAGATGCCCATGTGCTGTCACATGTATCTGGTGTGTTTGATGTGGTTTTAGCGAACATCAACAGGAACATTCTGTTGGCTGACATGCCAAGGTTCAAGGAGGTGATGACTCATGGCTCACTCCTGATTATCAGCGGTTTCTACGAAAAAGACTCCATGGTGTTAGCAGAGAAAGCAGGTGAACTGGGTATGTCGTTACTCTGTGCCAACAGTGAGAACGATTGGTGCATACTCCAATTCCGTATAGACTAACCCCTTGTCTCACCTCTCACCTCTCACCTCTAATTTCTCACCTCTAATTGATACACAACTGCTTTAGATCATAATAGCTACCATTGTAGATATCGAAATCCACATAGCCCTTGATACCTGGAAGTCGTCCTGCATCGGTATGCTGCCAGAACTTCCATGGTCCGCTGTATTCCACCTTATCCACATAATAATGTGCTATCCAATAGGGATAGTCATCGAATACCGGCGTACCCAGATAATTCATCTTGAATTTGTAATAAGTATAGATAATCGGTTTCACATGGTACTTGTCTTCCACTATGTGCAACCATGTAAGAATCTCCCGTTGGAAGTCCTCTGTTGACATATCCTTCGGCTTGTGCTCCACATCCAATACGGGGGGCAAATCACCGCGTTGCAAATGCACTTTCTTGAGGAAGAAATAAGCTTGGTCGCGGGCAGATGACTTGTTACTCCAGAAGTGATAAGCACCACGTATAAACCCGTATTCCTGTGCGTTACGGAAATTTTCGTTAAAGTGTTTATCTAATTGCGTGGAACCCTCTGTTGCCTTGATCACCACAAAACGGATCGGGCACTTTTCGATCATCGCATTCCGCAGTTGTTCCCAGTCAATCTTACCCTGATAATGACTGATATCAATACCCCTGATCTCATAACCGTTTGGATTCTTTGCATCCCCATAAACGGCTCTCCAACGGAAGCCATAAGGACCTACAAAGAAATAATAAAACAACCAAACGTACAATCCTGCTGCCAATAGACCTCCCGTCCACCATGCCCATTTGGGATAGCGGCTCCAGCGACTCTTCTTATGAGAGCGGCGAGAAGATTTTTTTTTCTGGGGAGACATGGATTTAGGAGTGAGAGGTTAGAGGTTAGAAGTAGGAACTTTTGAAGCAGCGAGAGCCAATATGCTCGCATGATTGGCCGAGTCGTGACAAAAGTCAACGAAGTTAAGAAAAGAGAGAAAAGAGGGTGTGTCAGCGACACACCCTCAGCATATTATTTGCTCTGTTCCAGTGCCAATGTCATGGTAGGCTGGTCGCAAACCTCAGACGGTCCCCAATACTGGATCGGTCCAGGATAGATGTAAGCAGTCTTGCGAGCCCACTCGTCACGATGAGCGGCAAACTCCTTGAAGGGAGCACCGTCAAGCTCTACGAGAGCCTTGCGGATAACGGGCTTCATCTCACCAGCACGCTTCTCCATGTTCATCATCATGGTGATGGGCACACCACCGGCTTTCCACTCATCTGTCTTGGCTGTTGTATTCTTCACGATAGCCATGTAGCCTGTCTTACCATTGGCAATCAGCTGAGCAGCACTTGTTCCGAGTGCATAGCAGTAGTCAGCATCGAAGTTAGAAGGAGCGGCACAACGTCCTTCATAGCCGAAGAAGTGGTGCTGAGTACCGAACTTACCAACATATGTACCATCCTTCTTCATCTTCTCAAGCTTCTGGGCTACCATTGTGGAGAGCAGTTTCTCAGTCTCAATCAGCGAAACCTGTACGTTTCCATGAGGATCACGGTCGAGGGCCAGCTGACGGGCAACACCTACAGGCAGACTGTTGAACACCTTCAGGTTCTCCTCGGTGAGGTGACTCTTAGCAAAGTCAACCTGCTCGTCACGACTAATCTCCTTAGCCTCTGGCAAAGCCAGCACGTCGTTCAACTGAGCAATCAGTTTCTTAATGGCTGGAATGAACTCGATGACACCTTCTGGAATAATCACAGTACCGAAGTTATTACCGTCAGCAGCACGCTTAGCAACAGCGTTAGCGATATATTCTACAATATCGTCAAGACTCATACCCTTAGCCTCAACCTCCTCAGAAATCAGACAGATGTTCGGCTGACACTGTAAAGCACATTCCAGGGCGATATGAGAAGCAGAACGTCCCATCACCTTGATGAAGTGCCAGTACTTACGTGCAGAATTACAGTCGCGCTCGATATTACCGATCAGCTCTGAGTAAGTCTTACAAGCAGTATCGAAACCGAATGAAGTCTCGATCTGGTCGTTCTTCAGGTCACCATCGATGGTCTTCGGACAACCGATCACCTGAACGCCATACTTCTTGGCTGCATAGTACTCAGCGAGCACACAAGCATTGGTATTAGAGTCATCACCACCGATAATCACGATAGCCTTGATGTCAAGTTCACGAATAATCTCCAGTCCTTTCTCAAACTGATCAACCTTCTCCAGCTTTGTACGACCGGAACCGATCATATCGAAACCACCTGTATTACGGTAGTCATCAATGAAGTCCTCTGTAATCTCCAGATACTGATGGTCAACCAGACCGCCAGGACCGAGGATGAAGCCGAAGAGACGGTTCTCGGGATTCAACTTCTTAATCGTATCGAAAAGACCTGTAATCACATTGTGTCCGCCAGGAGCCTGTCCACCACTGAGGATGACACCGACATTCATTTTTGCGGTATTAGCAACGTCGCTCTGCTCGAACTCGATGAGCGGCATTCCGTAAGTGTTGGGGAAGAGAGCTTTGATTTCTTCCTGGTTATCCACGCTCTGTGTTGGAGCACCTTCTTTTACCTTTACTGCACCTTGAAGAGCCTTAGGCAATTTCGGCTGATAAGCAGCCCTTGCCAGCTGCAATGCACTTTTTTCCATATTCCTGTTAAAATGTTTATTGAAATTTATTGTTGTATATCCTTACTACTTAAAAATCAGGTGCAAAAATACGCTTTTTCTTGGAGATTTGGAAAGGTTTTTGAATAAAATCAAGTTTTTAAGATATTTTTTATCGTTCTTTGCACCATGTATATAGAAAAATTGCTATATTTGTCACATGAAGTTAACAAATAGGCAAATGAAAGGAAAGATTGAAGATGACAAACAAAAAAGATTTAAAGAAAACCATTAACTACATCTGTAGTGAACTATTCGCAGAGTGTGTAGCCGCTTCTCTATACAGTGGGAAGCCGAATCAGGACAACGTAGAAGCCCTCCTCTCATCTATCTTGCATATTCAAAGTGACTATGTGAAACGCATCTCGCATCCTGAACCCGGTATTACGCAGAAGCAATACTTCAAGATCCTGATAGACGATTTCAACAAGGATGTCTCTGAGTTTATCGACCAGATTGGCAATTTGAATTAACAGATATGATACAGAGTTTTTGTCGTTGGCTATTATACAAACGTATGGGGTGGTCAAAGGAGATAACTGTTGCCCACCCCGATAAATATATTATTTGTCTTGCCCCACACACCAGCAACTGGGATTTCATGCTCGGTCAGCTCTATATGCGGGCAGAGGGCTACACTATTAACTTCCTGATGAAAAAAGAGTGGTTCCGATGGCCGTTGGGAAACCTGTTCCGACGCATCGGAGGCATTCCCGTGTGGCGTTCGAAGAAGTCGAGTATGACCGACAATCTCGCTGAGACCGCCATGCGAGAGAATACGTTCCATCTGTGCATCACGCCGGAAGGGACTCGATCGTTGAATCCCGAATGGAAGAAAGGTTTCTATTATATTGCCCTCAAGGCGCAGATACCTATCCTGCTGTATGGACTCGATTACGAGAAAAAACTGATACGCTGTACGCGTAGCATTGTTCCTACAGGTGATTTCGAGAATGAGATGAAAGAAATTAAATTATACTTCAAGGACTGCAAGGGAAAGAAACCGGAGTTGTTCACTATTGGTGAGATTTAAGACACATGAAGAAAAAGATTGTTTTTGCATGTACCTGTCTGCTGTTATGGAGCTGTGGAACCCATCGGGTTGTGAATGAGAACAAACCTGTGTCTGGTTCTGTTCCTGTTCAGACAGGGAAGACGGATAAAGTAGAAGAAGTAGAGAAGAAGGTCCAGTATGAGAAGGAGCCATGGGTGAAGAACCTGTCAAGACCTTTCGACATCACCCAAGGATTACAAGACCGACATCTTTCCCTCTGGGCCAGTCATGGTTACTATTATGATATCCCCAAAGGTACCTGGAAATGGCAGCGCCCTGCCCTATTCGGAACTACCGAGGATCTGTTCACGCAGACCATCGTTGTTCCCTATCTCATTCCGATGCTGGAGAAAGCCGGTGCCAACGTGTTTACTCCTCGTGAACGCGACTGGCAGCGGAACGAGTTGATTGTGGATAACGACCATTCCCCATCACCTTATTACACGGAGACGAACAGACAGAACAAATGGAAGGATGCCGAGGTGAAAGGTTTTGCCTGGCATCAGGGCGCTTATCATGACGGCGAGAATCCTTTCATTGCAGGTACGGCGCGAATGACCAAGACCACCCATGCCAATCCCAGCGAGATCGTTTACCAGCCCCAATTTGAGGAGTCGGGTAACTATGCTGTCTATGTAAGTTATCCCACCTTGGAGAACAGTGTTGATAATGTCCAATATACGGTCTATCACCAAGGACAGGCATCCGTGTTCAGCGTAAACCAACGAATGGGCGGAAGCACTTGGGTTTATCTCGGAACCTTTATGTTCGACCGCGGTTGCAGTCGTCTGAACAGTGTGGTAGTGAGCAATCTCAGTGACCAGCGAGGTGTCGTCACGGCCGATGCTGTCCGCTTCGGCGGTGGTATGGGTAATATCACTCGTGCCGGCTCCGTCAGCGGAAAGCCCCGCGCTCTGGAGGGATCACGTTATTATGCCCAGTGGGCGGGTGCTCCGTATGAAGTATATAGCAGTAAGAACGGACAGGATGACTATGCCGATGACATCAATGTGCGGTCGCTCATGACCAACTGGATTGGCGGTGGCTCGCGTTATATGCCCAATCTGGAAGGAAAGCATGTGCCCATCGAACTGTCATTGGCCGTTCATAGTGATGCGGGCTTTGCCAAGGACTTCGCCTCACTGACAGGTTCACTGGGAATCTATACGACCAATTTCCACGATGGTATGCTGAACAACGGTGACAGTCGTGATCAGTCGCGTATCTTTGCCTCATTACTGTTGAACAACCAGAAAAACGATCTCAACAAACTATACGGTCTTGACTGGCCCGTTCGTGATATTCGTGATGCGAACTATTCAGAGACACGACTTCCGGAAGTGCCTTCCGCTATTTTGGAAACCTTGTCACATCAGAACTTCCCCGATATGCGACTGGCACAGGATCCGAATTTCCGTTTCACATTGGCTCGCAGTGTATATAAGTCGATCCTACAGTACCTCGCCAACAAACATGACAAGAATTATGTGGTAGCACCTCTTCCACCCCAGGATTTGCGGGTGGAGTTCACAGGCTCAGACGAGGTAACACTGAGCTGGGAGGATCAGGAAGACCCGCTGGAGAAAACGGCCAAGCCAAGTTCGTATGTCGTCTATACTTCCAAAGGAGCTGGAGGTTTCGATAACGGACAGGTCATCAAAGGGCGTTCGTTCAAGATGAACCTCCAACCAGGTGTTATCTATAACTTCAAGGTTTCGGCCATCAATAAAGGTGGTGAGAGTTTCCCGTCGGAAACACTCACGGCCTTGCACCATGCTGGAGCCACCCGTTCCATCATGATTGTCAACGGATTCCGCCGACTGGCACCTCCTGCTGTTCGTAATACGACCAACGAGCAAGGGTTCGACTTCGACATCGATCCTGGTGTAAGTGATGGCGTCACGGCCGGATGGTGCGGTAAGCAGATCTGTTACGACAAGAGTCAGGCGGGTCTTGAAGGACCAGGAGCCCTTGGCTATAGCGGTCAGGAATGGGAAGGAAAGTTCCTGGTAGGTAACGAGTTCAACTACCCCACTGTCCATGCAGAAGCCATGCGCAGTCTGTTGCAATATAATGTCACCAGTTGTAGCGCCAGTTCCGTGGAAAGCGGGAAGGTTGACCTGATGAAATACCATCTCGTGGATATGCTCTACGGACTGGAGAAGAAGGATCCCAACGCGTTAGGGTCGTACAAAACCTTCCCTGCCCGCATTCAGGACATCCTGACAAGATTCACCCGAAGCGGTGGTGCCTTGTTGGTAAGCGGTGCCTATGTGGGTAGTGACATGCGTTCAAAAGCCGACTCCACCTTCATGCGGAACATCCTGAAGGTGAGTTATGGAGGTGCCATCCGCAACAGTAATGATTCCATCATCAGCGGTATGGGCACCACCCTGCCGATCTATCGCATGCTCAACGAAGAGCATTATGCTGCCACATCCACCGATGTGCTGAACCCCTTACAGCCCGCCTACTGCGCACTCACCTACCCCAACGGCACCTCTGCCTGTGTGGCATACGACGGGAAAGACTATAAGTCGTTCACCATCGGCTTCCCCTTCGAATGCATCACCTCGCCACGAAAACGAGCGGCGGTGATGAAAGCCATCGTTAATTTCCTCATACCGTAAACTCATACATTAAAAACCATGTATAAAATACAAGCTAACGCATCTGGAACAAGAAGCATCGAGGTAACGGATGCTCATCTGGAAACCATCGGGAAATATGCGCTCCTGAAGAATCTGATCGACAGTAACGGCATTATCGACGAGGCTGTTCTCGACAAGTTGAAACTGAACTGCCGGTCTATTCTTGAGTCATTGCCCGAGGTGGATCGTGACCTGATGGATCTCTGTCTCGACGTGATCTATCACAAGAACATGAAAGCCCTAGGACTGAACAACCTGGTTCAGTTATTTGTTTCGTGGGAGGAGAAGAAAGCACCTAACGAAGAAGGATGAAAGAATACCGCCTGACCGATTTCCTCCCTACCACAAAGAAGGAGATGGAACTGCGGGGATGGGATTACGTGGATGTGATCCTGTTCTCGGGTGATGCCTATGTGGATCATCCATCGTTTGGCGCAGCCGTCATCGGTCGGGTACTCGAATCCCACGGCTATCGGGTGGCCATCATTCCCCAGCCCGACTGGCATGGTGACTTCCGTGACTTCAAGAAACTCGGTCGTCCGCGTCTGTTCTTCGGCATCTCTCCAGGTTGTATGGACTCGATGGTGAACAAATATACAGCCAACAGACGACTCCGATCTGAAGATGCGTATAGTCCTGACGGCAGGCATGACTGTCGTCCGGAATACCCTACGATTGTCTATAGTCGTATCCTTCGTCAGCTCTATCCCGACGTGCCCATCGTGTTAGGTGGCATCGAGGCTTCCTTGCGCCGACTCACCCACTACGACTATTGGCAGGACAAACTCAGGAAGTGTATCCTTTGCGACTCGGGTGCTGATATCATCAGCTATGGCATGGGCGAGAAGACGGTGGTAACCATTGCCCAACGACTAGCTGAGGGTGAGGATATCAAACAGTTACATGACCTCCCCCAAACCGTTTATCTGGCAAAAGAGAAAGATATCCCCGGAGGAATTACAAAAGAAGATATCGTGCTGCATTCCCATGAGGAGTGTCTGCGCAACAAGAAGGCAGAGGCCGAGAACTACCGTCATATTGAAGAGGAGTCGAACAAGTACCATGCCCAGCGTCTCCTGCAGAAGGTGGATGGGGTGTATGCTGTAGTCAACCCGCCCAATCCGCCCATGACCACCGATGAGCTCGATGCTTCTTTCGACCTCCCCTATACCCGTCTGCCGCATCCCAAGTACAAGGGGAAGCGCATCCCTGCCTACGAGATGATCAAGCACTCGGTGAACATCCACCGTGGCTGTTTCGGCGGTTGTGCCTTCTGTACCATCTCCGCCCATCAGGGTAAGTTCATCACCTGCCGCAGTAAGGAGAGTATATTAAAAGAGGTAAGACAGGTAACAGAGATGGATGACTTCAAAGGCTACCTCAGCGATCTCGGCGGTCCTTCGGCCAATATGTACGGCATGCATGGTCGTAACCTCCGTGCTTGCGAGAAATGCAAGCGTCCTTCCTGTATACATCCGCAGGTTTGTCCTAACCTGAATACCGACCACTCTGCCCTGTTGGATATCTACCATGCCGTGGATGCCCTGCCGAAGGTGAAGAAGAGTTTCATTGGTAGTGGTGTGCGTTACGACTTGCTTCTGCACCATAGCAAGGATGAGAAGAGTAATGAGGCTGCCAAGCAATATACCCGCGAACTGATTTGCAGACATGTGAGCGGACGACTGAAGGTGGCGCCGGAACATACCTCCGACGGTGTGCTTTTCCTGATGCGGAAGCCTTCGTTCAAGCAGTTCGAGCAGTTCAAACGTATTTTCGACCGTATCAACCGCGAGGAGAATATGCGTCAGCAGTTGATACCTTATTTTATCAGTAGTCATCCAGGATGCAAGGAAGAGGACATGGCCGAACTGGCAGTCATCACCAAGCAACTGGATTTCCACCTTGAGCAGGTACAGGATTTCACCCCAACGCCCATGACCATCGCCACGGAGATGTGGTATTCAGGGTATGATCCCTACACTTTGGAACCAGTCTTCTCGGCCAAAACACCCCGTGAGAAACTTGCTCAACGGATGTTCTTCTTCTGGTATAAACGCGAAGAACGTCGTCAGATCGAGCAGGAACTCAAACGCATCGGTCGTCCTGACCTGATTGCAAAGTTATATAATCAACAAGAGGTGAGAGGTGAGAGAAAAGAAGCAAGAGGCAAAAGGCAAGGAACAAGAGGCAAGAGGTAAAAAATGGATGTGCCAAAATAAGGTTCAAAGAGTGTATTTGCCTTAGAAACACTTTGTTCCCACCTTGGGAATAATCTGTTCCCAGCTTGGGAATACTTTGTTCCCAACTTGGGAACATTACATTTCTTGAATCTTATTTTGACACACCGATGTTACTTATCCAAAGTAGCGCTTCAGCAAACCTGCGAAGCCAGCACCATGACGAGCCTCATCCTTGGCCATCTCATGTACGGTGTCATGGATTGCATCAAAGCCGGCAGCCTTGGCGTTCTTGGCAATGCGGAACTTATCCTCGCAAGCACCAGCCTCAGCAGCAGCACGCTTCTCCAGATTGGTCTTGGTATCCCATACACATTCGCCCAAAAGCTCAGCAAAACGACTGGCATGGTCGGCCTCCTCGAAAGCATAACGCTTGAAAGCCTCTGCAATCTCAGGATAACCTTCGCGATCAGCCTGACGGGCCATAGCCAGATACATACCTACCTCACCGCACTCACCATTGAAATGGTTACGGAGGTCATTGATCATCTCTTCGCTCACACCCTCGGGCTTGCCGTCACCGATACGATGAACGGTAGCATAGGTAACATCACCATCTTCCTTCAGTTCAGAGAACTTGGAAGCAGGAGCCTTACAAATCGGGCACTTCTCAGGTGCAGCATCGCCTTCATAGATATATCCACAAACGGCGCAAATAAACTTTTTCTTCATAAATCTTGGTTTTAGGTATTAATACTTATTTAACTGTCAACTATTATCTATTATCTATTAACTATCAAATACTCAACTCATCGAGCACCTTGATCAGTTTCTTATCGAATGGCTTGTCACTGCGGATAGCCTCCGAGAACGGCACATACACCACCTCATTGTAGCGCAGACCGATCATCACGTTCCGCTGTCCCTGCATGATAGCCTCGATGGCTCCCACTCCAGTTCGACCAGCAAGAATACGGTCGTGCGCTGTTGGACGACCGCCACGCTGTAGGTGACCGAGGATGGAAACGCGTACATCATAGTCGGGGAACTCTTTCCGTACACGGTCGGCATAATAGAGGGCACCGCACTTAGGACTTTCAGACACGATAACGATACAACTTTTCTTTGACTTACGGATACCGCGTTCCATGAAACGTGCCAACTGATCCACATCGGTAGAGTCCTCGGGGATGATTGCTGCCTCGGCACCGCTGGCAATGGCACTATTCTGGGCAAGGAAGCCCGCATCGCGTCCCATCACCTCGATGAAGAATATACGCTCATGACTTTGTGCCGTGTCACGGATACGGTCGACACACTCCATGATGGTGTTCATCGTCGTATCATAACCAATGGTGGAATCCGTTCCGTAGAGGTCGTTATCGATCGTACCCGGCAATCCGATGCAACATACATCAAACTCATCTGCAAAGACTCGGGCACCGGTAAGGGAACCATTTCCACCGATGATCACCAGCGCATCGATTCCGTTCTTTACCATATTGTCGTAGGCTTTCTGGCGACCTTCCTTGGTCATGAACTCCTTCGAACGGGCTGTCTTCAGGATTGTACCACCCATATTGATGATACCACTCACATTCTCCGTTGAGAACTCCTTGATTTCATTGTTGATCAGTCCGTCCCAGCCACGGTAAATACCCTTAATCTTAAAGCCGTTGTAGATGCCGGCACGAGTTACCGCACGAATGGCGGCATTCATTCCAGGAGCATCACCACCGGAGGTCATCACTCCTATCGTCTTGATTTTTCCCATAAACTATTATATATATAATGTTTTGTTTTCAATGATCAGCCCAGCAGACACAGGGCGAGGATGCCGAGAAGCCAGGAGAGGATTACCACCCATCCTACATTCTTCAGATACCATCCCACATGGACATGCTCCATCTTCATCAATGCCAGTCCGCTTACACTTCCTAACAGGAGCACACTACCGCCCATCGACGAACTGTAGGCCACGATCTTATAGAACAGATCGTTTTCTGGTAACGATGGATAGAGTGCGAAGAAGCTTACGGAGGTGGCAAAGGTATCAAGCAATGTACTGATACATCCTGACAGAATACCGAACACCCATACGTGATGGATATACTGACTGCACTGTCGTGATAACCAGTCAATGGCGCCTGTCTCCTGTACCACCCCAAGAGCGAGGATGATACCCATCACAAAGAGCATCAGTTGGAGTACACCATATTGGAGGACCCGCGGCGTACGTCGCTGGATCATCTGCTCCACATTCATCAGTTTGCGGTTCACCACCTCATTGACAATCCACAACACTGCCAACACACAAAGGGCTCCAAGGAACGGACTGAGCTTCGTGATAGCACGGAAGGAAGGGATAAACCACAGACCGCCAATGCCGACAATCAACATCAGCAGACGTTGCCATACCTTCAGGTTCGTATCATCACCACGATAAGGCATGGAGGTCCACTGAGAATCGATCCGCTCAGGCAGCATTCTCGACAGCCACCAGGTGGGTAGCAACCAAGAGATCAGACAAGGTATGGCCAACGATGCAGAGAAGTTCGTAGCAGTTACCGCCCCCTTCGTCCAGAGCACCAGTCCCATCGGATCACCAATCACCGTCAGTGCACCGCCACAACTGGCTGCAATCACAATAGCCGAACCATAGATCATGCGCTGTCTGCGACTCGGCACAATCTCATGCATCATCACCAGCATCATCGTGGTAACCGTGAGGTTATCGAGGTTTGCAGAGATCACAAAAGTAATCATCGTCATCACCCACAACAGTTTCTTACTCTTACGGGTTCTGAGCATCTGCTTGAGGAAATCGAAACAACCGTTATTGTTCAGCACCTCCACAATAGTCATGGTAGCCAAGAGGAACAAAACAATCTCCGCACCGCGTCCCACATACTTCAAAAAGACGTTCTGAGAGATGTATTCCTTGACAGCAACGCTTGTAGGACTGGCACCGCCGAGGAAATCAATATACTCACTGGGATGCTGACTCATCACGAAGTCTGAGCCATAGCAGATATAAAGCACCCACCCCACCGTTCCTGCAAAGATGGCGGAAGCCGCTTTGTTGATCTTCGTCATGCTGCTGGTAGCAATCAGCACATAACCCATGAGTAATATAGCTACAATAATCAGTGTCATTCTCAACTCCTCACTTTTAGCCACAAAGATACAAAAAGAAACAAAAGAAAAAAGAAAAACACGTGAATATTAAGAATTATTAGAGAATCATTCGTCAGCTGGCCTGTCGGAACAAACGGAAAGAGATCCAAAGACTCAGCAATCCCATGACGATTCCGGATACCCAATACAGCCAGCCGTCAAGGAAACAGGTAATGGCATAGACCGCCAAGGCTATCGGCAACTGGTACTTGGCGAAGCGGAACACCGTTGATGAGACCTGATAATGGTATTTGAACCGCGCAAAGAGATTGACCACAATGATGTCAATCAATCCTGTCAGTAACAAGCCCGCACCCGTTCCCGTCAGTCCGAACAGCTTGTAACCACCCACCACGGCAATCACCATCACCACAGCACTGTAGGCCTCGAGGAAGAGGTACGACCAGGAGTCGCCCTTGGCCAAGGTAAGATAGGCCACAGGAAGTTTCATGGCTCGCAGGTACATTGCCAGAACGGTGATCTGTATCATCGGTACAACATCCAGGAACTCACGACTATACAACAGTTCAACGATAATCGGTGCACCGATACTGAAAGCAACCAACAGTGGGGAGATCATCAACAACGATACTTCCACCTGATGATTCACCGTAATGCTCATCTGCTGTACATCATGACCAATGGCCGACAGACGGGGATAATAATCGGTTTCCATGGAAACAAACACCATTCCTGCATAGGTCACTGACATCATAAAGCCGGCATTGTACAAACCGAGCATGTTCAGGGAAGCAATATTGTTCAGGGAAGCACGAATCAGGAAGTCGGCCCCACTAGCGAACACACCCGCCACCACGAAAGCTATTCCCAGTCGGATCATGGGCACGCCTTCCTGTAAAAGGTCCTTGTCGAACTTAAAAGACAAGGGAAACACCCGATACGAATAGCGCATGGTGAGTAGCATCTGCGTGAAAGTTATCAGCGTAATGGTGGGGATGATACCCTTCTGTCCATAGAAATAAATGATGGGTGTGGTAAGGATCAATGCCAAGAATACATTCCAAACAGATACCTTAGCCAGGTTTCTTAACCGTCTGGCTGACTTTAAGATAGCTGTCTCTCCACCAGTGATAGCTAACATGCCGACAGTAGGTGCCAACAACACGAAATGCTTCACATGGTTACCCCAAGTAAAGGAGAAGTTATTGAGGAACGGACCCGCCAAAGCACATACGAGAAAACCGAGTATGCCCGTCACGAAAGCCCACATGCGAATCACATGGACATGTCGTCTTGTCACCTCCTCATCCCCTTTCTCATACAGTTCCGAGAGGGTCTTGACCGAGCTGGTGGCAATACCGAGATTCGTTGCATTCGACAGTAAGGCGATGGCACTGTTAAAGAGCGACATCAACCCGATGCCACCCGGACCAAGAATCAGTGCGATCAACTTGTTACGCACCATTCCAATGAATATGTTCAGTGCCTGAATACTGCCGAACAGACTGGCATATTTCAGGATATGATGATAACTGCTCTTGGTATTATTCTCCATGCTCATACAATAAAACGAATCATTTGGTGTTTTATTATACGAACCGATCAAGAAAGAAACAAGAAATATACGGTTTTCCTTTGCAGTCATAGCATTTTTATCTATCTTTGGCTTCACTGAAGTTACTTTCACTCGAAAATACAAAAGAAAAGTAACTTTCCTTTTGCATTTTACTCGTTTATTCGTAACTTTGCAACATGAACGAGTCATCTGTCAAACCCCATCAGATTACATCGATGAATCAAACGCCATTGGTAAGTTTCATCATTACCTATTATAATCTGCCCGTTGACATGCTCCACGAGTGCATCGAGAGCATCATGCAACTGTCGCTTCAGCCGGAAGAGCGGGAGATTATTCTGATTGATGACGGCTCGGATATCACTCCGTTGAACGAGATTATCGATTACCGCGACGAGATTATCTACCTGCGGCAGCATAACCAAGGACTGAGTATTGCCCGCAACGTGGGAGTGAATATCAGCAGGGGAAAGTACATACAGTTTGTGGATGCCGACGACTGTCTGATCACGGGCGGCTATGAGCATTGTCTAGACGTGATCCGGAAGAAGGAACCCGACATGGTGATCTTCAATTTCACTCACGAAGGAACCAATGTTGATACGCCTTATCTCTTTGAAGGACCCGTTAGCGGAACGGAATTCATGCATCACAACAACCTGCGGGCATCGGCTTGCGGTTACATCTTCACCAGAAAAACCTTAGGTGAACTGCGTTTCACGCCCCAACTGCTGCATGAAGATGAGGAGTTCACACCATTACTGATCCTTCGTGCCGACACCATCTACAGTACAGATACCTACGCCTATTATTATAGGATACGGGAGAACTCCATCGTTCACAATGATGACACGAAATGGCAGGAGAAGCGTCTGGACGATGCAGAATATGTTATCATGCAGCTGGATCACCTTGCCAACACCCTTGCTTCATCAGAGAGGATCGCTTTGCAGCGTCGTGTGGCCCAGCTGACCATGGACTATATTTATAACATCATCATGCTTACCCATAGTGAGCAGCAGTTGGAAGAACGACTAACCCGACTGCAGAAATGCGGGATGTTCCCCCTGCCCGACCGTGACTATACACAGAAATATAAGTGGTTCCGCAAGATGACCAATAGTAAGACGGGACGGAAGATCCTTATGCATACCCTACCCTTGTTATGGAAAGAAAAATGAGAATCCTGCTGCTCAACGACTACAGCGGTCTGCATGCCACATTGGGTAAAGGACTGAAGGAACGGGGACATGAGGTAACGGTGGTGTCCAACGGTAATGGATGGCGCGACTACCCCCGCGATATCTCGTTGGTAAGACGCTCATCCTCCCACCTCGAAGGTATCCGGTACCTGTTGCACGTCTGGGCAACTTTGCCCAAACTCCGTGGCTACGATATCGTCCAACTCATTAATCCCATCTTCTTTGATGTACGACCGGAGCGACTGTTCCCCATCTACCGTTACTTGCGTAAGCATAATAAGAAGGTGGTACTCGGTGCCTTTGGTGAGGATTCCATCTGGGCAAGGACCTGTATGGAGAAAAAGCCGTTGAGATACAGCGATCATAATATCGGTGACCAGGTGCGGACCGATCTTGCGTCCACCCGACTGCTCGATGTGTGGGTGGGAACATCACACGAACGACTGAACAAGATGATTGCTGATGATTGTGATGGTATTGTGGCCTGTCTGTATGAGTATATGGCAGTCTATCAGCCCTTGTTCCCCGAAAAGACAACATTCATCCCGCTTCCCATAGAGATGCCAACTGAACAAGCACCCATCACGGAAGAGAACAAGACGAAAACACGGATCTTCATTGGTATAGATGCGCAGCGAAGCGACTACAAAGGAACGGACATCATGCTCCCCGCAGCAGAGAAGGTTCTTGAGAGACATCCCGATAAGATGGAACTGGTGAAGGCGATCAGCGTTCCTTTTGCCGAATACAAGCAACTCATGAACGGCAGTGATGCCATCCTTGACCAGCTCTACAGCTATACGCCATCCATGAATTCCCTGCTGGCCATGTCGAAAGGTATCATCGACATCGGAGGAGGGGAACCGGAGAACTACGAGATCCTTCATGAAGATGAGCTGCGACCGATCATCAATGTGTTGCCGACAGCTGAGAGTGTGGAAAAAGAAGTGGAAGAACTTGTCGTTCACCCGAATCGTATCCCTGAACTGAAACGACAGAGCGTTGAATATGTGCGTCGCCACCATGACTATCGGAAGGTGGCTGAGCAGTATGAGGCGTTCTATGCTTCCTTGTTAGAATAAGAAGATACGCATTCTTTCATCACCGCATCCAACTGGGCGGCAATCACTTGGGGTGAGACCCTTTCACGAACCGTTTTTGAGAAATCCTCACCGAGCCCGTCAGGTAACTGCATCGCCTCGCTCATCCAATGGGCAATAGCCGTTGCATCATCAACGGGAGCCACATAGCAGCCCTTTTCAATCCTGACATTCTGTGGTACGGCTTCGGTCGTCACTACAGGAATACCTGTACTCATCGCCTCCAGCAATACCAGTCCTTGAGTCTCATCACGGGTAGCCAGTACCAAGGCATCACTCTGATACAGCAGTTCCCTCACAGCCTGTTGGTCGAGGTTCCCACAAGGATGGATATGAGCGGCACACGACAACTGACTGAACATCTTGCGACATGCGCTTCCATCCGTTCCCTCACCGGCAATATACAACTCGGTCTGCGGATTCTGATCATGAACCATACGGAACGCATCGAACAAGATATCATACCCCTTTCGATAGACAAAGTTACCCAAACAGACAAAACGGAACGGTCTTCCCTCCCTTCTCTCACGCTGACGGTAAGAGAAGAACGCCACATCAATCATGTTCGAGATGGCCGTCCATTGATAGTCCTTCCCAAAGAACGGGGAAAGATCATCCACCACTTCCTCGGAAACAGGAATCACCTTGTCGGCATGCTCATAGACTTTCCGCAACAAGGGTACCTGCCAGGTCTGTTCCGGGGCATCACCAAATTCCTCCCTAAAGGCCATGGATGACAGATGTTCGGTCACTACATAGGGAATCTTTTCCTCTTCGCCAATCAGCATCGCAGCATATCCCGCCCATTTGGCACAATGTGCATGAAGGATATCCGGACGACCGTAACGGTTGACATACTCCCTATACATCGACCTGACAATCTCCACCCAACGGTTCACATTGGGACGGATCATCATGGGAAGACCACGCATATAGGATTGGTAAAGGGGAACACCCTGTATCTCCGTGAACCGACGGCGATACGGAAGAGAAATATACTCCCAAAGATTTCTTCTTGCTGACAACTGCACATTACTGATAATCCGCACCTCATGTCCCAAGGTACGGAGGGCCTTTGACTGTTCCAAACAGAACTCGCCCCCATAAGGCGGGAAGAAAGAAGGGATTTCTACAATGTGCATGGTTTGATAGAGGAAAAAGGTGAATAGATAGATAAGCAAAGGGAAAAAGAAAGAGGCATGGCTAATGCCTGCCTCCTCATTTTCTGTTTGTAAAAAAGATTAAGCCTCTGCGGGTGCCTCCTCAGCGGGAGCAGCTTCCTCAGCAGGTGCTTCTGCCTCTGCCTGAGCGGCAGCAGCAGCGGCCTTCTTCTCAGCCACCTTCTGGGCAATAGCCTCGTTAATCTTCTTCTCAGCCTCGAGCTCCTTAGCAGCAGCATCTTTCTTAGCCTTAGCTTCCTGCTGACGGATAGCATCGAAACCCTTTAACTTCTCATCTTTCCATGCATCGAACTTCTTCTGAGCAGCAGCTTCATCGAAAGCACCCTTCTTCACACCTGTGCGGAGATGCTTCATCATGTAAACACCTTCCTTCTTCAGGATGGTACGAACGGTGTCTGTAGGCTGTGCGCCAACCTCTACCCAGTAAAGTGCACGGTCGAAATTCAAATCTACTGTGGCGGGATTGGTGTTAGGGTTGTAAGTACCAATCTTCTCAGTAAATCTACCATCTCGTGGTGCTCTTGCATCTGCGATCACGATGCTGTAGAAAGCATAGCCTTTGCGACCGCCGCGCTGCAATCTGATTTTTGTTGCCATAATTGAATGTTTAATCTTAAATGTTTAATTGATAAATTTGAATCTCATGCTACCATCTCGTGATAGCGGCTGCAAAGGTACTACTTTTCAGTAAGAAAGTAGCATATACGGGGAATATTTATGAGAAGCATAAGGATTTTTTAACACTTAACCCATCTGCATCTGTCGTAAGAGTTCCCGCTGACGGTCAGTAAGATGTGTAGGCAACTGCACCTGATAGGTAATGATCAGATCGCCAAACGTACCGTCACCACGGTCATACCCCTTCCCTCTCAGTCGTACTCTCGTTCCAGGCTGTGTCTCGGGCTTTACCTTCAGTTTGATCTTCGTCCCCGTACTCAACTGGAGCATTACCTCACCACCGAGCAGAGCCGTATAGAGATCGATGTTCACCGTGGCGTTCATCTCACCACTACTCTGTCGTCCAAAGCCCTGGCTACGCGATTTGCGTCCACCGCCGAAGAGATCCTGGAAGAAGCTGCTGAAGCCACCGTTACTACTGAACGAGTTGATATCGAAGCCATCGAAGGGCGATCCTCCCTGTTGCGACCAGTTGAAGCCTCCACCCTGTTGGTTCATCGCATCCATCTCTTTCCAGCGTTCGCCATACTGGTCGTATTTCTTCCGTTTCTCAGGATCACCGATCACATCATACGCCTCTGACAAAGCCTGGAATTTCGCCTTGGCCTTGGGATCGTCGGGATGCAAATCGGGATGAAACTGCTTGGCTCTTTTTAGATACGCCTTCTTCACATCCTTCTGCGGGATATCCTTCTTAACGCCTAAAATCTTGTAATAGTCTATAAATGCCATAATTGTTTCTCCTTTCTATCAGGAAGACAGCAAAAAGTATGCCAATATCCCCTTATAGAAACGTTATTGGGGCAGTTCGGAGAACCGTCGTTTCCCTTTGATATAATACTGCCACAGCAGACTGATCGGTTTTCGCTCTGCCACGACGGGTACTACTCGTTTATGCTGCAGTTCGTTGCGCTCTTGTCTGAAGTCCTTCCGCCAGCGTTTGAAATCACGTCGTGCCCGGTAGATGGCTTTGAAATCACCCACGTTCCTGTTCACCAGCAACGTCTCGTAAGCCGCCACATAATCAAGGAACCAACGCCAGCGCATCACATGTCGCAACTCTTTGTCAGGCAGATTTTTATATAGCATCGTCAGGTTGTTGCGGAAATTCAAGTAGGTTTTCATGGGATTCCCCTTGGGTAACGTACCGCCACCGACGTGGTACACAAAACTGTCGGGCATGCAATATACCTTCCTTCCCATCATCCGCAAGCGCCAGCAGAGGTCGATCTCCTCGTTATGCGCAAAGAACCGTCCGTCGAAACCGTTCACTTTCCAATAGTCATCTGAGCGGATAATCAGACAAGCACCTGTTGCCCACATCACTTCGCAAAGCGTATCATATTGTCCGTTGTCATCTTCCACGCTGTCAAAGAGTCGTCCCCGACAGAACGGATAACCGTATTTATCGATGAAGCCACCGCAGGCACCTGCATACTCAAAGGCATCCTTATTGGATACCGACAGGAGTTTCGGCTGACAGGCAGCCACTTCTTCATGACTATCCATGAAGGAAATAAGGGGTGTCAGCCAATTGGGCGTTACTTCCACATCACTGTTCAATATCACATAATATGTAGCCTCCACCTGTTGCAGCGCCTTGTTATAGCCGTCGGCAAACCCCCAATTCTTCTCCAGTTCAATCAGACGCACCTCGGGATAGTGCTCCTTGAGGAAGGGAACAGACTGATCAGTAGAGGCATTGTCGGCCACATACACCGTTGCCTCACCACGGGAATGCTCCAGCAGCGTGTCCATATACCTGGACAGCATCTTCACACCGTTCCAGTTTAAGATAACTATCGCAACCTTATCCATTTTCTAACTTAACTTCGTTGACTTTTGTCACGACTCACCTCTCACCTCTCACCTCTCACCTCTAATAATCCCATCAACGCAGAGCGGTCACGGTTGAAACCACCCAGTCTGACGTTCACCAATTGGTTATCCAGCGCATTATTACCCTCAGCCGGCGGCAGTTCCACACGGATATAGTTCCGGGTGAACCCATGCATGGCCCTGCCACGCGAAGCCTTCTCAAACAGCACCTCAGCCTCCTTGCCGATATACGAGGCATAGAACGCCTCGGTCTTCTGGTCAGATAGTTCCAGTAACCGCTTTGATCTCAGCTTCTTATCCTTACCACTTACCACATAGGGAATACTCAGTGCAGCGGTACCCGGACGTTCAGAATACGGGAAGACATGCAACTGTGTCACAGGCAGACTCTCCAGGAATGCATAGCACTCCTCGAAGTATTCATCCTGCTCTCCACGTGTTCCCACCATCACATCTACACCGATGAACGCATCGGGCATCATCTCCTTGATCATATTGATCTTATGCGCAAACAGTGCCGTGTCATAACGACGGTGCATCAGCTTCAGTACCGCATCAGATCCACTCTGGAGAGGGATATGGAAATGCGGCATGAAAGCACGACTCTGTGCACAATACGCTATCAGGTCATCTTCCAGCAGGTCAGGTTCCAAACTGCTGATGCGGTAGCGGGCCACACCCTCCACCTGATCCAGCGCCTTGACAAGATCGAGGAAACGCTCACCCGTCGTTCTACCGAAATCACCTATATTAACACCCGTAAGTACAATCTCCTTACCTCCCTCACGCACAGCCTCTTCCGCCTGTTGAACCAGCGAGGCAATCGTCGGATTCCTACTGAATCCACGGGCATAGGGAATCGTGCAATAAGTACAGAAATAGCTGCAACCATCCTGTACTTTCAGAAAATATCTCGTGCGGTTTCCCCGAGAGCAACTGGGGGCAAATGACTGTATATCCTTTGTCTTCTCTTTCCTGAACACCTTTGCTTCTCTTGTTCCTTCATGCTCTGGTGCTATCACACCTTCGTCATCAAGTTTCCCCCACGCTTCAGAAAGGAACTGAACCAGACGAGCTTTCTCATCACTGCCCAGTACCAGATCAACTCCAGGGATCTTGCTCACCTCGTCGGCAGCCAGCTGCGCATAGCAACCAGTCACTACCACAAAGGCATGAGGATGGTTACGTACCATACGGTGAATGGCTTGACGACACTTATGGTCAGCCACATCCGTCACGGAACAGGTGTTGATAATGCAGATATCAGCCTGCTCATCCCTGCCCACAGTGGTCACACCCAACTCCTGAAGCATCCGTCCGAAGGTAGATGTCTCAGAAAAGTTCAGTTTACAGCCCAATGTGAAATAGGCAGCCTTCTTACCTTGAAAAGCAGCACTGTTAATCATACACCTTATTATATATTTAAGAGGGACAAAATTCAAGTCCTGTTTGCGACAACAAAGGTACAAAAAAATAATGAAAAATAGCGTTTTTCAGTCCAATATTGACATTGCTTAAAACTTTAACAGTTATTAATAGTTTGCATTGTATTGATTTTCAACTACTTACAAAAAAGTTACAAAACAGCCTAAAAAAAAACGCTAAAAAAAGTACAAGCTATAAAAAAAATGCTTACCTTTGCAGCGTTTTAATAAACAATGATTGTTTTACAGATTTAAAAAGCAAAGAAAATGAAGAAATTAGTTTTGATGTTCGTAGCTGTTGCAGCTATCTCATTCGCTTCTTGTGTTGAGAACAAGCCTGCTGCTCCCGCAGTAGAAGAGCCGGTTGACACAATGGTTGTTGATACAACTGCTGTTGATACTGCAGCTGCTCCCGTTGACAGCGTAGTTGCTGAGTAATTTAGCTCGAACGCAATTGAGAGAAATGCCGCTGGACCTCAGGTTCAGCGGTTTTTTTGTGTCTTTCCCGCCGCTTTGTTTATTCGTGAGTTAAGGAAGGTTAAATCCCCTACTCCCCCATGCAAGATTTCAGGTATTCATCGATTTTATGGGTAAAGAACAAACAAAACAGTACACATGATGAAAACAAAAAAACTTTTTCCTTTCGTAACCGGCATGCTGATGCTGGCAACAATGACCATTTCGTGTTCCAAAGCAGAAGAATCTGAGGGTGACATCCTAACAACTTCTGACCTAAGTGGTTTAGCATTCTCCGGTCTAAAAAGCGGTGATGGTGGTGAAGGCGGACCTGGTGAAAGTGGTAGTCAAGGCGGCAACACCCAGGCTGGTATTGTCACAGCAGGTGAATGGAGCGATCTGAAGAACTGGTCGTTCTGGTCAGGTTTGATGCTGGCAGGTGATTATGCAGAGAAGAGTGACTACTGGAGTTTCTTCACCAACAACCGCATCGCCATCAAGGTAACCGATAAGAGCGGTCAGTTAGTGGCTGGCGTACCCGTGAAACTGTTGCGGAAGTCAGGCAAACATGAAAGCACAGTATGGGAGACTGTCACTGATAACCACGGACTGGCAGAATGCTGGGTAGGACTCTACCAAAAAGAAACGGTCAATTCCAATAGTCTGAGCGTAAGTATCGACGGACAGGTGATGAAGCAGGAACCCGTTATCTGCTCTTGGGATTCGCTGCAACAACAGCAGCCTGTCAACAACTATACCATTACAACAAAGACTACCGCCAAGTCAAGTGCCGACATTGCTTTCGTGGTGGATGCCACGGGATCGATGGGCGATGAGATAGAGTTCCTGAAGAATGATTTGGTGGACATCATCGGTAAGGCTTCCGCAGTACGCCCCAGCATCACCATGCGTACGGCTGCCCTATTCTACCGCGATGAAGGTGATGAATATGTTACACGCCATGCTGACTTCACAGATAAGCTATCATCCACTGCAGAGTTCGTCAACAATCAGCGAGCTGATGGCGGTGGTGACTATCCCGAAGCCGTACATACAGCATTGGAGAAGATGTTACAGAACCTTTCATGGGACAACAAAGCACGCACCCGATTGGCTTTCCTTATCTTGGACGCTCCAGCACATTATGAACAAGGAGTCATCATTTCGCTACAGCAGTCAGTCAAGACCTGTGCCAAGCTGGGTATCCGACTGATTCCCGTGGCTGCCAGCGGCGTTGACAAGAACACGGAGTTCATGCTACGATTCTTCGCCATCACTACTGGAGGCACCTATGTCTTCATCACCGATGACAGCGGTGTGGGCTACAGTCATATTAAGGCCAGCGTGGGTGACTACAAAGTGGAGCAGCTCAACGACCTCATCATCCGTCTGATTGATTATTATACGGAGTAAGCTATGGTATTACCCTAGTAAATCCTATGATAATACCCTCCAATACCATAGAAAAGGTAACATGGTAAAGCTGTTACCATGTTACCGTTCAAGAACGCCCATAAACAAAGAGTGGGTTGACGTTATCAACCCACTCCATTGAATGTCTTTACTTTTTCGGGAAGATCACCTGATAATGACCGCTGAGGTGCATGAAGGCGAAGAGACGCAGCAGACCATCGTAGTAGGCATCGAAATAGCCATCCTCGAAGGGCTCATGCTTGGCGTTCCACAGCTCATCCACGAACTCCTTACTCTTCTCATGGCTGCACATCATGGAAGCGGCAGCTGCCGTAGCAACCAGTCCGATAGAATGGCGCAGCTTCCTGAATCCACCAGCCTGCAGAATCTCGTTTCCTTCGGGTAATGAACCATCTATGCGATACTGATCAACGAAGTCGTGAATACCTTGCTTGTAGAGGAAGTTCTGGATGGTCTCGCCATATTTCTGCTGCCACTCCTTATCAGCACAGCACCATTCGTAGTCGAGCGTGATATTCATCGGCACACGCCATGAGTCGTAACGGAAATTGTTACTGGGGTTCGGACGGTTACCAAATCCCTGCATCAATGAACCGTCGTACTGACACATATCGGGGTTCAGACCTGTCTCCTCGTTGATAGCCTTATGCAGGAACTCACGACTCTTCGCTGCACACTCGCGCCAATAGTCGGAACGACCGTCATCTGCCCAACGTGCCCACACTTCATAGAAAGCGGGGATATGGTAGGAAGGATCCGTATAACGCTGTCCGAAGCCATCCGGTGTGAAAGTGATCAGTTTGGTCTCGGGATCGATGAGGAACATTCGCTGCGGACCGCTCTGCTGCTGACCAAAGCCGCCACCAAAGCCACCGAAGCCAGGACGCTGTTCAGGCTCATACTCCTTCGGCATCGTGCAGTTCAGGATGCGCTGAGCCTCAGCTTTGTAGTTAATGCCTGTGTTATCACCCCAACGGTTAGAGGCGAAGATCAGCGAAGTGATGAAATAAAGCTCGCCATCGCTGGCTGCACCATCCGAGTTGCGGGTACCGTCGATCTTACAGCTCCATGCGAAATAGCCCTCACGACTACCCGACTGGTGCTGCATATACTTCTTGCTCCAGCGCCACAGACGGTCGAAGATATCCTTCTCGTTCATCTGTACGGCAATCATCAGACCATACGACATACCCTCGGTACGGGCATCATGGTTCTTGATATCAGAGATATATCCCATGGAGTCGCCCACCTCGAAATACACCTTGTTGGGACCACGGAACACATCGTTGAACACTTCCTTTAACTTAGCCTCAACGGCATCAGATGAATAACCCATTTCCACGAACAGGTTTCTGTACTTCTGGGTTTCAAAACCTCCCTTCTTCCAAGGCGTATAAGCCATGAGCGGGAGTGACATCAGCAACAATACTGTGATTAATAGATTCTTTTTCATTTGAGTAAAATATTGATAATTAGTTATTTCCCTTGAAAGCGCCACCAATCGAGACGAACGTCGCCGCGTGCCTCGCTGAAGCAGATATAGAGATCGTGAACACCTGATACGGCATTTACCTTAGCAGTGAACTGACGGTATTTCTCCAGAGAGCCAGTAGCAGTGATAGGCAAGGTACCGATGACAGGACCGTCGATGGCATCCACACGAAGGGTAATGGTGCAAGAGCCTGTGGCAGCGGCGGTCATCTGGAACTTGGAAGCCCCCTTCGATCCGAAGTCAACACCGCGCAGACGGATATACTCCCCATTGTTGATGTCGTAGATATACATGTTCCTCTTACCAGTTGAAGCAGGCATATCCTTCACCACGCCCGTATTGGGAATACCCATCTTAGCCGATTTCAATCCGTTACCCCACGCCATGGTCTCTGCCTCCACACGCTGATAGGGGTTGAGCCACTGCAGCTGCTTCATCGGATCCTGATCCAGCCAGTAGGGAATCTCCTGAATGGTACCGTCGGCATTATAGGTAATCTCCTGTGCCGACACCGAACGGCGCTCGCTATGTTGGAAGGTTTCCAAGTGCATCAGGTCATAATTCTGACCGAATACGTAGGAATGTCCTTTGTAGTCGGTGATGCCAGGATGATTACCACGGTCGCGTTCCGTAGGACTCATGATGTAGTTCTTCCACTTCCAAGGACCCGTAGGACTGTCGCTCATGGCGTAGCCCAGTGCCTCAGGACAGCAGGTCGTGGCATAGCTGAGGTAATAATGACCGTTGCGCTTATAGATCCAAGGACCTTCCTGATAGTGCTTCACGGCCCAGTCGGCTCTCTGCGCCTCAGGCACCCTAAGGTTGATCTTTGCACCCTCCTCCTTGACGGGACGCATCACACCATCCTTCGGATTGAGCACACAGATGTCACCACTGGTAGAAATCATATCCTCATTGAGTTTGACGTAATAGACATGCGGATTGCCCCAGTACATATAGGCCTGACCGTCATCATCAATGAACACCGACGGATCGATGTCATCCCAATGCTCTTTCTGCCATACGAGCGGTTCTCCAAGGGGATCTTTGAAAGGACCGTAAGGAGAATCTGCCACCAGTACACCGATGCCATGACCATGGAGCGGCGCATAGAGATAGTACTTACCGTTGCGCTCTACGGTCTGGATAGCCCAAGCACCGTTGTCACGTTCGCGCCAACCGAATTCCTTCAGCGAGGCCACAGCACCATGCTCCGTCCAGTTCACCATGTCGGTGGTGCTCCACAGGAGCCAGTCGTACATGAAGAAACCAGCTGAACTACGTTCGTTGGGATCTGGGATATCCTCGAAGTGCGCATCGTGAGACGTATATAAGAATAAGGTGTCGCCCACCACCAGCGGTGACGGGTCAGCGGTATACTTGGTCTGGAACAGGGGCATGTTCACCTGTTCCATGTTGCGCATCTCCCACCAGTCGAAGTTGAAGAGCTTCGGTCCCTTCCTACCAGTGAAGACAAGGTACATATCATGATGCCCCTTGACAACCTCAGTAAGATCAGTGGTCAGTGTCTGCCACTCTTCCCATCCTCCTGTACCGGGTACCTCCAAGCGTCCCAGTAGTTGTCCGTGGATACTGTCGATACGTATCTCGATGGCTCCGCCTCGCAGTCCGCTGGCCACTCGGGCTGTGAACGTACGGGGAGTCTTCTTACAGAAGTGAACACCCTGCAGCTTGATATAGTCACCGTTATGGATATCAGTTACATACACACCTACCTTGTCGTTCTGCTCGGTCTTGATACCTTTTGAGAATGCCATCGTCTCGGCTTCCACCTTCCGGTAGGGATCGAATTTCTCTACAGGCTGCACGCCCTCATCAGTAGGCATGATGGTCGGGAAACTGCCGTCGGCATTGTATTTGAACTCCTCAACAGCTACGCTACGACCGAAGCCACCACCCTGCGGCAGCTTACCTGTATGATAGAAGAAATAGCTGTGTCCTTTATAGTCGGCCACGCCACAATGATTCGTGAACGAACCGGTCTCACTGAGCGGCATGATCTCGCCGGCGTAGGTCCAAGGACCCGTAGGCGACTGTGCTGTACTGTAGGAGATATGCTCAGGTACGCCACCAGCGGCATAGAGCAGTTGATAGGTTCCGTTGCGCTTTGTCAACCACGGACCTTCCACATATGAATCCTTGTATTTCTTACCCTCTTCGCGCTTGTCCATGGGAGGACCACCGAATGCTTCCTCGGTCATGGGAAGTATTCCCACCTCTCCTTCATAGGAGATCATATCACGGTTCAGCTTCAAGTAATATACCCTCGGATTACCCCACATCAGCCAAGCCTGTCCATCATCATCAATGAACACGGTCGGGTCGATATGATCCCAAGAGCCGTTCTCGAACAGCGGCTTTCCAATAGCATCACGGAACGGACCTGTTGGAGAATCGCCGACAGCCACACCAATGGCCATACCACGTGACAGTCGTGAGTGAGCACAGATATACCAGAAGAACTTCCCGTCGCGCTCCACACACTGACTAGCCCAAGCACGGTCGTCAGCCCAAGAGAAACTCTCTAAAGCCAATGGCGAGCCATGATCCTGCCAGTTCACCATATCCTGTGTTGAATAAACACGCCACTCCTGCATCCAGAAGAAATCGGCATTATCCTCGTCATGACCCGTATAGACATACATCGTACCATCGTGCACCATCGGTGCGGGATCACTGGTGAACCACGTCTGCACAAACGGGTTCTGTGCCATGGCAACCGATGACAAACCGATTCCCAGAAGCGTTGCAAACAATCTCATATTATAATTTTCAATTTTCAATTCTCAACTCTCAATTTTCAATCACCACGCCTCCGTTCTTAGGTATCACCACCTTCAGCGTTTGTTTCTTATTCTGCTTCACGGTCTTTACACTACCGTTCAGCTGGGCATCATCGCTATATACCTTCAGAGATGCACCACGCTCAAACATCGGTAATGACAAGGTGGCGGTATAGGGTTGCTCTTCCGCATTGATACCCACCACAATCCAACGATTACCATGACGACGAGCCAGTACTACATACTTACCAGGATAACCATCGATGAACTTCACCTCATCCCAAGTGGTAGGAACATCCTTCATGAAATCGATGGCCCATGCCGGCGCATCCTCAAGATTATTCGGAGCCAAGGCGAAATGCTGTACGGCACTTTGGAAGAGTACGGCGGTAGCCAAGGCAAAGACATCACTGGTACGACGAACGGTTCCACGTTTGTTGTCAGCACCATAGAACTTGTTCAGGGCAGAGCCGCCAAAGTCCATGGATCCCACCGTGTTACGGATAAACGGATGGATACAAGCATTACGGGCCTCAGCATCACAAGCACCCTGTCCGAAATGCAGGTTCTCGCTGGCCAACACAGCCTCACTGGCTGCATAGTTGGGATACATACGCTCCCAGCCTCTTGGCAGGGTACAGCCGTGGAAGATAACGAGTAATCCGAAGTCGTTGGCATCAACCAGGATATCCTCATACAGCTGCATCATCTGCTGCTTGTCGCCACCGAAGAAATCCACCTTGATACCCCTGATGCCAGTACGCTGCATCCATGCCATCTCCTGTCGGCGCACCAGATGATTGTTCATCTTACCAATAGGACTCTGCGGAGCATCGTTCCATGAACCATTGGAGTTATACCAAAGGAAAAGACCAACGCCGCGTTCCTTTCCGTAGCGGGCCAGTTCCTCAATACGATCATAACCAATCTGTTTATCCCATAACGCATCGATCAACACGGTCTGATAACCCATGGCTGCAGAGAAATCGATATAACGCTTCTGCTCATCAAAGTTACAGCTCGCATCCATACCGATGATCCAACTCCAGGATCCCTTACCATATATATATTCCTGAGATGCCTTGTACTTAAGACCAACCAGGTCGAAGGGCACAGTAGTCTCCACGATGTTGGCAAGTGTAGGACCAAGTGTGATGGTTCTCCAAGGTGTTGAACCCGGCAGGGTAATCGATGGAGTCACGGAACCAATACCGTTGCACTCCCCTTCCTGCGGGAAGCCGATGCGGTAAAGACCGTCTTGCTCGTTGAGGAGTCGGCTAGCACAATAACTGCCGTCAACACCAGTCTCACTAATCAGAACCCATCCTTTGGAGCCCACCTTGAACAGACAAGGGAACGAATAGCCTTCACCCCAACCGTTCTTACCCATCGTATCGTCGGTGGTATAACTGGTCTCGTAACTCGGAGATGTACGGGCAAAGCCACCCATGGGTTTCGACTGCGGACAAAGGAATGTGGTAGTTCCCTCAGGAAGTAAGAAACCGCTGGCCTCAGACATCACCACTGCGCACTTGGTATCTCTCACAGGAAGTACCTCATAGCGGTAAGCCACGTCACGGTTACTAACGCGGAACACGATATCCATCACGGGTCTGTTATTCTTCAAGAAATGACAAACAGCTTCATTGGCCTGATAGTCCACCTGCTGCTGTTTGATATTGCGGGTCAGATAATGATCCTCAACAGATGTGGTTGTACACTCTCCCATGGAGAGGCCACTGGTCAGGTCACTGAAATTGGTCTTGAGTCCCAAAGGGGATTTCTCCAAGAACACTTGATCTTTGTAGGATACCTGATAGGTGGGAACGCCGTCGGCATCACTAATGGTTACAACGATTTGTTTGTCAGGACTGCATACCTGGAAGTTTTCAGCCATTGCGGTGAGCCATCCCATGCTCAATAAGGCAACGACAAGGTTTAATTTTGTTTTCATTTTGCTGATCTATATATTCAGATTGCAAAGGTAAACATTTTTTCCGAAAAAGGTGGCAAGGGATGTTACAGAATGTTTTGAAAATGTATCATTAATCTTGTTGTAACAAAAGAAATACAAGAATAAGAAAGCGATGAACGAATTATAACAAAAAAAGAAAGAACTCCGAAGTCGAAAGTAAACTTTCTCACTCGGAGTTCTCTCATTTTGTGACTCCCGCGGGATTCAAACCCACAACCTTCTGATCCGTAGTCAGATGCTCTATTCAGTTGAGCTAGGGAGCCTTTTTGCGACTCATTTTCGAATTGCGGTTGCAAAGGTACGCAGTTTTTTTCATACCGCCAAATTTTTCCCTCACTTTTTTCGAAAAAGAATTTCTGCACCCCAGCACCACACTGCTCAACCTCTATGTGATTAGGATTGTTTAACACCCGACAGCGCAAGATTTTCGTCTTTCGGTATTTAATCAGATAGAAACATTAAAATGATCACTAAAATGAAAACAATGAAAATTTGGAAACTCGCCTCTGGCCTCTGGCCGAGCCACCTCACCCTCGGAAGAACGATGCAATCACCGTTCTCCTCTCGCTTAATCAGTGTATTCGTAATGCTTGCCGCCTTCTCCCTCGCCTCTTGCGACAAGGATGACCCGTTTGAGGAAACGGACTCAGGTAAAAACACCCTGGGCTTTTTGTTAAACGGGAAGAAAGTAGAATACGCCTGGCAACCGATATTTCCATTCACCGATTATGAACTTAGTGTTTCTTCTCAGGAGTTGAGGAATGATACGCTTCACATATATGCAAGATTAGAGCCCATCGAAGATTTAAGAGGGGCAAGTATCATCTCCATCAACCTGCCCATTAAGAAACTGTCGACGGGTGCAATCTTAGAGAATGAAGCGGATATAGAATTAGTCTATCTTGCCGGGGAGAAACAGGAAGGAGAAATCACCTATTTGTATTCCCAAAGTCTCGACATCACGGCTTCGCGTGTTGGCATCCGTACCTGTAAAAGAGGGAAAGTGCTCTCAGGTAACTTCGAATTTGAGGGTGATGCCCATTTCATGGACGGAACTGACAAGCACTGCATGATAACCGACGGACATTTTGACGTGAAATGGCAAAAATAAAAGTAACGTGATTACATTACATATATAAATGTAATCAAGCGATTGACTAATCCTCAAATCGTTTACCCCAACACTGAACCATCCGCTGGTAGAGTTTCTCCTCGGAAGGGGTGTGTTGGGCATGCCATAACCGTATATCTTTCAATGCATCCGGAAGGAACTGTTGTTCCACAAAGTTACCGGGATAATCGTGTGCATACTTATAGCCATCGCTATATCCCAGCTCGGCCATCAGTTCGGTGGGTGCGTTGCGGAGATGCAAAGGAACAGGTTGGTTGCCCGTTTTCTTGACCAGTTCCAGGGCACTGTTGATGCCCATATAGGCGCTGTTGCTTTTAGGACTCGTGGCCAGATAGACGGCACACTCCGCCAAGGGAATGCGTCCTTCGGGCCATCCGATCTTCATCACCGCATCAAAGGCCGCATTGGCCAACAAAAGAGCATTGGGGTTGGCCAATCCGATATCCTCAGAAGCACTGATAACCATACGACGGGCGATGAACTGTGGATCCTCACCACCCTCGATCATCCGTGCCATCCAATAGAGGGCGGCATCAGGATCACTGCCCCGAATGCTCTTGATGAAGGCGGAGATGATGTCGTAATGCATCTCTCCATCTTTGTCGTACGCCAACGGATTCTGCTGCAGACGGTTCTCCACGAGCTCGTCAGTGATCACCACATCACCACTCTCCGACTCTACCACCAGTTCCAGGATATTCAGGAGTTTGCGGGCATCACCACCACTGTAGCGTAAGATGGCTCCCGTTTCCTTGACATCAATCTTCCGTTTCTTCAGTTCCACATCTTCTGTAACGGCGCGGTTGAGGAGTTCCAGCAGATCATCCTTCTCCAAGGATTTCAGGACATAGAGTTGACAACGACTAAGTAGTGGACGAATCACCTCAAACGAAGGATTCTCCGTCGTGGCACCAATCAGTGTCACGATACCTTTCTCCACAGCACCCAACAGGGAGTCCTGTTGCGACTTACTGAAACGATGAATCTCATCGATGAATAGAATCGGACTCGCCTCGTTGAAGAAACGACCGCTCTTGGCTCGTTCGATCACATCACGCACATCCTTCACACCACTGGTCACAGCACTTAACGTGTAGAATGGTGTTTCCAACTTATGCGCAATAATCTGCGCCAAGGTGGTCTTCCCCACTCCCGGCGGTCCCCAAAGCAAGAAAGAACTAACCCGTCCTGCATCGATCATCTTACGCAGGACGGCTCCTTCCCCTACCAGATGACGCTGACCGATGTATTCATCGAGCGTCTTGGGGCGCATTCGTTCAGCTAACGGTTGAGCCATATCACCGACAAAGATACAAAAAGTAGAGCGCAGAACAAAACAAAAGTCATAAAAAAAGACTATGATTGTATTTTTCCATGGATTTCTTTTTGTTTTGCATACCTTTTCATTATCTTTGTACCCGATAATAAAAAGTCACGTACGATGAAGATAACCCTTCTGCAAACCGATATTGCATGGGCAAGACCTGAGGAGAACATGGAAGCAGCTGAGCAGATGATCCTTTCTGCACCCGGGGCTGACCTCTATATACTCCCCGAAATGTGGAGCACAGGGTTCATTACCGACGTGATGCCGACGGAAAACAGTGCTGCTAAGGCTGTGGAATGGATGAAAGCTATGGCCGTGAAAACCAATGCAGCCATCTGTGGCAGTCTGGCGGTGAATGACGCAGGACAGTGCTTTAACCGACAGTATTTCGTCGAGCCCGATGGTAGCATCGCCACCTACGACAAGCACCACCTCTTTCAATATGGGGGTGAAGACAAGTACTACAAGACTGGCAATCATCGCACCGTTGTATCATTCCGTGGCACCCGGTTCCTGCTGGTAACCTGCTACGACTTGCGTTTCCCTGTATGGGAGCGCTATCAAGGCGACTACGATGCCATCATCTGCGTGGCCAACTGGCCCGAATCCCGTCAGGATGTTTGGCATATCTTGCTTAGGGCACGCGCCATCGAGAACCAATGCTATGTGATAGGCTGTAACCGCGTAGGCGATGATCCCAACTGTCACTATATCGGTCATAGCGCCTTTATCGACTCCCGTGGCAGAACCATGGCAGAGTGCGAGGGAGAAACAGCGCAGACACTCACGGCAGAAATCGACATGGACAGTCTCCGTAGTTTCAGGAACAAGTTCAAAGTTCTAAACGACAGAGACGCATTCACACTACAATAATAAACATTATATATATGAAAGAGACTGATAAAAACGCTTTTACCCTGAAGACGCTGAATAAGAGCAACGTCTGGGACTTACAGGAAAACGATGTGTTCCGCCTCTGGGAGGCAGCAGAGAAAGATGCCGACCTGAAAGAGAACATGCGCCATTATATCGATATCCTTCGCAGTGCCTTCGATATCGAGGAAGTCAAGATCGACAAGCCTGAGGTCATCAAGAAGTATGAAGCACGGGGCTTCAAGGTGGGAAACATCCGCGTTGATGATAACAAGAAGAACCAGTGGGCCATCAAGAAACGTCCGATCATGCGCGTCACCGATCTCACCTACGAGAATATCCGTCATATCTCCGCAGCCAAGCTGATGGAGGTTATCGACCGGAACTTCGGCGGCGGATGGGATTCCCTGTCACAGAGTATTCAGGACATTATCCAGAGTGGTTTCGATGTGAGCACCACTACCCTGCCCAAGGACCGTCTGCACAATCCCGGCGGAATGTACGAGAAGAAGGTAGCCGACGGCTTTGAGGTACTGGAGATTCCCAAGGGTCTTTGGGTAGAAGCCATCTTTGCCAAGGAGAAACAGATCATTGAGCGTCCGCGTACCCGCTTCGGTGTGGAAGAGGAGGATATCGAGAATCTCAGCGAAGAGGATGAGGATGTACCCGAGATTGAAGATCACTATAACGATACGGACGAGGATGACGACTACGATGAGGATAAGCTCACCGAAGAGAGTTATCGCACAACGTTCGACGAAACACCGGAAGACCTCGACCTTGATTCTGTTGAGGTAGCCGATGACTCAGAATACTAAAACTTTTGAAGTTCAGCGTAGATCCGTTGCACGGGAAGCCCCATCACATTGAAGTAGCTCCCGTGCAACGAGGTTACGCCGATATAACCAATCCATTCCTGAATACCATAAGCCCCGGCCTTGTCGAAAGGCTTATAGTGTTCGATATAATAGTCAATTTCGTTTTCCGACAGTTGTTTGAATGCCACATCGGTACTCACCGAGAAGGAATGGATCTTCTCCGTGGTGGTCAGACAAACACCTGTAATCACCTGATGCTCTCTACCGCTGATCAAACGCAGCATACGACGGGCATCAGCGGCATCCACAGGTTTCCCAAGAATCTCCTGATCCACCACAACCACCGTATCGGCAGTAATCACCAGTTCATCATCATGGATCATGGCTTGATACGCGGCAGCCTTCTTGCGAGCGATATACTCAGCCACCTCACCAACGGGTGTATCTTCGGGATACGACTCGTCAATGTCTGACAGCACCTTCACCTCGAAATCCAGGTCAAGACCTGCCAACAACTCTTTTCTTCTCGGACTGTTACTCGCTAATATGTACTTCATAATCACCAACCGAAAGCCTTGGCATCCGACAACCACTTACCCTGAACACGCAACACCTGTTCAATCACATCACGGGCACAGCCGTAGCCACCTTTCTTATCACTGATATACATACTGATGGCCTTGATATCCGGACAAGCATCCGAGGGACAGCAAGGACAGCCGCTACGTTTCATAATCTCGTAATCAGGCACATCATCACCCATGTACATCACCTCCTCATCCTTCAGACCATACTTCTCCAGGAACTGCTCGTAGGTCTTAACCTTCACGGCACAGTTCATGTAGATATCCTCCACACCCAGATGCTCATAACGTTTGCGAACGCTCTCGGTGGCACCACCTGTCAGGATCACGATACGCAGTCCCATCTTCTGTGCCAGCTGAATAGCATAGCCATCCTTGATGTTCACGGTACGCATCGGCTCCCCATTTGGGTGCAGAGTGATGGTCTCGGCACTCAGTACGCCATCCACATCGAAAATGATGGCACGGATTTTCCGTAAGTCGTAATTGATCATGAACGTATCAGTATTTGTTTACATGCACATTCTCCCACTTCAAACGATCCTCGTTCTGCGGCTTACGCTCGTCAGCCTTATGACCAAAGGCAATAATACACAGACAGTTCAGATTCTCGGGAATATCCAAGATACCACGGATCACCGTATCGGCACTGGTTCCGTCAGTGAGTCCTCTACCCCGCATCTGTGCCCAGCAGGAACCTAAGCCTAAGTCCTCAGCTTGGTACTGCATAGAGATGGCGGCGATACTCGCATCCTCCACCCAGCAGTCGTTCTTCATCGGGTCACCCAGAACCACGATGGCCAGTGGTGCCCCCTTGATAAACTGTCCGCCTAAGTCCTTGGCATCCGACAATTTCTCGATATCCATCTTATCCTCTACTACCACGAACTCCCATCCACGCTGTCCTTTCGACGTGGGTGACATCAGGGCGGCACGGAGAATCAGCTGAACATCCTCAGCACTGATTTCCTCTTCTGTAAACTTTCTATGACTGCGGCGCAGTTGCACCAAATCCTTAAAACTACTCATATCTCTGCTTTGTTTCTTGCAAAGTTAGTCAAAAATAGCAAAATAAACGTCATCTCTTGTGTTTTTTAAAAAGATTTATTACTTTTGTCGCAATGAACGACGAATTGCGCGTGAGCATCATCACCAAGAGTGCGGACCTGCCGTACATGACGTGCAGCAGTTTCTTCCACAGCACCGATCTCTTCCGTATCGTGGAGAAGACACCGGGACAGCAACCGTATATGGTGATCGTCAGAAGAGGTAACACGGTAATTGCTCACATGCTAGCCACAATCCGTCGTCGTGGATCCCTTGTTCCCCCCTATCTCTTTTCTCAAGGACGGGTTTATGGTGAAGGAGAATATACAGAAGGAGAAGACAAGGATGCGCTGTTCGAACTGATGCTGAAAGCAATCACAAAGAAACTGCGCAGAAAGATGTGCCTGTATATTGAGTTCAGCGACTTGAGTCAGAAGATGTTCGGCTACCGCATTCTGCGCAGCGAAGGCTATTTCCCCGTTCAATGGATGGAGATCCATAACTCCCTGCACTCATTGTCACCCGAGGAGCGCATCACAGAAAAGACTTTTCAGCATATCGAGCATGCCCATGAGGCCGGGGTTGTCAGTCAGGAAGTGGAGACAGAAGAGGAGATGAATAGTTTCTACCGACTGCTGAGTCATTTCTTCTCCTTGAAGGTGCGACGCTACCTTCCTCCCAAAAAGATGTTCGAACTGTTACATACCTCTGGAAATGGTCGTCTGTTCGTTACGAAACACAAGAACAAGGTGATTGGTGGCAGCTGCTGTGTCTATTCCAACAATAATGTCTATCTGTGGTATATGGCCTCCAAACGCAAGAGTCACCCCACCCTATATCCATCGGCTGTCACTATCTGGGGAGCCATCACCGATGCCTATGAGCAAGAGAAGTGGCATATCTACTTCATGGATGTTGGACTGCCTTTCAAGAAGAACCGCTATCGTGATTTCATCCTGAGCTTCGGTGGAAAGGAAGTGGGAACCTACCGTTGGTTCCGTTTTTCTCTCCCATGGCTCACCCGCCTCATCGGATGGTTTTATAAGGAATAAAAAAAGCGTGTAGAACAGATTCATTCTACACGCTTATATTTTATATCCACCAATGATCTCTACAGGGAAGCAGCAAATATCCAGTTGTAGAAGATGCTGCACACGCCGAAGAGAATGATGCCTGCTGTACAGATGGCCAATGCCAACTTGGTATTGACATCACTCTTGAAGGTAGGCACCGGACTGTCAGTCTGCTTGATATACATCGCCTTCACGATGAGCAGGTAGTAGTAGAGTGACACCACCGTGTTCACCAAGGCAATAAACAGCACGAGATAGGCCAGATAGGATCCTTGCTCGGCAGCAGCCATAAATACAAAGAACTTACTGAACATACCTGCAAACGGTGGAATACCGGCCAATGAGAACAAAGCGATGGTCATCAGGAACGACAACTTGGGATTGGTCTGGTAGAACCCGTTGTAGGCATCCATGTCAGTACGTCCTCCATTATTCTCCTCCACAGCGGCAATCACGGTAAACACGGCGAGGTTAGCCACCACATATACCAAGATATAATATGACAGGGCTGTAATGCCAGTAGCACTGTTTCCAATCACAGCCAACATGATATAGCCAGCCTGACTGATGGAGCTGAACGCCATAAAGCGTTTCAGTTCGCTCTGACGGATGGCGAAGAGGTTGGCCACAGTGATACTCAGTACGATCACGACATAAAGCAGGTACTGCCAATAGGTCACTACCGGTGCGAACACCTTCATCAGGATGATACAAAGGGCAAAGGCTGCGGCACCTTTTGATACAACACTCAGATAACCCGTCACCGTGGTAGGCGCACCCTGATAGGTGTCAGCCGTCCAGAAGTGGAACGGTACGAGCGAGATCTTAAAGCCCAGTCCGCTGAAGAAGAATACCAAGCCGAGGATCACCAAGGCTGCGTGCTGTGTAAATGCCGTACTCCAGACAATGCTTTCGAAATACAAGGTGCCGAAGGCTCCATAGAGGAACGAGATACCATAGAGCATCACACCACTGGAGAAGGTAGCCGTAAGGATATACTTTGCGGCAGCCTCAGCACTCTGATGACGGTATTTGTCGAGTGCCACCAGACAGGCCATAGGCACGGAAGCCATTTCCAGTCCGAGGAAGAACATCAGGAAGTGACCGGCACTAACCATCATATTCATACCTAACAAGGTGGATACAACGAGCATGTAGAACTCACCCTCCTTGAAAGAGGTGTCGGGACGACGCAGCCACTGACGGGCCTGAATCACTACAATCAGTGTTCCTGCGGCCAAGATTGTCTTGATGACATGAGCTGCTGGAATAGCGCGATACATACCACCGAAGGCCTGTACCGTATCAGTCTGCAGGAACGAAACGATCACCTGTCCGAGCATCAGGACACACATCAGTGGATTGAACCACTTCCGTTCCGTTTGCTTCGAAGAAATGAAATCTGCGATGAACGCCACTACCAAGATAGCCATCAGTGTGGCTTCAGGTATCATATAGAGAAATTGTCCGTAGTTCATATTACATTCCTGCTATTACTGAAATATTCATAATGTTATCAAGGATAGGAGCCACGCCACTGTCAATTACATGACTAGCCCAGAGCGGGAAGCAACCCAGACCGGCTACACAGGCAATAAGACAGATCACGGCCACGCGCTCGTCCCATGTGGCATCGGTGAGTTTCACCGTGTCGCAGTGCGGATACTTCACGTCACCGAAGAGGATGAAGCCCACGGTACGGAGGATATAGACTGCGGTAACAACGATGGAACAGCAAGCGATGATGGTACATGCTCGGTGGAACGTATCAGCATTGGCAAACGATCCCACGAAGATGGTCATCTCGGCAATGAAGCCAGAGAAGCCTGGCAGACCTAAGTTGGCCAAACCGGCAATGACATAGCCCACAGCCAGGAACGGCATAATCTTCATCAAACCGCCAAGGTAACGGATGTCACGAGTGTGTGCACGACCGTAAATCATACCGATGAGGGCAAAGAAGAGAGCAGTCATCAAACCATGTGAAAGCATCTGCAGGACAGCACCTGTACAAGAGGTCTTCGTCATCATCAACAGCGCGAAGAGCACCAGTCCGCAGTGTGACACCGATGAATAAGCATTGATGTATTTCAAGTCGGTCTGCACACAGGCAGAGAGCGCACCATATACTACAGAGATGGTGGTGAGGATCAGGAAGATCCAGGCCAGTTCCTGGGCAGCCTCAGGCAAGAGGTACATCGCCACACGGAAGCAGCCGTAGCCTCCAAGCTTCATCAACACACCTGCATGGAGCATGGATACGGCAGTAGGCGCAGAGGCATGACCGTCGGGTGACCATGTATGGAAGGGGAACAGGGCACCCAGTACACCGAAGCCGATAAAGATGAAGGGGAAGAACACTTTCTGGATATCAACAGGGATGTTATGCATGGCTGCAATCTCCTTGACATTCATCGTGGTGGCACCACTGAAGTAATAGATACCCAGGATACCGAGTATCAACAAGGCTGAACCACCCATCAGCATCAGCGTAAGCTTCATGGCTGAATACTCCTTATGTCCACTACCCCACACACCGATCAACAGGTACATCGGAATCAGCGCCACCTCGTAGAACATGAACATGGTGAACATGTCCACACTGATGAAGAAGCCATACACACCTGATGAAAGCAGGGTGAACCATAGGAAATACTCCTTGGTGAGCGGTTTCAACTGCCAGGAGGCGAAAGTACCGGTGAAGACGATGATGCTCGACAGGAGCAACATCACCACCGAGATTCCGTCAACACCCACTGAATACTTGATGTTCAGCGGCTTGAACCAGTCAACGGCATACGTGAGCAGCATCGTGTCCTGATTACCTGCAGCACGCTGCTGGATGAAATAAATGGTGAGCCAGATGGAGAGAGCCAGCAGACAGGAGGCTCCTGCCACCATTACTCCACGCACCTGGTTCAGGTTCCTGGCCAACCAGAGACCCAACAGCATCAGGGCGGGGATTACAACGAATAGACTTAATATACTCATTTCTATTGTTTTTTTATATGCTAGTAACACTAGTTATACTAGTAATACTAGTTTTACTAGTTTATATAGCCAATAACAACAATGCCAATGCCACCGTTCCCGTCAGGAACCACACAGCATACTGGCGCACATCGCCACTCTGCCAAGGACGGATACTCTCACCTGCCTCGTTGGCACCCCATGCCATGAAGTTAAAGGTGCCGTCAACCACATGACGGTCGAACCATGCAATCGGGTACGAGAAGAGGCGGAACACGATCTTGTGTGTGAAATACTGCCATACCTCATCCATATAGAAACGCTTGTAGGCGGCTCGGTGCAGCTTGGGAAGCTTCTTTGCCAACAGATCGGCAACGGGTGTCTCCTCATTCTTATACATATAGGTGGCCAGACCGATGCCGCACAGTGCCAGGATGGTACTGGAGATAGCCACAGGCCAATTGATGTGCGTATGGAAACCGATGCCGTTGGCAGAGACGAACTCACCGAAGGGCAGCCAACCACAAAGCACGGTGATGGTAGCCAGCACGATCAATGGGACATACATCGTGGCAGGAGCCTCATGCGGAGCATGGGGAGCATATCCTACGGGGTTGGCCTCATACTTGGCCAGCTCACTCTCATAATGACTCTTACCCCAGAAGATCACGTAGTACAGACGGAACATATAGAAAGCCGTCATCGTGGCGATACCACTCATCACCACACCCATCACCGGAGAGAAATGATAACATGCCACCAGGATCTCATCCTTTGAGAAGAAACCGCTGAACGGCCAGATGCCGGCTATAGCCAGACAAGAGATAAGGAAGGTGATATGTGTAATGGGCATATACTTACGCAAGCCACCCATGAACTTCTTCTCGTTGCTGTGCACGGCATGGATGATACAACCCGCACCGAGGAACAGACAAGCCTTGAACATGGCATGGGTAAAGAGATGGAACATTCCAGCCATATAACCCAATCCGCTCTCATCTGCATAAGCCTCTGTCATGGGCATTGCCGTAGCACCTTCATCAGGCAAGCAAACACCCAGTGCCACGAGCATAAAGCCGATCTGTGAGATGGTTGAGAAAGCCAACACACGCTTGATATCACTCTGTACACAGGCCACGCTAGCAGCATAGAACGCGGTGAAGGCTGCGATGTAAGCCACCCAGTGAAGGGTCTCAGGAGCATACTCGATCCAGATCGGGAAAAGACAAGCCACCTGATAGACACCAGCCACCACCATGGTAGCTGCATGGATCAATGCAGAAACAGGGGTTGGACCCTCCATGGCATCGGGCAGCCAGATATGCAACGGGAACATGGCACTCTTACCAGCACCACCGATGAACATCAGGAACAAGGCTATCGGCATCAGCCAATAGGCACCGTCAAGACGGGCAGAGAGTTCCGGCATCGCATTGAGGTCGAAACTGAACGTTCCCACATAGTAGCTGTAGAACAGGATACCGACGAGGAAGAACAGGTCGGCAAAACGTGTTACGATGAACGCCTTCTTCGAGGCGGCCACAGCAGCCTGCAACGGATAGTAGAAACCAATGAGCAGATAAGAGCTCACACCCACCAACTCCCAGAACAGGTACATCTGGAAGATATTGGTAGCCACCACCAGTCCGAGCATAGACATGGAGAAAAGACTCAGGAATGCGTAGTAACGCTGGAATCCTTTCTCACCATGCATATAACCGAACGAATAGATATGTACCATCAAACTCACCGTAGAGATGACGATCAGCATCATCACCGAGATGGGAGTAAGACGGAAGCCTAAGGTAAACAGCAACTGTACCCCGTTGATAGTACCGAAGTCGAGCCAGGTGAAGTCGAACGGGGTAATCACCGGATACATACCGGTAGCTGCGTCACGACCTACCACAAGGAAATACTCGATCGCAGTATAATAGCTCAATACCGTTACGATAGCCAATGACAGGGTTCCGATGAGTCCTGCTGTCTTATGCGACATCTTCATGCCCGCCAGTCCCAGTACGAGGAACGAGAGCAGCGGCAGCAGAAGGATGTATATCGAAAAACTATATTCCATAATCTTTAATCTTCAATTAATCAATTCTTCATCTCTTGGATGCTGTTCACGTTATCGCTATGGAAATGGCGATACACATTAATAATAATAGCTACAGCAACGGCTGTCTCAGCAGCAGCCACACCAATGGCGAACAAGGTGAAGAAGAATCCTTCCAGCTCACCGGGATACAAGATGCGGTTGAATGCTGCGAAGTTGATATCCACCGCATTGAGGATCAGCTCCGTGGAGATCAGCATGGCAAGCAGGTTACGACGGGTGATGAACCCGAACACGCCAATGAAAAACAACAGTGCACTCAGCACAAAGAAACATTCTACTGGTACCATAGCTTACTCCTTTCTTGAAATGACAATACCACCAATGATACATGCGAGCAGGAAAACGGAGATGAACTCGAACGGGAGCACATACCCATGCTTGCCTGCGCTTACCAAGGCCCTACCGATCGTATCCATGGACACCTCTGAGTCAGCCATCGCGGTAAAATTATTAATAGCCTGGTTTTTCAGAAATACCACTACAACGGTGGCCAGACCGATCAGGGCAGCGAGGGCACCGAATACCACCCTACTTCCCTTCATGCGCTCCACCAATCCTTGCAAAGTACGCTTGTTCACCAACTGAATGGCGAAGATATAAATCATCGTCACACCACCGGCATAGACGCTCAGCTGGGCTGCCCCGAGGAACGTATAATCAAGCAGGAAATAGATTCCTGCAATGCCGAACAACACGAACAGCAGGAACGTGGCTGCCCGCATGATCCGCTTGGTCGTCACGCACATCACGGCAGAAGCCAGAATGACGACAGCGAGGATGCAAAACAATATCATGTTACTCATAATCTACTTCTTTGTGTTAAACGTTCCAACTTTCCACTCGGCACCGCCATCCAGCAGGTTAGGCAGAGAGCCACCCTGATACACCTCTTTGTCGAGATGCAGCACCAGCTTGCTGCGGTCGAACACCGCATTCTCGAAATCATTGGTAAACTCGATGGCATCGAAGTTGCAGGCATTTGTACACAACTGACAGAACATGCAGTCGCCTAAGTCGTACAAATAGTCATCCAACACCTTTCTCTTCTTTCCTGTCTCAGGATCTTCCGCCATGTGAGCCACAATCTTGATGGTCCCGTTCGGACAAGTCCTCTCGCACAAGGTACAGGCTGTACACTTATAGCTGCCATCCTCATTGCGCTTGAAGACGAGTCGTCCACGGTGGCGCTGGGCCACATGGAGGGTTGTCTTACGGTTCTCGGGGTACTGCTCGGTTGACTTATTGGTGAAGAAGTCCTTGAAGTATTCCTTCCAAGTTACCTTCATACCTGTGGCCAACGTCTTGAGTCCGTGCCCGATCTCTCCGAAATATGATTGTTCTTTTTCCATATCTTTTTCTTATATCTAGTTGTACTAGTATTACTAGTTTTACTAGTTATTAAAAATATAATCCAAAGGCCACCACAACCGTCATTACCACCAGGTTCAGCAGTGCCAGCGGCATCAGGTATTTCCATTCCAGTTTCAGGATCTGGTCGATACGCAGACGGGGGAATGTCCACTTGATCCACATAAGAACCCAAACGAGTGCAAAAGCTTTCACCATGAACCATACAATACCGGGGATGTAGTTCATTACCTGGTCGAAGCCCTCAACACCTATATTAATAGGAGCCCATCCACCGAGGAAGACCATCGCGGCTATACCAGCGATGATGAAGAGGTTCAGGAACTCAGCCAGGTAGAAGAAGCCGAAGCCCATACCTGAATACTCGGTATGATGACCGGCGGTGAGCTCACTCTCAGCCTCAGCCATATCAAACGGACCGCGGTTTGCCTCAGCATTACCTGCAATCAGGAATACGAAGAAGGCGATCAGAGCAGGTATATGACCTCTGAAAATCAGCCAGTTCCATGGACCAGTCTGATACTCCACGATACCACTCACCTGCATCGTACCTGTCAGGATAACGGCAGTGATCAGACACAGACAGAGCGACATCTCATAAGAGATCATCTGCACAGCACCACGCATGGCAGATACCACCGAATACTTATTGTTAGAACCCCATCCTGCAAGGAAGATACCCACCACACCGATGGACGAGATAGCCGTCAGCAGGAAGACACCCACGTTGAAGTCGAGGATCACAGCCCCCTTGTTCCACGGCAGGAACGAGAAAGCACCTACCGATCCGATGATCACCAGCAGCGGGGCCACGATATACAGGAACTTATCAGCCTTATCCACGAAGAAGATCTCCTTGATAAGCATCTTCACTACGTCGGCGAACACCTGCAACAATCCCCAGAAGCCCACACGCATCGGACCCAATCGGCACTGGAAGTAAGCACAAACCTTACGCTCCATAAAGATCAGTGCGATGGCGATCAGCGCATAAGCTGTCAGGATAAACACACCCACCAGCACACATTCAATCAGGATCGACCAGAAGTCATTCAGGCCCAAAGTGAACCTGAGCAAGTGGTCAAACCATTGTGTAACTATAGAAAAGTCGAACATAATATCTTCAATTCTTTAATTCTTCAATTCTTCAATTTTCTGATTATCGGTCGATATCAGGAATCACGAAATCGATGGCAGCACCCGTAGCAACCAAGTCGGCAATCTTCTGTCCGCGCAGCATCGGGTCGAGGGCACCAGTCAGTGACAAGCCCATGGGGCGCATCTTCAGACGGTACGGACTCTTGTCGCCACGAGAGTCGAGATATACACCGAACTCACCGCTCGCACCTTCCACAGAGTAATACCACTGTCCTTCGGGCAGCTTAATCACCGGCTTCTGCTTGATGTAGAAGTCACCTGCGGGGATATTATCGATGAGCTGCTCAATGATGTGCAGACTCTGGTACATCTCACGGATATGACAAGTATAGCGGTCCATGGTGTCGCAGCCAGTCATCGTGATCTGCTCCCACTCCACCTGGTCGTACATGTCATACGGATGATTCTTACGCACATCGTTCTCCCAACCAGAAGCACGTCCTGCAGGACCCGTCACGGCATAGCTGATACAATCCTCTTTGCTCATCGGTCCTACCTTCTCAAAGCGCTTATGGGTGATGATGTTATCACCGAACACATCAACATACTCCTGAATAATGGGCTTCATGTACTTGATGAGGTCCTTCACGTTCTTCACGAAGTTCGGATCGATATCATCCTGCAGTCCACCTATTCTATAATAGTTCTGAATCAGTCGTCCACCCGTTGTCTCCTCCATACAGTTGAGCACATGCTCACGGTCGCGCATGGAATAGAGGAAGGCAGTCAGCGCACCCATATCCTGAGCGCAGCAACCCACATACAGCAGGTGCGAATCCAGTCGTTGCAACTCATCCATGATGGTACGGATGTACTTGATACGATCGGTCAGTTCCACCTCCAGACCCTCTTCAATCACTCCTACCAGTGCATGACGGTGCATCATGGCACTCAGATAGTTAAGACGATCGGTTAAAGCAAGTGTCTGTGGGTATGTGTAGCTCTCGCACATCTTCTCGATACCACGGTGGATATAACCCAGATGCGGATATACACGCTTCACGGTCTCACCGTCGAGAACGGTCTGCAAGCGGAGCACACCATGGGTTGAGGGGTGCTGTGGACCGATGTTCACCACATAATCATCAGCGGTGAAGAGTCGGTTCTTTTTCGACTGCAGACGACCGTCTTTGTCGATATAGTACTCCAAGCCGTAATCAGGCTCCACGTCATCCTCGAGGGTGTACTTATCATTATACTCCCAGTCCTTGCGGAAGGGGAATCCCTTGAAATCACTACGCAGGAACAGGCGTCGCATGTCGGGATGACCGAGGAACACGATGCCGTAGAAATCATATACCTCACGCTCCAGCAGATCGGCCACGCGCCAGATATTTGATACGGTAGGAAGATAAGGAATCAGCTGACCGTCTGTCTCACCCGTTCCGTTGGATGACATTCCGTCGCCACAAACCTGTGTACGGGTCATCATCTTCACCGAGCAGCGCTCATGTGTTTGGGTGTTCTCCAGGATATAGATACATCCTAAGGCAGGCTCACCCGGTTGGTAATCCGGTGTCTTACTGAAATCCTCACCTACGATGGTCACCAGGTAGTCAAAGCCTTTTTGTTTCAAGTTCTGCATCTCTGCAGTGAACTTGTCGAAATCAAATGTGATAAATGATAGTTTCATGCCTTGTCCTCCTGATTTTTGCTAATATTACTAGTATCACTAGTACAACTAGTACTGCTAGCTTCTAGCTCATTGATAAACTCCTGCGGTACATCTGTCACCACGATGGGTTCACGGCGATGATCGCCCAGTTGACGGGAAATCAGCTCTGAGTTAGATACGCCCAACTCACGCTCCTCCTTGGTCTGCTTATGGTTCACACCACCGAAGAATTTCTCGATCTTCACCTTGCGCTGCAGCTGCATCATACCATACATGATTGCCTCTGGACGCGGTGGACAGCCAGGAATAAACACATCCACGGGCACGATCTCCTCGATACCCTTCACCACATGATAACTCGTTTTGAACGGTCCTCCGCTAATGGCGCAACCACCCACGGCGATCACATATTTCGGCTCGGCCATCTCATCGTAGAGACGTTTCAGGGCAGGTGCCATCTTATGCGTGATAGTTCCGGCACACATGATCAGGTCGGCCTGACGTGGTGAGTTACGTGTCACCTCGAAACCGAAGCGAGCAAAGTCATATCGGGAACAACCGCAGGCCATGAACTCAATACCGCAGCAGGATGTAGCGAAGGTCAGCGACCACAGGGAGTTGGCACGTCCCCAGTTGATCAGCTTGTCGAGCGACCCGGTAATCACGTTGACGCCACCCTCATGGAGCTCGTCAACCAGTTTCTCCAACGAGGCGTTGTCGTTCCACTCCTCGTAGGGAATACTCTTGATTTTCGGCTTTATTTCCATTCCAGTGCTCCTTTCCGCCAAGCGTAAGCCAAGCCAAATACAAGTACCAACAAAAAGAATCCGATGCTGAAGATTGCCATTGCACCGAATTCTTTCACGACCACTGCCCACGGATACAGAAACACGGTCTCCACATCAAACATGAGGAACAAAATGGCGAAAAGATAGAAGCCCACACTAACAGGAAGCCAGGATGAGCCGTGCGTTGGAATACCACACTCATAAGGTTCTCCTTTCACCTTGTTGTAAGAACGCGGCCCTATCATCTTAGCAATCACATATGCTGCCGCAACCAGTGTTATAGCCGTTATAATAACGGTAATCAACAAAGTAAAATACATATTATATAACTAGTAATTTTTGTATGCCTGAATGCATCATCGTTTGAAAACGTCTGCAAAGGTAACAATTTATTTGCAAATAATGATAATAAATATGGGAAATTATTGGCGAATCACCATTTTTTCCGTATTTTTGCAGAGTCGTTATGAACAATTATTAAACTACAATATGAACAAGATCAACAAAACATGGATCGTAGCGGTTGCACTCATGTGCTGCACGGTTCTGGAAGCCAAGCAGATAACCCAAGTTTCCAAATCCCCGAAGAAGGCCACCAAGGCCATTGTCGATGGTATCAGCTACGCTCTGAACGCCAAGAGCAACAAGGCTAAGGTACTGGCTGCAAAGGACCTCTACACGGGCGATATCACCATTCCGAATAAGTTTACGGAGGACAGTGTGACCTATTACGTAGAGGAGATCGATGGCGGTGCTTTCAGGGATTGCGTCTCCCTGACCTCCATTTCCATCCCCACCACCGTTGCAAAGATCGGTGCGGGTGCATTTGAGAACTGCTCAGGTCTTACATCCATCAGTATCCCCAGCAGCATCGTTGATCTGCCCTTTAATCTATTCTCCGGCTGTTCTGCGCTGACAGATATAGAACTCCCCTCGAGCATCAAGACCATCGGTCATGGGGCTTTCAAGAAATGCACGGCGTTGGAGAGAATCGAGCTGCCCAACAGTGTTACCTCTTTACCATACCACGCCTTCTTGGGCTGCACCAGTCTGAAGGATGTCATCCTGCCCAAGTTCCTGGAGAAGATCGGCTATTCCGCTTTCCAGGATTGTTCCTCTCTGGAAGAGATCGAGTTGCCCAGCAGCGTGAAGGCCATCGGATGGATCGCATTCAAGAACTGCACCTCATTGAGACGTTTCGCCTTCACCACTAGCATGGACAATATCGCGAACAGCATCTTCGAAGGCTGTACCAATCTGGAGGAAGTATATATCCCCACCTCCATCACGAGCATCACCCATGATGCTTTCAAGGGATGTACCAATCTGGAGAGCATTACCCTTCCGAACTCCATCAAGAATATCGGTTCCAGCGCCTTTGAGGACTGCTCCAACCTGAAGTTCATCAACATCCCCAATGGCATCAAGGAGATTCCCTCCTACTGTTTCAAGAACTGTGGCAGCTTGACCGATATCACCATTCCTACGTCGGTGAAGTCCATTGCCAACCAGGCCTTCCACGGCTGTTCATCGATGGAAGTTATCGATATCCCCAACAGCGTGAAGGAGATCGGCGGCGATGTGTTTGAGAAATGCAGCAGTTTGATGACCGTCTTTGTACGTAGCGGTACACCCCCGAAAATAAAGAAAGACACCTTCCCCAAGTCATTACTCAAGGAAGGTATCCTCTTTGTACCGAATCCCACTCCTTATCGCAGCGATCAGAAGAATCCTTGGTCACAGTTCAGTGAGATCAAGGCCATCGCTCGCGATATGAGATAGTGAAGTCACATCAACGATGATGATAAGGAAGGGGCTGTGCAACGATTGCTGCACAGCCCCTTTGAGATAATGAATAGTTTATTTAATTTCCCATGATGAAGTCAAACACTTCTTTTGCAGAGTATTCTCCCGTATATTCGTCAGGCACAGGGATGGTAGATGGGTTAAGACTCTCGGCATCTAATGGAGAGCCTGCCAAGAGATGATTCTCTATCTCCACGAACTTTACCTTACTTTTGGGGGTGATATATTCTTTCTTTTCCATAATTGTCGTTGTTTTAGAGTGAAACATGATTACTTCTGAATGTATTTCTTTCCGTTACGGATATAAATGCCAGGAGCGGCACTGTTCGTAACACGCTGACCGTTCAGGTTATACACCGCGCTATTTCCGAACACCTCATTAAAGGTGGTTACCTCAGAGATACCCGTTGTCACGCCGTCGAACACCATTGTAATACCCTTGGCAGCTGCTTCTTCGGGAATGCCATTAAAGTAAGCTCGATAACCCTTCATTGTAGCGCTCTGACCAGCCACCTGAATGTATCCTTCAGCAGTCACACCATACAAGCCCCACAAATCTGAGCCCGAAATGGTTGTGTAAGTACCTTGGAATACAACGCCTGTTTCATTCGGATCCCATGTAGCACCAGGAACTACGTTACCAGCATCCACATTACCACGAACCTTTGCATCATTCAATGTAAATGTGCCTGTCAAAGCAGGAGCGTCACTATCACTGATATAGATCAGATAAGGATTGTATCCGTCAATAACCCAAGTTGTCTCATCTGTCTCAAGATCAGATGTGGCAAAGTTCAACTTACCGTCAGTAAAGTCACTAAACATGAACACCTTGACATTCTCACCGAAAACCTGTTTGATCATCGGAGGAGTCATATAGGTAGGAATACAGAAGGAGTTCCATCCCAAATTGAAGTTGCGCACCATTTCAATGTTAACAATATCACCTTCAGTTAATACTGGGAATGATTCTTCTTCATTCAAGACCACAGTAACAGGCGGAGTTCCAAGATATGCCTCAGGTGTTAGGCTTTCAATAGCTACGAAGGCATCCACAAGAGTATAGGTAGAACCTGCGCTACCCTGCACGAAGATCTGTCTGACGGCATCGCTATAGTCATTGTTTAGAGGTACAACTACGCAGGTTGCCCCAGGATAGAATGTCACCGCATCACTACCAACACCTTCAGCATTGTATTCCACAATAACAGTACCGCCTGTATTTGTAGCTTCGAACTGAATCACCACATTATTAAGATAAGAGTAGTCGATAGGGGAATTAAACCACCAGCCCTTACTGCCATCGCTTTCTTCGCTGATAGTGATCGTTTTCGTATCTGCATTATACGTTCCATTCTGACCGCTGTTAAGATTATCTAACGGTAGAGGCATCTTGTCGGGTAACACCACCTCCATGTTTTCCACATAGTCCTGAGTGGCAAAATAGGCAGCCTTCACGGTAAAGCTACCTGGCTGAATATTCTGCAAACCAATCTGCTTAATACTGTTCTTATTGTCAGGATTCAGAGCTACCTTCAACAGTAATTCACCAGCTGTGATATTACCAGCATCATCTGAACCAACATTATACTGAACCAGCACCTGTACGCCAATATTTGACTGCTCAGCCAATTCAAGTACGAAATAGTCGAAGTCACTGGCATCGAAAGAACCCAACCAACTACCAAACCATCCATAACCACTGGAACCTGTGAACGTAACTGTACCGTCATCATTTTGCGTTCCATTACTAAACCCGCTTAACAATACGTCCTTTGTTGGATTTACAGTCTTTACTGCTTCCCATTCAGCTGCAGTGGCAAAATAAACTTCTTCGATGGTGATGGTTGCACCTTTTTCTCCACCCTGAATGGCAACCTGGGAGATGGCGTTTTTCTGATTCGCATCAAGTGCGAGGGCTGCATAGCCACCATCGGCAGAAAAATAGATAGTACCCGAATCTTGATTATATTCCGCACCATATTCACCAACGGTACCTTTACATTTGTACTGGACATGTAACAACACATCGGCAGAAGCACTGGAGTACTTCACCACCACATAGTCGTAGTCGCTTCCATCGTAATAACTCACGCCCGAGTCATCAGCGGTCTTATTATCTGAATCCACATCAAGATCTCCCTCAGCCAAGGTTACACCTTTCCAATCCCAAGCACCAAGGGTAAACGGTTCATTGTATGCGAAGCCCGCGATTTTCGTAAAATCTATCGGTTCTGCCGCATTCACACTACAAGCCAGGAACAACCCCAGCAACAAAGTAAAGATTTTTTTCATAATAGCTATTTTGTTAGTTATGATGTATATAACATTATTCGCCTGCAAAAATAGCTATTATGATTGAAATAGAATGGGTATAATGTATTGAATTATTATACGGAATGTATCATGTACAAAAAAGTACTCAAAAAGTACGCTCGATAATCTCCAGACACATCCTGCTGTTATGGTACGGGCATTTCCAGAACCCGGCCTTATCATCAGTAATGTTCAGGGTGCCGTCGGCGTGACGACTCCAATACCACTCTCCGCTATGGTAGTCTATCAGGTTATCCTTGATATACTGCCAGCAGCGGAGCGCTTTTTCCAAGGCATCTTCATCACCGAAATACTGGTAGATATTCAGCCAACCTACCACATTCTCTGCCTGTACCCACCAGTGCAGGTCATCATCCACATGACCTGTATCCAGGTTGGCCTCGTGGATCATCGCCCCGTTAGGACGTAATCCTTTCTCCGAAGCCTTGGCCACCATCTGTACAATGGGTTCCACCTTCTTTAATACCTTTTGGTCGCCCAGCACCAATGCGGCCTCATGCAACAGCCATGAACACTCGATGTCATGACCGTAGCTCTCCAGATGACCAGCCCCGCGGGTCCAGTCGTTTTCGAAGAAGAGATCCAGATGATGGGTTTCGGGGTTGAGAATGCGGTCGGTGAAGATATCGATCAGGTTTCGCAAAGACGACTCTACCTCCACGATGGTCTCCACTGGAACGGAGATTCCCATGGGCAGCACCGAACCGACAACTGGCGAATAGTCGCACGACTGCTGGGCATGCAGCTCTTTCAAGCAACGCAGCAGGTTGGTATATGGCTCGATGATGTGCAGATGGGTATTCTGCGATTTCGGATAGTTGGCATCCAAGTCCGACAGGCGCATATCCGCTATGGGTTGCCAATCTCGGGTGCAGGCTTCGATATAGCCATTGTTCTCGATATCCAGCGCGTGCGCCTCGATGCAGTCATATAAATCGAGTGCATATTCCAATGCCTCTCTGTCACCCGTGGCCCGCGCATATTCAGTAAGACCATAGATAGCGAAGCCTATGGCATAGAACTGCTTCTTGGTGTCGAGCGGGTTCCCCTGATAATCAACACTCCAATATACCCCGCCATATTCAGCATCGTAGAAGTGATCTATCAGATAATCCTTAGCCCTTGTTGCGGCTTCTAGTATCTCTAGTAATACTAGTTTATCTAGTTCTCCTAGTTCCCCTAGCACTCGATATGCCGCCGAGAACGCCCAGAGGATGCGGGCATTCAGAATGGCTCCCTTCTCTGCCTGAGGATGCAGCATTCCGTGTCCATCGATACGACCGTAAAAACCTCCGTTCTCACGATCGATCATCTTATCCAGCCAGAAGGGCAGGATGTTGCTCTCCAGCACATCCCGCACTTCCTGCTTCAAATTCTTTATTCGGTCATCCATTTTCTTCTTCCTCCATTTATCTTATTTCCTCTTTTTCTCTGGCGCAGAGAAAAGAGGCAAAAGAGACATCCACCTACCCCCATCCCCTCCCTATATGGAGGGGCTCAACCGC
>JBGUJY010000029.1:0-49831 GCA_045114185.1 Prevotella sp. | reverse complement strand
ATCCATCTTCACACGTTTGATTCCTTGACGCTTGAACATCATCATGGCCGTCTTGAGAATCTTTCCTTTCAGTTCCTGACGGTAGTTAGTCAACATATTGTTCTTTAGCATGGCAGTAGTATTTACAAGTACACCTTCTTCGCTTCTGCTGCAAAGATAAGGAATTATTTCAAAAAACTCAAATAATCTGTGGGGTTTTTCGCTCACTTAATCGTACTTTGGCTTCGCCGAACTTATTCTCGTTCAACAAATCAAAAGAAAAGCTATTTTCCTTTTGATTTGTGCTCACTTAATCGTACTTTGCGAATGAATTTGTAACTTTGGCTTCGCCGAACTTACTCTCGCTCGGAAAAACCCAAATAAATTTGGACCTTCGGTCCTATTTTGTAGCATCAAAATAAATGAAATGCAAGCTTTTCTTTGTTTTAATGCTACAAAATTTGGTTTTTCGCTCACTTAATCGTAACTTTGCACCCATGAATAAAAAACTATATGATCAGGCGTATGCTGAGATCAGCTGTTTTGACAACGGAACAGAGGTAACGGAATACCATGTGATGCTCCATGTGAGCGACGGTTCGTTACCCTATCGCGACCAGTTGGCAGCCATTGACCGTGCCTACACAAAACTGCTGCGCGAAGACCTTCCGGGTGCCAAAACGGTGTTCAAACGCTATTTCCTGAGTGACGCATACAATCAGGCAGACGCTATCCTTGCCATGGAATGCGACTATGCCGACTATGCCTTGTCAATCATTGAGCAAGCACCACTCGATGGTACGAAGATTGCCGTATGGGCTTATCTGCAAACAGGTGTGGAGACACGCGCCCTGCACTGCGGACTCCATGAGGTGACACATGGTCAATACCGTCATCTGTGGAATGCCAGCGCCCATAACCTGGCCAAGAACTCTGAATACCAGACCCGTTTGCTGCTCAACGAATACATCATGCAACTGTTGCAGGAAGGATGTAGTCTGGCCGACAACTGTATCCGCACCTGGTTCTTCGTAAACGATGTGGATAACAACTATCCAGGTGTGGTAAAGGCACGCAATACGGTGTTCTTCACCCAGAACCTCACTGATGAGACCCATTTCATTGCCAGTACGGGAATTGGTGGTCGACAGGCTGATGCCCACGTGCTCTCACAAATGGATAACTACGCCGTTGACGGCATCAGCAGGGATCAGGTACACTACCTGTATGCTGCCACCCACCTGAACAGAACCAGCGATTACGGCGTGAGCTTCGAGCGTGGCACCTATATCAACTATGGTGACCGCCGTCATGTATTCATCTCGGGTACGGCAAGCATCAACAATAAAGGTGAGATTGTTCACAAAGGAGATGTGGCAGCCCAAACACGACACATGTGGGGTAACGTGGAAGCCTTGTTGAAAGAAGCAGGCTCATCGTATGATGAAGTGATGCAGATGATTGTGTATCTGAGAGATATAGCCGACTACCATACAGTGAAAGCCCTCTACGATGAGCGGTTCCCCGATAAACCGAAGGTGTTCGTAAACGGACCCGTTTGTCGTCCAGGCTGGCTCGTGGAGATGGAATGCATGGCCATCAAGAACATTCAGGATGATGCCTTCGCCCCATTCTAATACCTGATTTTGTCAACTGCATTGAGCATTCGGAAAAGAAGCGCGTGCAATCTGACGATTAGTGTATTAAAAATCATTAAATCGATAGTAATTCAAAAGTCGATTTTTTCCGATATAGCCAAAATCGCTGTATCTTTGCACCCGCATTATATATATAATAAGGTGTAACCCTTATTCTTACACGGACGAATTTATCTTTATTTATAAATAAATATTATTATGAGAATCGAAAAAGTTCATGCAAGAGAAATCCTCGACTCAAGAGGTAACCCAACTGTTGAATGTGAAGTAACACTGGAGAACGGCGTGATGGGTCGCGCTGCAGTACCGTCAGGTGCTTCTACCGGTGAGAACGAGGCCCTGGAGCTCCGTGATGGCGACAAAGGCCGTTACCTGGGCAAGGGTGTTCAGAAGGCTGTTGACAATGTCAACAATATCATCGCTCCCGCTTTGAAGGGTGACTGCGTATTCAACCAGCGCGGTCTTGACATGAAGATGTTGGAACTCGATGGCACTCCTACCAAGAGCAAGCTCGGTGCCAACGCTATCCTTAGTGTTTCTCTGGCTGCTGCTCAGGCTGCTGCCAAGGCACTGAACATCCCCCTCTATCGTTACATTGGCGGTTGCAACAGCTATACCATGCCTCTCCCGATGATGAACATCGTGAACGGTGGTGCTCACTCTGACGCTCCCATCGCGTTCCAGGAGTTCATGATTGGTCCGGTTGGCGCTACTTCTATCAAGGAAGCCGTTCGCATGGGTGCTGAGGTGTTCCATAACCTCGCCAAGCTGCTGAAGGCTCGTGGCCTCTCTACAGCTGTAGGTGATGAGGGTGGTTTCGCTCCTAACTTCAACGGTATCGAGGATGCACTCGACACCATCATGGAGGCTATCAAGGCTGCCGGTTATGAGCCGGGTAAGGATGTGAAGATCGCTATGGACTGCGCTGCTTCTGAGTTCGCTGTTTGCGAGGATGGCAAGTGGTTCTACGACTATCGTCAGCTGAAGAACGGTAAGAAGAAGGATCCTAACGGTAAGAAGCTCTCTGCTGATGAGCAGATCGCTTACCTCGAGGAGCTCATCAACAAGTATCCTATCTACTCTATCGAGGACGGTCTCGATGAGAACGACTGGGAGAACTGGGTGAAGCTGACCGAGAAGGTTGGTAACAAGTGCCAGCTCGTAGGTGACGACCTCTTCGTAACCAACGTGAAGTTCCTGCAGAAGGGTATCCAGATGGGCGCTGGTAACAGCATCCTGATCAAGGTGAACCAGATTGGTTCGCTCACCGAGACTCTCGACGCTATCGAGATGGCTCACCGTCATGGCTACACCACTGTTACCTCTCACCGCTCTGGTGAGACTGAGGACACCACGATTGCTGACATCGCCGTGGCTACCAACAGTGGTCAGATCAAGACTGGTTCCCTCTCTCGTACAGACCGTATGGCTAAGTACAACCAGCTTATCCGTATCGAGGAAGAGCTCGGTAAGACCAGTGCTTACAAGTATGCCAAGCTGAAGTAATCAGTCTGACAGTAAAGTAACAAAAACTCCTGAGATCAAAACTCTCAGGAGTTTTTTTATGAAGTCCATTCAACACACCCTGCTCATTTTCATTTCAGTCTTTTGAAAGATTACTGTAGTTTGAAAGTGACAGGAATCGTGAACCTCACACGAACGGGTGAACCATTCTGGCGACCTGCAATCCAATGAGGCATGCTCTTGATGACACGGGCTGCCTCCTTGTCAAGGGAGGGATCCACACTCTTGGCAATCTGTACGTCGGTAATGGAACCGTCCTTCTCCACCACGAACTGTACGATTACACGACCCTGAACACCAATCTCAGCAGCCATTGAGGGGTATTTGATGTTCTTACTGAGCCACGACATCAGTGCACCGTCACCACCAGGGAACGAAGGACTCTGTTCCACTACCTCGAAGATCTTGTTGTCTTCAATGGTCTTCGGAGGCTCGGGTTGTGCAATCTCATCCCTGATCCTGAGCACTTCACTGCCTACCTCATCAGTGCCTTCAACGGTAAAAGCACCAATGGCCTTGTTACTTTTCTCGATTTCATCGAGTTTTATCTCATCCTCTTCATTCACCAGATTGTCTTTCTTGATGACTGGGGCGGTGAATTTAATGGATGACTTTACCTTCTCCACCATTCGCTCGGGTTCTAACTTGATCTCCTCTTTCCGTTCGACTTTTACCTCTTTCTTCTTGTCACTAAGGTGTGTAATCACCACCATCTGAGTGTTTTCAACGGTGCGGTTAGCCTCAACCATATTCTCTAAGGTAAGACCAAGATAAAGGAGTACTGCCATAAGGATTACAAAGATGATGGACCAGATGTTTCGCTTGGAAGTTTCATTGCGAAGCTGATAGGCCCCGTAAGTCTGGTTGCGTCCTTCAAACACGAGGTCGGTCCATTCCAGTGATACTAAATCTACTTTTGCCATAATCGTTCTATTTTAAATGGTTTGCAATAGAGTGAATTTCTCAATGGCAAAAATAGGTAGCAAAGACTAAAGTTGCAACTATTTAAGAGCCTTTTTTCGGAACGTGTTGCAAAGACTGTTTCTTTGTAAATAATTGATAATAAGTATATTAAATTAATTATTTACTGAATTCAGGACACCAAATTGCAACAAATGTATTGGTTATTTCGTGTATGAATGATGAATGTTTGCTATTTCTTTCCGTTCTCTGCTTTCTTACGTGTCTTCACCCTTGATTTGATTGAGCGAACAGCAGAGGGGCTGATGCAGAGGATTTGGGCGATGTCATCATCTTGTTTACCCATGTCCTGTAATATAAGATAGGTGTAGAGGCGAGCGGTGAGATGATTATAGCCAGTAGTCCATTCGTGGAAGGTAGTATAGTGGCTTACAGAATAGTATTCAATGAGGCAGTTCTCGTCATCTGCTGACGGAGGCAGTTTTCCACCTGCGACAATATGGTCGAATACTTCCTTGCCACGACCTAAACGTTCGTTGATGGAGCGGCGTGCGGAAGTGATTCTATCGTTTAGACGATTGATTTCCTTATCATGGGCTTCGCTCTCCTGTGACAATGCTTCAATACGCTGCTGAGCCCGTTCAATGGTTTGGGCATTGAGGTTGATGATGCTATTGTATTTTTCGATGCGCCGTCTGTTAAAATAGAGGATGGCAAGCACCATGAGGATAGCCAGAAAGAGTAGTCCGAAGAGATATGCGAGTATTTGGTAATAACGGCGGTTCTTGGCCTGTTGTTCGTATTGATGCTGCAATTCAGCAATCTTTTCCTGTTCATATGTGTGGTGGAGCAGTTCCTTTGCTAATGTGATGAACTGTGCCATATTTGTGGCTTTCTCATGGTCGTTAATCAGCTCGTAGTTGCGTTTCTGGGTGGTAGCACTCAGAACTTGTGCCACCAGATAACGCGCTCCCTGACATTTCTGTAGTTCGAGTTTATTGTTACTGGCCTCAGCAACCAGTTCCCCTTCCTTCAGAATAAGTTCTGCCTCGGCATAGTGGTTCCCCTCGCATAGCTGCATCGCCTGGCCATAATGACTTCTGGCAAGGGGAATAGCCCCTTGTGGTATCTCCTGACGGGTACAGCTAATGACGAGAAGTATCAGTGTAGTTGCAAATAGAATTCTCCGAAACATAACTCAGGGAAAAGCTAATTAATAAAGAATCCGCACGGTGCGAAACCATGCGGATTCCAAGTGATATGTAAAGTAGGTTTATGCCTTTACTACATCATCTTCCTTGATCTTACGACCCATCACCAGGTAAGCAACGGGAGAAGCAATGAAGATAGAAGAGAGTGTACCGAAGATTACACCGAGGATCATTGCGAAGGCGAAACTGCGGATGCTTGCACCACCAAGGATGAAGATACACAGCAACACGAGCAATGTAGAGATAGAGGTGTTGACGGTACGAGCCAGTGTCTGGTTGATACTCTCGTTGAACAACGACTGCTTGTCCTGCTTCGGATGCAGACCGAGGTTCTCACGGATACGGTCGAATACCACCACCTTATCGTTGATAGAGTAACCGATCACTGTCAGGATAGCACCAATGAACGTCTGGTCAATCTCCAACGACCAGGGCACGATACCCCAAAGCAGTGAGTAGAGACCGAGCACTACCAATGTATCCACAGCCAGAGCAACGATAGAACCTACTGAGAAGGCCACGTTGCGGAAGCGGAGCAGGATATAGAGGAAGATAGCCACCAAGGCGATCAGCACACTGATGATAGCACCATAGGTGATATCCTTAGCCACTGAAGGACCTACCTTTGTAGAACTGATGATAGAGCCACCCTCACGAACATCGGGGTTCTTGAACGACTCAACGTCAGCCTGAGATACCAGACCTGCCTTCTTCAAAGTTGTATAGAGGATGGTCTCAGCCTCATCATCGGCAGTAGGACTGTTGCTCTCAATCTTATAGTTTGTAGAGATACGGATGGTCTTATTGTCAGTACCGATAGAGATAGCACCTGTGTTGCAGCCAGGGAAGGCCTGCACGAGTAGACCACGGATTTCCTCAGGCTGAACTGACTTCTCGAAGGTTACCACATAGTTACGACCACCAGTGAAGTCGATACTCTTGCTCAAGCCGCGAACGAAGAAGCTGATCAGGAACACCACAACAGCAGCTGCCACCAGTACGAAGGTCTTCTTGTAGAAGCTCATGAACGGGATGTGGAGGTTCTGCAGCATGTTCTTGGAGATGCTGGTGTAGAACTTCAGGTTCAGCCACTTGTCTTTCTTCAGACGGTTCTCATAGATCAGACGTGTGAGGAACACAGCGGTGAAGAATGAGCAGGCGATACCAATGATCCAGGTTGTTGCGAAGCCCTTAACAGGACCTGTACCGAAGTAGAGCAGGATGATACCTGTGATCAAAGAGGTAAGGTTAGAGTCGAAGATAGCCGAGAAAGCGTTGCTGTAACCAGCCTTCAGTGCTTCCTTGATACCCTTACCGTTTCGCATCTCCTCCTTGATACGCTCATAGATCAGCACGTTCGCATCCACTGCCGTACCCAACGTCAATACGATACCGGCCAAACCTGACATAGTTAGTGCCGCCTGGAACGACGTCAGAATACCCAGGGTGAAGAACAAGTTCACGATCAGGGCGAAGTTAGCCATCATACCAGGGATGAAGCCGTACATCATCACCATGTAGATCATCAACAGGATGAAGGCAACGATGAATGACATGATACCCTGCTTGATAGACTGAGCACCGAGGGTAGGACCAACCACCTCTTCCTGTACGATACGTGCAGGAGCAGGCATACGACCAGACTTCAGCGTGTTGGCCAAGTCCTTAGTGGTCTCAACGGTGAAGTTACCAGTGATCTGTGAGTTACCACCAGAGATCTCACCATTTACACGAGGAGCTGAATAAACAGCATCATCAAGAACGATAGCAATAGCCTTACCTACGTTAGCCTTGGTAAGTGTTGCCCAACGACGAGCACCATCGCTATTCATTGACATGCTTACACAGGGACGACCTGTTACATGATCGAACTCATCCTTGGCATCCACGATTACGTCACCCTCTAACGGAGCACGACCGTTGGTACCAGTCTTCTTCAAAGCATAAAGCTCATATACGTTCTTGCTGTTCACCATATCTGAAGGAGTAGCACCCCAGCAGAGTTTCAGGTCTGACGGGAAGATCTGCTGTGCCAGCTCACTGTAGATATACTTGTTGATCTCAGCTGTATCACGAACATTGGCATAAGCCACAACGCTCAGACTACCCTGGGGAGCCAGCGACATCATGGCGAGCAACGGGTGCTGCTTCTTCAGTGCGGCGATCTTAGCCTCGTCGGTAGCAGCATCGGCAGTCTTGTTAGCCTTGATATCAAGCTTGGGAGCATCAGCCTTTACTGTATCCTCCTTAGCAACGGCAGCAGAATCAACTGCAGCATCGGGATCAGCAGAAGCCAACAGACGCTGGTCGAGCTGTGAGAAGTAAGAAGTAATCTCCTGACTGTTATAAGTCTCCCAGAACTCGAGGTTGGCGCTACCCTGGAGCAACTTACGGATACGCTCCGGCTCGCGGATACCTGGCATTTCCACCATGATACGTCCCTGCTGACCTTCCAGTTTCTGGATGTTGGGCTGTACCACGCCGAACTTATCGATACGGTTACGCACTACGTTGAAAGAGTTGTCGATAGCAGTCTGCACTTCCTCGCGCAGTGCCTTCTCCACCTCTTTGTCAGTGCTCTGGGTAGAAACCTTGCCCTTCAGCTGTTGCGTAGCGAAGATCTCTGCCAGGCGATGACCCGGTGCGTTACGGTGATAAGCGTCGATAAACAACGAAATGAAATCACTCTGACTCGTCTCCTCCTCTTTCTTAGCCTCCTGCATAGACTTTACGAAAGCCTGGTCAGTCTTGTGATCTGCCAATACTTCCACTACATCAGGAACACTGATTTCGAGGATGACGTTCATACCGCCTTTCAAATCAAGACCGAGACCAATCTGTGTCTCCAAGCACTTCTGATAAGAATAGACGCCCAGATACTTCACAGAGTCCTTGTAGTCCTGCTGTGCAATCGGGTCCTGGATCTTCGCTGCCTGACTGTCATAGTAGCGGGTAGCTACAGAGAACGACAGGTAGAAGATGCTTGCCAGTGTCAGTAAGACGGCTGTACAAATTACGATACCTTTGTTTTGCATTTTATTATAAATTGTTTTTAATTATTATTTCACTGTTTTCAACACCTTTTTTGCCATTCATTTTTCAACGAACGGCATTAAGAGCGTGCAAAGATACATATTTTTTCACATTCAAGAAAAATTTCAGGCCGTTAATTGTTGATTTTTTGCGATTTAGGCCTAATTTTTACCCAACAACTCACTGGATGGTGGTCGCTGACGTTGATTTTGCTCTCTACGCGGCACTGATAAGGAATGATATCTTTCGAGCATAAGATATGGTCGATACGTACAAGAATGCGGTTACGGTTGAACGTCCATCCGGGTCCGCCACCGGTAGCCACAAAGCAGTCGGTCAACCCTTCGGCAATCGTTCGACGGGCATACGACAACGGGTTATCATTGAAATCACCACAGACAATAATGGGATAATGACTGTGTTCACGGATATACCTCGCCACCTTCCTGGCCTGTGGTGCCCTAATCTTTGCCGCCTCAGCGAGTTTCTCCATCAACTGTTTCGATTCCTTGCCTGTAAACTTACGGTCCTGAGACCCCTCTGCTATCTTTTCAAAGTTCTCACGGTCCTGCAACGACAGCTGGTTCGATTCTAGGTGGTTGTTCACAACAATCACTGTATCATCCTTGATCTTGAGATAGAAAGCTGCGCTGGTGTTCAGACTGTTCCCAAAGCGGATATGTTCCTTGTTGATGATAGGGAACTTACTGAAGAGGGTCAGGCACGAACCGCCATGTTCGTTCCTGGCCGTATCAGCATACTGGTATTTCGCCCGCAGGTTGGAAGCCTTCTCACGGGTCATATATGCCTCCTGCACACAAACAATGTCGGCTCCACTGGTACCAATAAACTCCAAGGCAGGATAGGTTACCTTTCCCTGCGCATCCGTTTCCTTCTTCATGGAACCATCCACATTGTAGGTCATGATTTTAATACAGCCAGCAGGTCTCTCACTCTTCAAGTTCAGTGGACAATAGGTGCGCACGGGTACATAACTTATTATGATGCCGAGAATAGAAACGAGGGCACCTTTGGGATAAAAGAGTAGCCAGAAAAACAAGAAGGCGATATTGATGATGAGCAGAATGGGGAATACCAGACAGGCATTCGACAGCATGGGGAACGACTCAGGATTGAGCCTTCCAGAATACCCTACCAATAACATGATGATGACCGTGGCGATGTTAGCCCCGATAATCAGGTTTCTCGTAAATGTCTTTATCGTCTTAAAAAACGGCATGTATTATGATTCGTTCCCATTCTCGAACAATTGCCGTTTCTCCTCTTCCGTCAGACTGTCATAGCCGCTGCGGCGGATCTTGTCGAGGATACGGTCTATTTCTTGTTGGTTAGCTTTTTCCTTATGGTTATGTTCAATGTTGTCAGAAGAGCGGTAGTCGTCAACGGAACGGGAATCCTTATGACTACGATTCTCCCAATTCTTGCGTAGCTTGTCGAAGAACTGCTGTCCGTTGCTCCTTCCATAGTTATCACTACCCGGATGTTTACGCCAGTAGCGGATCATCAGGAAACCGAAGAGCATACCACCCAGGTGGGCAAAGTGTGCCACACTGTCATTCGTTGTAGCCAAAGCCGAGAACAGTTCAATGGCAGCATAGACACCCACGAACCATTTCGCCTTGATGGGGACGGGCAGCGGGAAGATGAAGATGCGCTCTTCGGGGAAGATCATACCAAAGGCAAGCAGGATGGCGTAGATGGCTCCTGACGCTCCCACGGTGGTCCATTGACTTAAAACGGCTGAAGAGTTCTGTGCTATCTGCCACAAATCACCGAATCCTGCCTCAGGAATCTGGGATGTCGCCATGAGATAGAACGACACAAATTGTACGATTTCTTGAATAATTCCAGCACCGACTCCGCAAGAAATGTAATAAAAAAGGAATTTTTTCGGTCCCCATACACTCTCTACCACACAACCGAACATCCACAGGGCGAACATGTTGAAGAAAATGTGCTCAAAGTTCGCGTGCATAAACATATAGGTGACGAGCTGATATAGATGGAAATCCGATGACATAAAGAAATGGAGTCCCAGCACGTCGTTCAGGTCAATGCCCCGCATTTGGAACACCAAAAGTGCCAGGAACATCAACGCGTTTATAATCAGCAGGTTCTTTGTAATGGTAGGAATTCTTCGCATAGCCTTTTTGTTCTTAACCTTGAATTTTGTCGCAAAAATACGAAAAATATCTGTTATTAAGCAGAAAAAGAGGGGTAATAGCACTTTTTTTCATTAATTTCTTCACTTTTTTCACATTTTTGTTTGTTTTATGAATTGTTTCGCTTATATTTGCGAAAGAAATCTAAATAACGTATTAATTTTTAATCATTTAATAGGTAAAATTATGAACAAGACAGAATTAATTGAGAAGATTGCAGCTGGTGCTGGTCTGACAAAGGCTGATTCAAAGAAAGCTCTCGACGCTACTATTGCAGCTATCAAGGGTGCGCTCGTAGCAGGTGACAAGGTTGCTCTTGTAGGTTTTGGTACATTCAGTGTAAACAAGCGTCCTGCTCGTGAGGGTATCAACCCCGCTACTAAGCAGAAGATTAAGATTGCTGCTAAGAAGGTGGCTAAATTCAAGGCTGGTGCTGAGTTGGCAGATGCTATCAAGTAATCATTTTTGTAAAGAATTTTACAAAACACAATAGAGAGATACCGCGGTATCTCTCTATTTGTTTATCCAGCATCCTGGAGTTGGGTGACTCGGATTCGAACCGGGAATGACAGAACCAAAACCTGTAGTGTTACCATTACACCATCACCCAATCAAATTCGGCTGCAAAGGTACGAATAAGTGAGCGAAATACAAAACAAAAAATGGTTTTTTTGTTTTTATTTCCGAACGAGAGTACCTTCGGCAAAGCCAAAGGTACTAAAATTTTGAGCGGAAAAACGCTCGCCCTTATTACTTCACAGTCAGGAGGAAATAGTTCTTCTTTCCTTTCTGAGCCAAAAGATACTTTCCGTCGATCAGATCGTCTGATGTAATGATCCTGTTCTGATCAGTCAGCTTCTCTTTGTTCAGGCTGACACCACCTCCCTGTACCATCTTACGCATCTCACCCTTTGAGGGGAAGACAGGCGCAGCAGCAGTAAACAGCTCAATGGCGGGCTGTCCGAGCTGATCTTTACTGATCTCAAACTGGGGTACACCATCGAACACATCCAGGAAGGTCTGCTCATCGAGTTTCTGAAGACTCTCCTTGGTACTCTTACCAAAGAGGATGTTACTAGCCTCAATAGCTGTGTCAAGAGCCTCACGTGAGTGAACCATTACGGTTACTTCTTCTGCCAGACGGCGCTGGAGGATTCTACGACCCGGATCCTGCTTATGCTCTTCTACCAAGGCATCAATCACGTCCTTTTCCAAAGAAGTGAAGATCTTGATATAACGCTCGGCGTCATCATCGCTCACGTTCAACCAGAACTGATAGAACTTATAAGGTGTGGTGCGGTTCGGATCAAGCCAGATATTACCACTCTCGGTCTTACCGAACTTCTTACCATCACTCTTTGTAATCAGCGGACAAGTAAGTGCAAAGGTCTCTACCTCGTTACCCAATGTACGACGGATCAGTTCCGTACCAGTAGTCATATTACCCCACTGGTCGTTACCGCCCAACTGTAGTTTCACACCATAGTGCTGGTAGAGATAGAGGAAGTCGTATCCCTGCAGGAGCTGATAAGTGAACTCTGTGAACGAAAGACCGTCACGAGCCGTACCGTTCAGTCGTTGCTGCACCGACTCCTTAGCCATCATATAATTAACGGTGATGTGCTTACCCACCTCACGAGCAAAATCGAGGAAAGTGAAATCCTTCATCCAGTCGTAGTTGTTCACCATGATGGCCGCATTTTTCTCCTTCGACTCAAAATCGAGGAACTTAGCCACCTGCTGCTTGATGCACTCCTGGTTATGACGCAGGGTATCATCGTTAAGCAGGTTACGCTCCTGTGATTTTCCTGAGGGGTCGCCAATCATACCTGTTGCTCCACCAACGAGGATGATAGGTCTATGACCGCAACGCTGCAGGTGACGTAGCATCATGATGCCACAAAGATGACCAATATGCAATGAATCGGCCGTGGGGTCTGTACCCAGATAGGCCGTTACCATTTCTTTCTGGAGCAGTTCTTCAGTGCCAGGCATAATCTGTGCCAGCATTCCGCGCCAGCGAAGTTCTTCTACGAAATTCTTCATATATTATTTATTAATCTATTCTTATTATTACGGAACCGGATCATATCCCGAGCCACCCCATGGATGACAACGTGAAATTCTCTTGATGGCCAACCACAACCCTTTGAATGGTCCGTATTTCAGCAGCGCCTGACGGGCATATTCAGAACAGGTGGGTGTGAATCGGCACGAAGGCGGCGTATAAGGTGAGATGGCCTTCTGATAGATCCAGATGGGAAGGAGCAGTAACGACACCAGCACCCATGACACTCCATGTATGATGGCTTTGAGTACTTTCATCATCGTTCAGATAATCCCTGTAGGAGTTTGACAACCTTACGTTCCACCGCTTCGCTGTTACGCAGATGATCGTCAAGCCAGATAAAGGCCATCACGAAACACTTCCCTTGCTGCTTAGGCAGAAGATGCTTGTTCTTCCGGTAAGCTTCGCGGATCTGACGCTTCACTCTGTTACGTTTCACCGCCCTCTTGAAACAGCGCTTGGATACACTCACCAGGATCTGCGCCTGAGGATCATCCTTCTCTATTTGCTTATAGACAAGTCGTATGGGAAAGGCTACCAATGAACGACTGTTGCCTCCTGTGAAGAGATCGTCAATCAGTCGCTTGCCCGAAACGCGCTCTTCCTTGGATAAAGTGAAAGCTGCGGTATCAAGCATGGTTAGTCTTCGTCCTGACGCGCCAGATAGGATTTCAATGCACCTGTCATTGAAGGAAACTTCTCAGAAGGTGCCTCTATAACCACATTCAGACCTGCCTCGTGGGCAGACTTGGAAGTAGAGGGTCCGAAGGTAGCCACGGCGATATCATTCTTCGTGGATCCGAAGGTCTTGGTAAAGGCATTGATGCCTGCCGGACTGAAGAACACGCACATATCATAGTCGAAGGCTTTTACCTCCTCCTCTGTGAAATCGTTGCTTACCGTGCGGTACATGATGCACTCCGTGTGCTGCAGCTTCTTCGAGTCGAGCAGCTCCTTCACGCTATTATCATGCACATCGCTCATAGGAATCAGAAATTTCTCTGTCTTGTGCTTTACCATCGAGGGAACCAGATCAGCAATCTTTCCCGTCTGACCGAAGAACACCTTCCTTTTGCGATACTGCACATACTTCTGAATATAGAAAGCAATCTGCTCGGTTACGCAGAAGTACTTCATATCCTCAGGAATCTCCAATCGCATCTCCTTAGCCAACTTGAAGAAATTGTCAATCGCATGACGAGAGGTGAACACAATGGCGGTATAGCCCGTGATGCTCACTTTCTGCTGGCGGAACTCCTTAGAGGTCAATCCCTCCACTTTGATGAAAGGTCGGAAGATCAGTTCTACATCATAGTCCCTTGCGATATCAAAATATGGAGACTTGTCACTTGTTGGCTGTGGCTGTGAAATGAGAATTTTCTTTATCATTGATGTCCTAAAAATTTATTTTCAAATAATCAACTATCATCACCAGAAAACCCGCCAATGCGAGCATGGGAATTATTTCGAGCGCACAAAAGTACAAAATTATTTGCAGAATGGCCCCATTTTGCCTGAAAAAGATTACAAAGCACTTGTAAATCGTTAATAATTTCACTAAAATTAAAACAATTGCCGCATAAATGATGGCACTTTGCACAGAAATACCGAAATAACTCTGTAACATAACGATAGGGAACAGCGCAATCCCTTCCATGGCAGAAAGGTAGAGTATGGACTTCATCCATTGTTCATTTTTTTTCCTATTGAAGAAGAGGGAATTCAGTAAGGGATAAAGCATTCCTTTCAACAAGAAATAGGCAGAGAAACAACCGAAGAAGATAGCGATGAGCTGATACTGAGATCGGAGGATGAACGTGTCGGCCACCTTCGCCTGCGTGTAGAAGAAGGCCAGCAGGGCCCAGAGAAGACAGGTCAGTGCCACCATGAAGAACTGGAAGCGGAACTCATCCGATGTCTCTGTGGTTACCGTTACATTCTCGCTGCGCTGAATATGGAAGAAACTCTTTGCTTGTTGCAGGATGAAATGGTGAAGACGCGAGAAGGCGAACACCATCAGCAGGAAGCATCCTAATAGCAGACCCGTGATCACATCATCGTTCTGGATGGAGTAAGGCACAGGGTCGCCCGCCACGCCATAGCGTTCCACATTTAGTTCCGGATGCAACAAGGCATTATTGGTGAAAAAGCCCTCTCGGTAGTAATGCGAGAAATTGATATCCGTAGTATCCTTCACACTGTCTTTTGCAGATAGGAACAGCGTGTCCTGAGTGGTGTTAAACGACTTCGCTTCAGGCTGGAATACCGACTGAATAGCTGAATCCTGCTGGGCAGGTGTAGCATTGGGGGGCAGTTCCTGCAACACCTGATAGGTATGTCTTTGCTTGGGTGCATCTTCCTGCGGAACAGTTGCAACGGGTTCTTCCTCAAGAGAAGCCTCTGAGGTTGTACCCTCCACCGTCTCAGTAACGGGTTGCGACGGGTGGGTGTGCTGCAACGTATCCTGTTGCTGGAACCAATCTGTGTGCATACCTCTGCCTACGGATGGTAAAACGGGAACCTAATCAGCCAAAGAAAGCCTGACGAATCTCATCAACCTTGTCGAGTTTCTCCCATGTGAAGAGTTCCACATCGATGGTCTTTGTTTCGTGGTAGAAGCTGGTGAACGTCTTCTCCACCACTTCGTTCTTGCGCCCCATGTGTCCATAGGCTGCTGTCTCCAGATACATCGGCTGACGGAGTTTCAGCATGCGCTCGATAGCTTTCGGGCGCAGGTCGAACATCTCTCCGATACGTTTGGCAATGTCACTGTCGGGCATGTTCACATGACTCTTCCCATAGGTGTTGACATAGATGCTTACGGGCTTGGCCACACCAATGGCGTAGCTCAACTGCACCAGCATCTCATCAGCAACACCTGCGGCCACCATGTTCTTTGCGATGTAACGGGCAGCATAGGCAGCAGAACGATCCACCTTCGAAGAATCCTTTCCTGAGAAAGCACCACCTCCGTGGGCACCCTTACCGCCATAGGTATCAACGATAATCTTCCTTCCTGTCAGACCCGTATCTCCATGAGGACCGCCAATAACGAATTTTCCTGTAGGGTTCACCAAGTAGTTGATGTCAAATCCGAAGAGGTCGAGCACCTTCTGTGAGTGAATCTGCTGTTTCACGCGCGGAATCAGGATATTGATGACATCATCCTTGATGCGACTCAGCATGGCCTCATCATCATCGAACTCATCATGTTGTGTAGAGACAACTATTGTGTCGATGCGCTGGGGAACACCCTCGTCGGAGTATTCCACGGTTACCTGACTCTTTGCATCAGGACGAAGGTAGGTCATCACCTTCCCTTCCTTGCGGATATCAGCTAAGGTGTGCATAATCAGGTGTGCAAGGTCAAGACTTACAGGCATCAGGTTCTCTGTTTCATTCACAGCATAGCCGAACATCATACCTTGGTCGCCAGCGCCCTGATCATCAACATCCTCCTTGTCAACACCTCTGTTGATATCCACGCTTTGTTCATGGATACTGGAAAGGATACCGCAAGAATCACCATCGAACTGGTATTCACTCTTCGTATATCCGATCTTCTTGATGGTCCTACGGGCAATCGTCTGCAGGTCGATGTACGCATCTGAATGCACCTCACCCATGATCACTACCTGTCCTGTAGTGACAAACGTCTCAATGGCACAGCGTGCCTTATCATCGTAAGCCAGGAACTGATCCAGCAAAGCATCGGAAATCTGGTCGGACACCTTGTCGGGATGTCCCTCTGAAACGGATTCTGAAGTAAATAAATAAGCCATACCTTTACACCTTAATTAATAATAGGGTGCAAAGGTACGAATAAGCGAGCACAAAACCAAAGGAAAACTAGTTTTTCTTTGTTTTGTCGAGCGGAAGTACTTTCGGCGAAGCCAAAGTACGATTAAGTGAGCGAATAGCAAGAGTACTTTCGGCGAAGCCAAAGTACTGCGATTAAGTGACCGGAACAAAAAAGGGAAACAGGTTTTTCCTGTTTCCCTCTATTTGTATTTTACTCCTGCGGCAAAATGGTCACTTCAATCTTGTTACCAGGCTTCAGGAACTCCTGCATGAACTTGCAGACACTCTCAGGAGTCTGTGCTTCCACCACCTTCTTGTAGTCGGTATGGAGGTCAGTGCCGAACTTACGATAGTTGGTGATGATGGTGTTCCAATAGCCATTGGTCTTGGCAGCATCATCCACGCTCTTCAGCATATACTCCTTCACCTTGGTCAGCATATCAGCATCACAGCTCTTAGCCAGGGCAGGCACCTCCTCGCTCATAATCTGCAGGGCCACGTCAGCTTTCTCCGGTTTCATCGGACAAACAGCCTGGATCATGACCAACTTGTCAAACTCATCACGCTGGAAATTGGCCTGTCCGCTACAAGTGTAGGCAGCACTGGCATCCTCACGGATCTTCTTCAGGTAGATCATCTGGAGCAACTGTCCAGCCATATCAGCCAGAACGGTATTCTCCAGGTTGTACTCCATATCCTTGTTGGTCCAGATCATGGCAGAGATAGCCTGCGGTGTTTCCATCTTACGCTTGAAGCTGTTCTTCACGTTACCTTTGACGATGTCGATGAGCTTACGACTCTTCTTCACATTACCACTTACAGGCAGTGAGGCGAGGTATGTCTCGATCAGCGGACGGATGGAATCCTCCTCGAAGTTACCAATGATGGTGAAGGTGTAGTCATCCGCATAGCTGAAACGCTCCTTGGCAATCTGCAGGATGCGGTCGTAGTTCACCTTCTTCAGGTCTTTTGCCTCCATGGGCTTTGCCCACTTGTTATGACCATAAACGGTGCACATTACTGAATCCTGGAACGACTGGATCGGGTCGAGGGCCTTGTTCTTCAGCTGCAGCTCCATGCTGTTGATCAGGTTGTCGAACGACTTCTGGTCTTTCTGAACCTTGTTGTTGAAGTACAGGTAGATCAGCTGGAACATGGTTTCCATATCCTTGGGAGTAGAGCTACCGCTTACCGTCTGCTTACGTTCGCTGAGGCCGATGTGGGCACCGGCAATCTTTCCTGCCAACGCTTTCTTCAGCTCCGTATTGGAGAAGCCACCCAGACCACTCACCTCAATCACGTCATCAAACATATTCAGGTTAATCAGATCCTTCTCTGTATAGAGAGAGGTACCACCCTCAGCAGAACCGTTCAGGATCACCTGGTCCTTCTTGTAGTCAGTCTTCTTCAGCACCACCTTCACGCCGTTTGACAGGAGCAGTGTCTGATAGTCGAACTTATCACTGTTCTTGGTCTCCAGGATTGCACCGCGCTTAGGCAGGGTGGTCATCAGCGGCTCATCCTTCACATTATCCACATAGGCAGTGAGCTGCTCGGCACGTGCACCATCGATGGCCTTCTTCATCGAAGCCTCTGTGGGATACACGTTTCCTTCCTTCTCGTTGAGCATGGCCAGAACCACCACGTTCGTATCTGATGGAGGAACGAGTTCCTTCATGTACTCATTCACCACATCCAGTGGGATGGCGGGCATGATCTGCTTCATCAGTGAGTAGTAGTCATCGAACGATGGAATCGGGTCATTATCGAGGAAGTTCTCCACGTACTCGTTCACGAACTGAGCGTTGGTACGCTTGTCCTTGTTGCTGTACGACTTATCCAGATAGCTCTCGTAGTCAGACTTCGAGCGCTGGAACTCCGTGGCTGTGAAGCCGAACTCAGCGGCACGACGAGCCTCTTTGTATGCGGCAGCCAGAGCAGCCTCCAGCTTTCCGTCCTTTGGTGTCACGTCGATATCGAGAGCCTCCTTGGTCTTTGAGAAGATATATCTGCCGTCAGAAATACCTGCTCCCACGAAGGGACAGTCGGGCTGCTGTGCCATCTCGTCCAGACGGTTATTGAGCATACCCATTGCACGACCTCTAATATAGTTGTTCAGGATGAAGGCCACGGTGTTCTTCAGCGAGTCGGGGAACGCATCGTGCTTGATCAACATCTCCACGCCGTTGGTCTTCTGCTCCTTATCCTTCTCCACGATAAAGATAGGAGTGTCATTGTCGGGCACCTGCTCATCCAATACCGGTGCGGGGTTCTCAGGCTCCTTGATACCGCCGAACAGTTCCTTGATCTTGGCTTCGATACGGTCAACATCCACATCACCCACCACGATGATGGCCTGGTTGCTGGGATGATACCATTTCTCGTAGTAGTCGCGCAAGGCCTGATACTTGAAGTTGTCAACCACCTCCATCGTTCCGATGGGATAGCGCATACCGTACTTGCTGCCCGGGTAGAGCTTAGGCAGACAGCGTTCGATCATACGACCCTGTGCATCAGAATGCAAACGCCATTCCTCATGGATCACACCGCGCTCCTTGTCAATCTCCTCGGGTTCGAGAAGCAGACCGTCAGCCCAGTCGTGCAAAATCAGCAGACAGCTGTCCTGAGCACCTGTTCTGGCCGTAGGCACATTCGAGATATTGTACACAGTACGGTCATAGCTGGTGTAGGCATTCAGGTCAACACCAAACTGCACACCAATGCTCTCACAGTAGCGCATCACGCCGTTGCCGGGGAAGTTCTTCGTGCCGTTGAAGCACATGTGCTCCAGGAAGTGTGCCAGTCCTCGCTGGTCGTCATTCTCCTGAATAGAGCCCACCTTTTGGGCGATGTAGAACTCAGCGCGGTTTTCCGGCCAGTTGTTGTAACGGATGTAATAAGTCAGTCCGTTGTCCAGTTTACCAATCCTCACGTCTTTGTCAACTGGAAGCTGTGGCATTTGCTGCGCCGTAGCATGTACGGCGATGAAGAGAAATGCCATCATGAAAAGATTCTTTAATCGCATAATGATTCTTTTTAATCTATCACCATTATTGGTACATAGAAAGGTTTATACTAATTAGATATTCTTATTCGCAAAAAACTACAGAAAAATAGAATTATTCTTCCTCTTGATAGGCAAGAATGTCTCCAGGCTGGCATCCCAGCACATGACAAATCGCCTCAAGGGTAGAGAAACGAACGGCTCGCGCCTTCCCCGTTTTCAGGATGGATAGGTTCGCGGGAGTCAGTCCCACCTTCTCGGCCAGCTCGCCCAGTGAGATCTTCCGCTTCGCCATCTCCACATCTAAGTTAACAACAATCCGTCCCATAAGCTAAATGGTTAAATCCTGATCTTCTTTCATCTTTGCAGCCATGGCAAACACTTGTGCCACCACAAAAGCAATCAATCCCAATAGCAGGGGCGTATAGGTGATTCCACCCAGCCAATCCACATGATAGCCCTCCAGGCGGAATGTTTTCGCCACTTCCAGCTGTGCCACCATATCCCATACTGCCACGATAACACCATAGACCAGCAAGCCAATGCCCGTCCATCTCAACAAAGAGATGTTCCTTTTATCGAAAAACTGTCCGCGGTTCACTCTTACGATGAAGGTGATAAACGCCAACAGGGCACCGAGAAAGCCAACCACGCCAAGAATGGCTGCGAGCGTTTCCGTGCCATAGCGCCATAAGCTCTTTTTATAGCTCACGTAAGTCTCAGGCTCCACATATATCTCTGTGGGCCACGCATTCACTTCTTTCCCCGTAACTGCATTCTTCACCTGTATGGCGGTCCGCTTTTCGGCAGTAGGAATCAGCTTCACCATGTCAGCATCCAGCACCATGTTATCCGCATCGTCCTGATTCATGCCCATTTCATGATTCGCTGCATTCTCTCCGATCTTGAAATCAAAGAATCCTGCCGACAAATCTGCAAGGATCACCACAAAGATGAGTACGCAAATAATGTTCAATTTAGTTTTCATTATCCACTATTTGTTGATTAATTCGTTTGCAAAGGTACAAACTATTTTTGAAACCGCCAAATGTTTTCAATAAAAAATTATCGAAAAACGATATTTTAACACAAAGAAACGATAAATCACCGCATATTCCTTGGGTGATGATTCAGAATCTCTTCGCGTAGGGTGTGCGTGTCGATATGGGTATAGATCTCGGTGGTTCCTATCGACTCATGACCTAACATGGCCTGAATGGCACGGAGGTCAGCACCGCCCTCCAAGAGAGCCGTGGCAAAAGAATGGCGAAGGGTGTGGGGAGAGATGGTTTTGTGTATGCCCGCATCCACCGCCAGTCGTTTGATCATAATCAGGATCATGGTACGGGTAAGGTGGGCACCTCTGCGGTTCAGGAACACATAATCCTCCTCACCGGGTTTGATGTTCATCATACAACGGTCGTGAAACCACAGGTTCAGTTCCTTGATGGCCCGGGCGGAAATCGGCACCAGTCGTTCCTTCCTGCCCTTCCCCTCTACCCGCAGGAACTCCTCGTTCAGGTAGAGGTTCGACAGTTTCAGGTTCACCAGTTCGCTGACACGCAGTCCACAGGAAAACAACACCTCGATGATGGCCTTGTTACGGTGTCCTTCCCATTTGGAGAGATCAATGGCTTGCTCTAAAATATCCACCTCTTCGGTGGAGAGCACCTCGGGCAAGTGTTCCCCAATCTGTGGCGATTCCAACAACTCTGAGGGATCATTGTCCATCCATCCGTCAACGAACAGGAAGCGGTAGAAGGCGCGAATGCCACTGAGGATACGACATTGCGAACGCGGGGCAATGCCTATATCGTGCAACGAGGCGGCGAAATGCTGCAAGTCCTCCAGCTTCACCTCCTGTGGCTCTATCCCCTCTATTCGCAGGTAGTCAATCAGTTTCTGAAGGTCGTGCATATATGCGTCCACGGTATTCCCCGTGAAGTTCCGCTCCAACTTCAAGTACCGCTGGTAAGCTTTTACGATGTCGCGCCCATTCCCGTTTTGTTTCATCTTGTTCATAGATCTGTGCAAAAATACAATTTATTCTTCATTCCACCAATTATTCCTTATAAAAACTATTAGGATGACAAAGACAAGGTTGAGAAGAAAAGAGAATCGTGGTGCTCTTGAATGATAGAGCAAAAACATAACATTGTAACTTGTAACATGTAACATTAAGGTCTATTCATAAGTCATCATTGAGCAAATTAGTTACAGAATAAAATATATAGTATTTTATTATTATATATATAATAATAACCTATCCAATCCTCCACTATTGGGAGGTGCTTAATGTTACATGTTACAAGTTACAATGTTGCAAAATGAGTCCGCTCGGCTTCGCCGCTTCGCTTGCGAAGAACTATTTCAGTAAAGTTAGGTGCCATTCTCAATCATAAACTATGGCACTTTCCAGTAGCGTTTGCCTTGATCGCTGGGAGAGACTACGGCATTCAGTGTTTTTTAACAGTACAACCCTTCTCCTTTAACGGATTTTTGCAAGCTACAAGGCATGATATTTGGAAGTGTCGGGAAAAATCCGTAATTTTGCAACAAAATCAGAAAACTAAGGAAATGGGATCTGTAGAAATCAAACGAGTAGAGACTAAAGCCGACCTGAAGACATTTGTAGAGTTCCATTATGATCTTTATGAAGGTAACGAGTATGATGCCCCGAACTTGTTCAGCGACGAGATGTTCACGCTGGACAAGAAGAGGAATGCAGCCTTCGACTTCTGCGAAGCGGAGTATTTCTTGGCCTACAAGGAGGGAAAGGTGGTTGGACGTATTGCCGCCATCATCAACCACAAGGCCAACGAGCGTTGGGAGCGCAAGAGTGTGCGCTTCGGCTGGATTGACTTCGTGGATGACATCGAGGTGAGCCGCGCCCTGTTCAAGGCTGTAGAGGACTATGGTCGTGAGAAGGGAATGACAGAGATCATCGGTCCGCTGGGCTTCACGGATTTCGATCCCGAAGGCATGCTCATCGAGGGTTTCGACCAACTGGGAACCATGGCCACCATCTATAACTATCCCTACTATCCTCAGCACATGGAACAGTTAGGAGGATGGGAGAAGGATAACGACTACGTGGAGTTCAAGATCTATATTCCCGAACAGATTCCTGAGAAGTTCGCCAAGATTGCACAGATGATCGAGAAACGCTATAACCTGCATGCGCGTTCACTGTCGATGAAGGAGGTACAGGGCGGCAAAGGATTAGAGGTGTTCCATCTGATCAACGAGACATTCAAGGACCTCTACGGCTTCTCTGAGCTTTCTGACAAGCAGATCAAGCAGTACCTCGATATGTACCTGCGGTGGGCTGACCTGAACCTGATCGTGGCGATAGAGGACTGGACCACGGATGACCATAAACTGGTGGGTGTGGGTATCACACTGCCGTCGCTCTCAAGGGCTATTCAGAAATGCCGTCGCGGACGACTCTTGCCGTTCGGATGGTGGCACCTGATTCGCGCGCTGAAGTTCCACAAGACAGACTATGTGGACCTGGAGATGGTGGGCATACTGCCGGAATACCGCACCAAGGGCGCCAATGCCCTGCTCTTCTCTTACCTCATTCCGTGGTACCAAAAGTACGGATTCATCTGGGGAGAGAGTCAGGTGGAAATGGAAACAAACGAGAAAGTACAAAGTCAGTGGCAACACCTCGAAACCGAACAGCATAAGCGCCGCCGCTGCTATATCAAGAACCTATCAACAACCGAATAGAGATTGTCTGCACGAACCCATCTATGGAAATCAAGAGCGTAAAGACGAAGAAAGATCTTGAGGCCTTCATACAGTTCAGGTACGACCTGTACAAAAACGACCCGTATGATGTGCCTTATCTGCATTTTGATGAGATGAACACCCTGAGGCATGATAAGAATGCCTCGTTTGAGGACTGCGAAGCCGCGTATTTCCTGGCTTGGCGGGATGATCAAGTGGTGGGGCGCATCGCGGCCATCATCAACCACAAGGCCAACGAGCGGTGGCAGAAGAAGATTGTGCGCTTCGGATGGTTCGATTTTATCGATGACATCGAGGTGAGCAAGGCACTGATTCAGGCGGTTGAGGAATGGGGGCGCCAGCGGGGAATGACACAGATGGTTGGTCCGATGGGCTTTGCGGATACCGATCGTGAAGGAATGCTCGTGGAGGGTTTCGACACGATTGGCACGATGTATGCCCACTATAACTATCCCTACTACCCCCAGCACATCGAGCAGATGGGTGGTTTCCGTAAGGACAACGATTATGTGCAGTGTATGGTAAGGGTACCGGAGCAGGTGCCGGAAAAGATCAATCGCATTGCCCGAATCGCCGAACAGCATTTCCATCTGCATGTGCATAAGCTGACACGCCACGAACTGCTCAAGGAGGGTTTCGGACGCGAGGTGTTCCGCTTGCTGAATGCCACCTATAAGGATCTTTACGGCTTTGCCCAGCTATCTGACAACAAGGTGGACCAGCTGGTGGATCAGTATATCAAGATTGCCGACATGAACTTGATTACCACGGTGGTTGACAGCAACGAGAACAATAAGATGGTGGGATTCGGCGTCACGTTCCCATCACTCTCGGCTGCGATGAAGAAGACGCATGATGGCAGGTTGTTCCCGTTAGGATGGTGGCACCTGATCAACGCCATCAAATGGCACTATGCCGATACGGTGGATATGCTACTGATCGGTGTGCTGCCCGAATACCGCTCACGGGGTGCCAATGCCCTGATCTTTGACGACCTGGTGCGACAATACCAGCGCTACGGCTTCAAATGGGCACAAGCCATGCCACAGATGGAAACGAATACCCATGTGCTGGGCAACTGGCAGTATTTCGACTCATATATCAACAAACGACTCCGTTGTTTCAAAAAAGACCTATAACCCCATAACGTGATCATGGAAGAAAACATCATCATAGAAAACGAACAGGTTCAATACACCGATGAGAATATCCGTCATTTGTCGGATATGGAACACGTACGAACACGACCAGGCATGTATATCGGTCGTCTGGGCGATGGCTCCCTGCCGGAAGATGGTATCTACGTGCTGCTGAAGGAAGTTATCGACAACTCCATCGACGAGTTCAAGATGAATGCCGGCAAGCGCATAGAGATCGATATCGAGGATAACCTGCGTGTGACCGTACGCGACTATGGCCGTGGCATCCCTCAGGGAAAGCTCGTGGAGGCGGTGAGCGTGCTCAATACGGGTGGTAAATACGACTCGAAGGCGTTCAAGAAGAGTGTGGGTCTGAACGGTGTGGGCGTGAAGGCGGTGAATGCGCTGAGTGCCCATTTTGAGGTGAGGAGCTTCCGTGAAGGACAGGTGCGTTCGGTGACCTTCGAGAGGGGTGTGATGAAAAGCGACAAGACCGAGGCCACACAGGACGAGAACGGTACGTATATCTTCTTCGAGCCCGACAACACCTTGTTTAAGAACTACCAGTTCCATAACGACATCGTGGAGATCATGCTCCGTAACTATACTTACCTGAACACAGGTCTTACCATCATGTATAACGGTAGGCGCATACTGAGTCGTAACGGTTTGGAGGACCTGCTGAACGATAATATGACCACCGAGGGCATCTATCCTATCATCCATCTCAAAGGAGAGGATATCGAGATTGCCTTCACCCATACCAATCAGTATGGCGAGGAGTATCACTCGTTCGTGAACGGTCAGCATACCACCCAGGGCGGTACGCATCAGAGCGCGTTCAAGGAGCATATTGCCCGCACCATCAAGGAGTATTCGGGCAAGAACTTCGAATATACGGATATCCGTAACGGTATCGTGGCAGCCATTGCCGTGAACGTGGAGGAGCCGATGTTCGAGAGTCAAACGAAGATCAAGCTGGGCTCACTGACGATGAGTCCGAATGGGGTGAGCGTGAACAAATATGTGGGTGACTTCATCAAGACCGAGGTGGATAACTACCTGCATAAGCATACGGATGTGGCTGAGGTGATGCTTCAGAAGGTGAGCGAGAGCGAGAAGGAACGCAAGGCCATGGCGGGCGTGACAAAGCTTGCTCGTGAGCGGGCCAAGAAGGCGAACCTGCATAACAGGAAGCTGCGCGACTGCCGTATCCATTTCAGTGATGTGAAGAACAACCGTAAGGAGGAGAGCAGCATCTTCATCACCGAGGGTGACTCTGCCAGCGGATCCATCACCAAGAGTCGTGATGTGAACACTCAGGCGGTGTTCTCCCTGCGCGGTAAACCGCTGAACTCATTCGGTCTTACCAAGAAGGTGGTTTATGAGAACGAGGAGTTCAACCTGCTACAGGCTGCCCTCGATATTGAGGACGGACTCGACACGCTGAGATATAATAAGGTGATTGTGGCCACGGATGCGGATGTTGACGGTATGCATATCCGCTTGCTGATCATCACCTTCTTCCTGCAGTTCTTCCCTGAGTTGATCAAGAAGGGTCATGTGTATGTGTTGCAAACCCCACTGTTCCGCGTTCGTAACCGTCGTACGAAGATCAAGAACAAGAAGGTGCTAGCTGAAGCGGATGAAAAGAAGAGCAAGAAGAGCGATTTCATCACACGCTACTGCTATAGCGAGGAGGAGCGACTGAATGCCATCAGCGAGTTAGGACCCGAGCCGGAGATTACCCGTTTCAAGGGTCTTGGCGAGATTTCACCTGATGAGTTCGTGAACTTCATCGGTCCTGATATGCGTCTTGAGCAGGTTACGCTTCATAAGAACGACCAGGTGCAGAAGTTGCTGGAGTATTACATGGGCAAGAATACGGCTGAACGCCAGAACTTCATCATCGATAACCTCGTGGTGGAAGAGGACCGCCCCGAAGAGGAGGAAGAAATATATTAACTAGAGAAAATGAAAAGAAACATCATAACCCTTGCAGCCCTGCTGCTTACCCTCTCCCTGAGCGCACAGATGCGCATCAATATTGGAGCAGAAAACCTCCGGAAACTGCAGATTGCCGAGATGGCCATCAGTAACTTGTATGTAGATTCCGTGGATGAAACCAAACTGGTGGAAGATGCCATCCGTGGCATGCTCAAGGAACTGGATCCTCATTCCTCGTATGCTACACCCAAAGAGGTGAAATCCCTGAACGAACCGTTGCAAGGAAACTTCGACGGTATCGGCGTACAGTTCAACATGGTGGAAGACACCCTGCTGGTGATTCAGACCGTCGTGAACGGTCCTTCGGAGAAGGTGGGTATCCTTTCAGGCGACCGTATTGTGACAGTTAACGATACGGCCATTGCGGGTGTGAAGATGCCTAAAGAGGATATCATGAAACGACTCCGCGGTCCTCGTGGCACAAAGGTCAAGCTGGGCATTGTGCGCCGCAGCGTTCCTGAGATGCTCTATTTCACCGTTACGCGTGATAAGATTCCCGTTAAGAGCATCACGGCCTCCTATATGATTCGCCCCACTATCGGCTATATCCGCATTGATAATTTCGGGGCTACCACCTATCAGGAGTTTGTGGATGCGTTGGCAGCACTGAAGGAGCAGGGGATGAAGAACCTGATGCTCGACCTCCAGGATAATGGAGGTGGCTACCTGCAGGCGGCTGTTCAGATTGCCAATGAGTTCCTGCAACGGAATGATCTGATTGTATATACGGAAGGACTCAGGCAGAATAGGCACGACTATTACGCAGAGGGTAATGGTCATATGTTAACAGGAAAGGTGGTGGTATTGGTGAACGAACTCACTGCCTCAGCGGCAGAGATTGTCTCGGGTGCCCTTCAGGATCATGATCGTGGATGGGTAGTGGGTCGCCGCACCTTTGGTAAGGGATTGGTTCAGCGTCCCATCGATCTGCCTGATGGCTCCATGATCCGTCTCACCATTGCTCATTACTATACTCCTTCGGGACGATGCATCCAGAAGCCTTATAAGAAAGGTGACCTGAAGGAGTATGAGATGGACTTTGAGAACCGCTTGAAGCATGGCGAACTGATGAACCCTGACAGCATCCATTTCGATGATTCGCAGAAGTTCCAGACGCTGCGCCAGCATCGTACGGTATATGGCGGAGGTGGTATCATGCCTGATGCCTTCGTACCCCTCGACACCATGCAATATACACGATTCCATCGACAGTTAGCCGCCAAGAGCATTGTTACGGATAAGAGTCTGCGCTACATCGACAATAACCGTAATATATTGAAAAAGACCTACCCCTCGTTCCAGGAATTCAACAGCAAGTACCAGGTACCGCAGTCACTCATCGACACGATCCTTGATGCTGCAGAGAAGCAGAATCTGAAGTTCAAGGATGATGATGAGAAGAAGCGCACGCTACCTTACCTGCGTCTGCAACTGAAGGCGCTTGTTGCTCGCGACCTGTGGGATATGACGGAGTATTTCCAGGTGATGAACGAGGAAAATCATATTGTCCAAAAAGGCTTGGAAGTAATGGAAAATTGAGAATTGAAAGTTGAGAATTGAAAATTAAACTATCAACTATCAACTGTCAACTGTCAACTGAGAGAGTGCTTTGTTCTCTGCGGCTTCCATGATCTCGCGTTCTCCAGGACCTTTGTCGTTTAGACCACAAAGGTGGAGAATGCCATGGATGATGACACGGTGCAGTTCCTCGTCATAGTCCTTGCCAAACTTCTCTGCATTCGTACGAATGGTATCCAGTGAGATAACCAGATCACCATTCAGGGTGTCACCTTCGCAATAGTCGAAGGTGATGATATCTGTATAGTAGTCATGCCCGAGATAGGTGTTGTTCACCTCCAGGATCTTCTCATCATCGCAGAAAAGATAACCAATCTCTCCCACCTTCTTCCCATAAGAGGCTGCCACGGCACGAATCCATGCGGTGGTCTCTCTCTTCTTGATCTTCGGCATCTTTACGCCTTCAACATTGTAGGAAACCATGAGAGTTTATAGTTTATAGATAATAGATAATAGTTTATAGTTAGGGGAGGAATTCGCGTACGTCCTTACCGAAGTGAACGAGTTCACGTACGAGAGAAGAACTAATGCTCTCCATGCCCGGCTCGGCAAAGAAGAACAAGGTATCGACATTTCCCAGACGACGGTTCACATCTGCCTGTTCACGCTCATATTCAAAGTCCTTTACCGAACGCACCCCCTTGATGATGTAATCAGCCATCTCGCGGTGGGCGAAGTCGATGGTGAGATCGGAATAGGTCTTCACCGTGATCTTTTTCTCGTTCTTATAAAGTTTCTGGATCTTCTGCTTACGGATTTCGGCACTCTGCATATACTGCTTACGTTCGTTCACACCAATACCGATAATGATACGGTCGAAAAGCGGCAGTGCTCTTTTCACGATATGATCATGACCGATGGTAAAGGGATCAAAGCTCCCTACGAATACTCCTGTCTTCATACGTCTGTTATGTTATTCAAACAATCCTGGTTCCATGATATTCCCCGTATAGGGATTCCTTCCATAGTGCTTATAGGCCAGTTCGGTGGCCATTCGTCCTCGAGGGGTGCGCTTGATGAAGCCCTCCATGATCAGGAATGGCTCATATACCTCCTCCACAGTACCTGCTTCCTCACCAATGGCTGTGGCAATAGTACCCACGCCCACAGGTCCTCCTTTGAACTTATCAATGATGGTGAGCAGAATCTTGTTGTCAATCTCATCCAGTCCGTACTGATCAATGTTCAGTGCCTCCAACGAGAGCTTCGTGATAGCCGTGTCGATATTTCCATTACCCTTTACCTGAGCGAAGTCGCGCACACGACGCAATAGGGCATTGGCAATACGGGGCGTGCCACGTGAACGACGGGCGATTTCCATGGAAGCCTCATCGGTAATGGGTACCTTGAGGATATAAGCCGAACGCTTCACAATCTTCTGCAACGTTTCGGGCTCATAGTATTCCAGGTGCATATTGATACCAAAGCGGGCACGAAGAGGAGCTGTCAGCAAACCACTTCGTGTGGTGGCTCCCACCAAGGTGAAGGGGTTCAGGTCGATCTGGATACTGCGTGCTGAAGGACCCTTATCAATCATGATATCGATACGGTAGTCCTCCATGGCAGAATACAGATATTCCTCCACCACTGGCGACAGACGGTGGATCTCATCAATGAACAGCACATCGTTGGGTTCCAACGAAGTAAGGATACCTGCTAGGTCACCTGGCTTGTCAAGCACAGGACCGCTGGTGATCTTGAACCCTACGCCCAGTTCATTGGCGATGATGTTCGAGAGTGTTGTCTTTCCCAATCCCGGAGGACCATGCAGCAAGGTATGGTCGAGCGGTTCCCCACGGTACTTCGCAGCCTCCACGAACACCTCTAGGTTCTCCACCACCTTTTTCTGTCCGCTGAAGTCATGGAACCGCAATGGGCGAAGGGCATTCTCAAAATCCTTCTCCGCCGATGACATTTCCCTTCTTATGTCAAATTCTTCGTTCATCCCTGCAAAGTTACGATTAAGTGAGCGAAAAACCAAATTTTGTGGCAGCAAAACAAAGAAATGCTTGCATTTCATTTGTTAAGATGCTGCAAAATAAGACCGCAGGTCCAAATCTATTTGGGTTTTTCCGAACGTGAGTAAGTTCGGCGAAGCCAAATATACACTTTTTTTTTCTATTTCCTGCGTCTCAATTCAAAAAAGCGTTTCGTGGCGAGGAAAAAGAGTAACGTACCAATGGCATTATCAATGGCAACCATCCAGAACGTGGCTGCATATCCCACATATTCAGACACCACACCACCAAGCAGAATACCGAAGCCCATACCTAAGTCCCACGCTGTCAGAATACTCGAGTTGGCAGTACCCCGCTCGTCATTTCTGGCCACGGCAATGAACATATTCAGGAAGGCAGGGAACATATGACCGTTGCCTAAACCAATGAGGATGGCTGATCCGTAATAGCATATAGGTATCAGCGTGGTGTTTGAGAGATGGGCGGTGAGGGCAAAGAGTGTATAGCCCACCAAGGAGGTTACGATTCCCCCAGCAGCATTCTGAGTGAGTCGTCCAGCTCGTAGCTGACGGGCTCCTTGCAACCTGCTGACAAACAAACCTATTGATAACAACATGAAATAGGTTCCTGTTCCTGTAGTAATCTGTAGCACCTGCTTACTATAGATGGCCAAGTAGTTGCTCAATACACCGAAGCAGAAGCTGAACAATGCGATGTTGATCGCCATCAGCCAAGCACGGGTGAGGAAGAAACGATCGAGCGACAAATGAGGCAAACGATTGCCCTTGACCGCCACCTTCCTTTGTGGCGCTTTGTGTATCTTCACCGTTGCATCCACGAGCATGCCCAATCCTGCCACGATAAAGGCCGTCCAGAACAGAATATCGAAACTGTTACAAACACGATAGAGCCAGATACCGATTGAGGGAGCAATGGCCATGGCGAGGTTATTACTCAGTCCGTAGTACCCTATACCCTCGTTGCGACGAGAGGAGGGCAGCACATCAATGGCAACGGTACTGTTGGCCACGGTCAGTGACCCAAAGGGAGCACCATGCACGGTTCTCACAATGGCGAACATCAGCAGTGTTCCCGCGGCAATATACCCCGCAAAGCAGATAAAGAAAAAGAAAAAGCAGGTCATCAACACCTTCTTCCTATCGAAGGTATCCACGATGAAACCGCTAAAAGGTCGGATCAGAAGGGCGGCAATGATATAACCTGAAAGGATGATACCAATAGTATCCTTGTTCGTCCCGAACACCTCCGAGAGATACAAAGGCAGCAAGGGCGTAAGGAGATAAAAGGCGAAGAACAGCGAGAAATTGGCTATCATCACCTTGATATAGTTCCTATTCCACAGACGTTCCACTTCCTACTCCTTACTGCATTCCGGACAGAGTCCTTTCAACACATAATTAATACTATTGAGTTTGAAGCCATCTGGCAGGGGCACCACTGGCACATGGATCTGTTTCAGACAAAAGGTTCTACGGCACCGTTCGCAGAAGAAATGCGTATGCTCATCATCTATCTCCTCAGCGCAATCACAATCATCGGCACACACATTATATTTCAGTGAGCCACTCCCATCATCCACAGCATGGATCAGTCCGTTGAGCAGGAAGAGCGTCAACGAGCGTGAGATGGTTGATTTATCCACCGTGGGTAGCAAACGCTCCAGTTCAGGTAGTGACACCATCTCATCCCCCCGGTACATCTGCTGCAAGATGAGCAGTCGTGTGGCCGTGGGCTTGATGTGCCGGTGCTCCAGTTTATGAATAAAGAAATCTTCGTGCTCCATATTATATATATAAGAAGTGAGAGGTAAGAGGTGAGAGATGAGAGGTGAGAAATGAGAAGTGAGAGGTGAGAGGTTTAGGAAAGCTGTACCAGGATCCTGAACACCTTTGCGGGTGCTGCTGCCCATTGCAGCATGGCCTCCAAAGCCGTATCAGGGGTGGCAACGGCAGAGATCAGTTCCTCCTTGGGGTAATCGCGGTTTTGCTGCATATAATGAATCACAGCACGGAAGTCGGCTGGCTTCGCATTGCGTGAGCCACGGATATCCAGTTCCTTCTGTACGAACAGCTTGGTGATGAAGGCCGTCTCTGCCTTGGCGTAACCGATAAAGACAATCCTTCCGCAGAAGGCCACCTCGCTGACAGCCTGGTTCTGGGTAATCGGACTGCCCACGGCTTCGATCACCACATCAGGACCTAACCCGTCGGTGATTTCTAAGAGTCGTGCGTGCAGATCATCCGTCTTGGAATTGATGACGTATGCCGCACCCATCCTCTTGGCCAATGCCAGCTTCTCATCATCCAGGTCAACGGCAATCACCGTGGCGCCACGCAGACTGGCACGTACAATAGCACCAATGCCAATCATGCCGCAACCAATCACGAGCACATGGTCGATATCTGTTACCTCAGCGCGGTTCACGGCATGGAAGCCCACGCTCATGGGTTCTATCAAGGCTATCTCCTTCGAGGTCAGTCCTTCGGCAGGAATAATCTTCTGCCACGGCATGGCAAAATATTCCCGCATGGCACCGTTGCGCTGAACACCTAAGGTCTCGTTATGCTCACAGGCATTGGCCCGCTCATGACGACATGAGGAACAATGACCGCAGTTGCTGTAAGGATCTACGGTTACCTTCATGCCCACCTTCAGGGTTTCGGGCACGTTATCACCTATTGCGGCAATGGTGGCACTCACCTCATGACCAGGAATCACGGGCATCTTCACCATCGGGTTTCGCCCGAGGAATGTGTTCAGATCACTACCGCAGAATCCCACATAATTGATTTGCAAGAGCACTTCTCCGCTCTTCACTTCCGGTTTCTCTAACTCTACTACCGCCATCTGCTGTTCGGCGGTTATCTGTACTGCTTTCATTATTCCGACATGTTTTTAATATATGGTAAGTCCACCAACTCCTCGAACCCGAAGAACTGACGGGCATTCTCACCTAAGAACAATTCCTTTTCCTGTTCCGACAGTTCCTTGCTCTTCACCACGAAGTCGTACGACATCTTATAGGTAATGGCGGTAATGGTGCGCGGGTAGTCAGAACCCCACATCAGTTTCTCTACGCCCACCAGATCAATGGCTTCACGAATTGCCTTGATGGCTGAGGGGAACGGATAGAACTCCGAGTTATAGAGCCAGGTAATGCCACCCGACTCAATCATCACATTCTTGTTTCTTGCCAGCTTGATCTGCTCCTGCCAGCCCTCGATGGTAGGCATTCCGAAGTGACCAATGGCAATCTTCAGTTGCGGACACTCCTGAATCACCTCCTTCAGTTCACCCACCTGACAGTCACCGTCAGCCAGTGTCACACAGAGAATCATGTTGCGTGCTTCCATCTCGCGGAACATCTGCATCATCTCATCACTGTTGAGCAGGATGCGCACCTTGTCGGTAATGATTCGATGACCAGGAATGGTAATAGCACGGAAACCACGTTCGGCCAAATCCTTCAGTTGTTGCATATAGGTGCCCTGTTGGAAATAGTCAACCATTCCGTTGCAGAAGAACCGTTGCGGATATTGCTTCTGCACCCCTTCGAGATAGTCGTTTTGCAATCCGTCGATGAACTCCTGTACTACCACCGCAGCTGATACCTGGGCGTAGTTCATGTTCGAGAGGAAAACTTCTGCTGTATTCCTGCCGTCAATCATGAACGGTGGCACCATCTGCACCTCTTCGCCAAGGAACATCGCCCTGCCGTTCTCCAACGGGTAGATACGCTTGCCGTTCCACTCCGTGTCTTGTTTCAGCCATAAATGACTGTGAGCGTCTATGATTTTCACTGCGTTCAAATGTTTAAGTGAAAAGCAAATTATTCACTATTCACTGTTCACTATTACCTATTTTACGTGTTCTCCCAGCGAACGCGCATCTGGTTACCTATAATCTCTTGTACCTCCTTCACCAGCTGTTCATCGATGGGTGCATTCACATAATCGATGTTCTTTAGCACATTCTTGGGATTGGCGGAGCTGAACAGCGTGGTGGCGATACGGGGATTCAGACTGGTACTGTACTGGATAGCCAGCTTCTCAATGGGATAGTTCTTTGAGGCACAGTAGGCAGCAGCCTTTTGGCACGCCTCCTTCAGTGCTTCGGGAGCGGGATGCCAATCAGGAGTGCCCCGTTGCGAGAGCAGTCCCATGGAGAACGGTGATGCATTGATGATACCTATGCCACGACTCTCGAAGAAGTCGAGATAGTCGAGCAACAGCTCATCGTTCAGACTGTAATGACAGAAGCAGAGTATCGACTCCACGGTGCCCTCAGCACTGTTTTCCACCACCCATTTCAGGTTCTCGGGCTGGAGGTCTGTGATACCCACATGCTTCACCACCCCTTTCTTGCGCAGTTCAACCAATGCGGGCAATGTCTCGTCAACAATCTTCTGCAGTCCTCCTTCGCGGTGCGCCTGGAACTCCACATCATGAACGTTAATCAGGTCGATGTAGTCGATGTTCAGTCGCTCCATACTCTCATACACGCTGTCGGTTACCCGTTGTGCGGAGTAATCCCATAGGTTCACTCCATCCTTGCCATAACGCCCCACCTTGGTGGAGAGGTAGAATTGGTTACGGGGAATCTCCTTCAATGCTTTGCCCAATACCGTCTCGGCCTTCAGATGACCATAATACGGTGATACATCAATAAAGTTGATTCCGTTGTCAACAGCGGTGTGTACGGCTTGTATTCCCTCCGCCTCGCGGATCTCGTGAAATACACCACCTAACGAGGAGGCCCCGAATCCAAGATTCGACACCAGCATTCCTGTCTTTCCTAATTCATTGTATACCATATTAGGTGACAAAGGTACGAATAAGCGAGGACAAAACCAAAGGAAAGCTTGTTTTTCTTTGGTTTGTCGAGCGGAAGTACTTTCGGCAAAGCCAAAAGTAAAAAAAAGCGGAGCCACAAAATGGAGCTCCGTTTTTTTATTACTTTTGCATGCCTACTGCATCTGCGCCCTCAAACCACGAATATATTTCATGAAGCGGTCGATGAGACTGATGCCCTCCATGTTTGGCGTTTCGATAAGCGTGGCGCCATTGTTGAACTGCATCACCGTCTTCTTCCCCTCTTCATACACAGGCCAGTTAGGCAGTCCTGCCCCATTGGGATTCATTGTCTTGGCGAAGTTCACCCAGTACTGCTGCATGGTTTCCGACACGGCAGCCTCTTGCGGATACTTGTCAGCCTCCTTCTCGAAAGCACCACTCAGGTAAAGGAGATCATCCGCATGGGCAGCACCTCTACGGTTCCCCTTGGCATAGACGGTACGTTCCGACTTCTGCGCAAGGTAGGCAGAATATACAGGACTCTTTCCCGTCTTCTTCTGCAATGTAACCCATGCGTAGGCAGGCCATCCGAAATTCAGGTCACGCACCACATCACGGATACTGTAGAACGCCTCCTCATCCGTAGTGCCAGGATAGATGGCCATCAAGCTGTCAGCATAGTTGAGTGGCAGTGGCTTCAACTGCTCCTTGTACTGCTCGGCCGTCAAACCGTCCATCACAGCACCCTCATCACTGTTGTGCATCACAATCACAGGGATATCCATGTATTCGCCACGTTCATAGAGCTGATACACATCATCCGTAAGCACCTTACCGTCGATGATAGGCGAGCAAGCAGGGAAGTTCACACCCGTACCTGTCAGCGACTTCGTATCCATCTTACGCATCTCCTCAATGGAGCTCTTCTGCAGCTGTTGCATGAACATATTCCCCAGCATCTCAGCCTGCTGCTGGTTTATCAGGTTCATGGATGACATAAATGCACCGCTCTGACTGATGCAGGCACGGAACAACCCTTTCGCCATGGGCGAGGCACACAGGATGTTACAAGCCATGGCACCTGCCGACTCACCAAAGATGGTCACCTTTGAGGGATCACCGCCGAAGTTCTTGATGTTCCGCTGAATCCATTGCAGGGCGAAGATCTGATCCAGCATGCCGTAGTTACCCGACTTGCCGTCGGCCGACTCCTTGCTCAGCTCAGGATGCGCCATGAATCCCAAGGCACCAGCACGATACTCAATGGAAACTGTTACCACACCCTTACGTGCCAGACTCTGCCACAACTCAGCACCATAGTGCTCCGTCTGGAAACTGCCACCATGGATATATACCATCACGGGCAGCGCATCGTTAACCGTCTTGGCAGGTGTTACCACACTCAGGTACAGACAGTCCTCGCTCATCATGTCGTACGACACATCCCCTCTTTCCGGCTGTGGGGGCCACTTGGCACATTCCTCTGCCTTCAGTACTCCCTTCCAAGGCTTTGCCGGCTGTGGCGCCTTCCAACGGAGTTCACCCACTGGGGGCGCAGCAAAGGGTATTGCCTTATATACGGCCAAATCTGTTCCTTCAAGGATACCTTCCACATCACCTGTCTCTACATGCGTTTTCAGTAGCGGCTGCGCTTGAACAGTCGCCATGCTCAGTAGTCCGCAGACCACCATGAATAGTTTCTTCATCATTAATAATCAATGTATTTATGGTTATCTTTTATGCATTAGATGCAGTTTATCGCGAAAAAGTTTCAGAAAACATCAATTATTTTACAAATCCTCAGAATTTCCACTTTATCTGCACATCCAAATCCGTTTGGGATGAGTGGTTGATTTGTTGAAGACCGTTGGAGATGAATGACCTGTCGAAATAATCAGTGGTTCCGCCCATGATATTGATAAGTAGCCGTTCTGACAACTGTGCTTTGAGCAGGATGGAATAGCGGATGCCATGACCATAGCATACGGGGTAGGAGAACTGATAGAGCATGCCCCGTTCATAGAGATAAACCCTGCTGTTGTAGTCATCTGTGTGGAAATAAGCCATTCCTGCATGGAGTTGGAAGGTCTTTGACAGTTGATAGCCGAACTGCTGACTGACTGACCATCCCAAGGAAGATGTGTTTTTGCTGATGGATGCCAGATCTATCTGGGTACGACTATTGAGTTTTGATCCTTGATAGGAAGCAAGTAGTCGGACGCGCTGTTCCTGTTGCTTTACAAGACCCGTTTTCTCATCATTGTCCTTCTCCTTCATCCGCAGGCGGTAGCGAAGAGAGAACGACCAGTCGTTCCATAGATAACTGATAGTTGTCTGATAATCCTGTGCTTTGGAAGAACTTGATACCTGATACCGCGCCCATGGGAAGTAAGCCCAGTCACCATAGGCAGAGACCGTCAGACAGTTAAACGGTTTCCATTCCATACCTAAATATATACCACTCTCATTCTGCACTCGTCCGCCCTCGCTGAAACTCTGGGCATGTAAGGTAGCGTATTTCATTCCATAGAAGCGTTGAACGACTAACATATTCACCTCTTGAATAATCCGCCAGTGAGCAGTATTCATGGTAGCCCATGCTCCATGACGGTCGATAGCTGTTTCTCCGTTGACAGAGAATCTTCCTGCTCTCCAACCATAGTCAACCCCCATGTTCATGAAATCCTTTCCACGAGGGTAGTAGTATCGGTAGATGACATTCCTATTGGGATTCAACGAGCGCGAAAGATGAGTATATACAGCACTCATTCCCACATGGAATCTCCCGTTTTTATAGGATAGATGTGAGCCTGCGGTTACTTCTCCTGTATTGTCCTTTTTTGCCATTTCACCGATGGTTCGATGATATCCACCCGTTACAATACTTGAGATGGTTTCGGAGTCTTTGTTCACCGTTCCATCCAACAATCGGTAGGAGAAGAAAGGTGTGAATGACAGTTGTTTCGAAAGACGTAGAGTGGTAGCAATGCCTTGTAAGTAGTTATCCGCTGATGTAGATGAATGGGGTTGTAACACCTGACGTTGGCGCCCCATGGCTGTGAGAGCTGTTGATTTCCCCAACAAGAAATCGTTGTTGAGAACCAATCCCATTCCCATACTCATCCTATATTTCCCCGCAATGGCTGATTTCACCATCTTCCAATCAGTTACCATTATATAATAGGAATAGTAGTCGTAACCCATCTTGTTTTTATTGGCCAGAAAGGGTTCCCCGGCATCCTGTGCTCCAATCAATCCTAAACGTAGATGTTTGCCATGCTGATAACGATAACGGAATTGATGACGGTAACGGCCTCCGAGATATCCGCTTTTATCACCTTCCCGTTGGTAAAAGGGAACCTTCAATGTGGCGATGAGCTCATGACGGTCATATACCTTACGTTGATCTTCAGTATTCCGTCCTTCTTCGCCAAAATAGACAAAGCATTGCAGTAATCGGCGCTTGGTTGCATCCAAGGATTCAATCATAGCCAGTTCTCCCATGCTCTTCAGTGGAGCATAATGATATACATACACGCAGATATCCTCTATCTCTTGTTCTGTGAGGAAAGGTAGTCGTTCGAGCTGTTCCTTCGTAATCGTGTTCAGATTAAGGGGATGCTGTTCTAATTCACTGAGTAGCTGACTGGTTTCTTCCCATGTTGAAGACTCCACATCATCCATATTGACCATTTGCTCATAGTAGTCTTGCCACGACTGTCCCACAACAAACTGTAGGGGGAGAAATAAGACGAATAACGTCAATGCCATCTTTTTCATAGTTTTACCATTTAAGTTGTTTACGAATGCAAAGGTACTACTCTATTTTGATACCCACAAATTTGTGAAGGTATTTTTGTTAATTGGTAAAAAAACTGTATCTTTGGCTTCGCCGAAAGTACTTCCGTTCGACAATAAAAATAAATGCATTTATTTTGTATTGTACTCACTTATTCGTACCTTTGCAGAAAATCGTATGCAATATCACTAACCAAAACGTAATTATCATGGTTGATTTCACTTATTATACGCCTACTGAGGTGGCATTCGGCAAGAATGCAGAGGGACAGATAGCCCAGCTCGTGAAGAAATATGGTGGCACGAAGGTGCTGGTGCATTATGGCGGTCAGAGCGCTTTGCGGTCAGGACTGATCGACAAGGTGTGCGGACTGTTGCAAGCGGAGGGGATTCCCTTTGTGCAACTGGGCGGTGTGGTGCCCAATCCTCGTGTGTCGCTGGTGCGCAAAGGTATTGCGCTTTGCAAACAGGAGGGTGTTGACTTCATCCTCGCAGTGGGTGGCGGTAGCGTGATCGACTCTGCCAAGGCCATTGCCTATGGATTGCCTTATGAGGGTGATGTGTGGGATTTCTTTGAGGGAACAGCCGTGCCGAAGGCATGCTATCCTGTAGGGGCTGTGGTGACCATTCCTGCAGCGGGCAGTGAGATGAGTGACAGCTGTGTGATTAGTGATGACGAGAAGGGCTTGAAGAGGGGTGTGAACAACAACCTGGTACGTTGCAAGTTTGCCGTGATGAACCCTGAGCGTACCTATACATTACCGCCGTATCAGACAGCCTGCGGAGCTACGGATATCATGATGCATACCATGGAGCGCTATTTCTCGAAGGATGATGATATGACACTGACGGATGAGATTGCCGAGGCACTGATGCGCAACGTGAAAGATAGTGTATTCTATGTGCTAAAAGATCCGAACGACTACCGTCATCGTGCCCAGATCATGTGGGCAGGAAGCTTGTCACACAACGACCTGACAGGCTGTGGTACACGGCGTGACTTTGCCTCGCACAAGCTGGAACATGAGCTCAGTGCGCTGTTTGACGTGGCTCACGGTGCGGGCTTGGCAGCCATCTGGGGTTCATGGGCACGCTATGTGATGAACGAGAATGTTTCGCGCTTTGTGCGCTTTGCTGTGAACGTAATGGAGGTGGCAAACGACTATACCGATGCTGAGGGTACTGCCCTTCGTGGTATCGAGGCCATGGAACAGTTCTATCGCGCCATTGGAATGCCCACCTGTCTTACCGAACTGTTGGGCAGGAAGGCTACCGAGGCGGAACTCGACCAGCTGGCCCATCAGTGCAGTAGAGGTGGTACCATCACCATTGGCGGCTTCAAGGTACTGGATGAAGCCGATATGCGAAACATTTATGTTCTTGCGAACAAATAAAAACGAATCATCTTATTCCGCAGGCACGAGGATAGTTTCCTGACCGCGTGGCGCAGCGGGCTTCTCCTCAGGTTGAGGAGCAGGCTTAGGCTCTGCAGCGGGTTTGGGCGCATCCTCGGGCTGAACGATATCACCCACCTCGGGCAGATCCTCCACAGGAATAGCCTGTTGCTGCTTTGCCGGTGCTGAACTTCTACGTACCGAGTCTTTCTTCACCGGTGCTGCCTTTACTGGCGGCGGTGTGAACGGAAGCAGATTCATGCTTGAGGTGTTCAGCTTATAAGTAGCTGTCTGCGGTTCTTCTTCATTATCCTGCTTCTTGTCGGTTACTGCCGTGATGATGATGAACTGCTCATCATCTGACAGCTGTGCACTCAGGATACCCTGCACATCTTCCTTTTCATTATAATATACGCGCGCATCTTTGTTGAGCTCGTAGGGGATCACCTCTTCGAGCATCTTTGTGCGGGCATTGAAACGCATCAAACGACCGCTGTTCAGGTAGAACAACGAATGACGGTTGTCGGTAAAGCGGGCGATTACTTGCGAGCCTTCGGGGATGACTTGTACGAAGCTGTCGAGGGCCTCATTGATTCCCAAATTCTTTCCACTGCCAAACCCGTGTCTTCCCGAGCAGGAACATCCTGAGATGAAACCCAACAGGAAGATCACTACTGCCGCAGCCGCAGCGATCAAGTGTTTCTTGTTGATCTGCTTCAGCAATTCCTGAAGCTTTTTGATATACTCTTTCATTTTCCCTTAAACGGTTAAGTAATCAGTCGGTATTGATTTCGGGGGCAAAGATACGAAAAATCTGAGTAAGTGAGAAGTAAACAAAAGATTTTGTTTACTCGAACGTGAAGATTTTATACAATAAGCGAGCAAAATGCAAAAAATAATTGATTTTATTTTGTATTACTCTTAACTTTCCGTAACTTCGCATCATAATATGTTAGATATGACCACCCAGGAGTTTATTCAACAATATCGTGACAAGGATGTGCGCGAACTGGCATTGCAGGGCGCACGCTTCCCGCAGATAGACCTTCCTTATGCCCTCGACCAAATTGCTGGGTGGCAGACGGCAAGGAAGAAGATTCCTTCATGGACCGCCATCGAGGGTATCACCTTTCCGCCTCGTCTGTCCATGGAACAGTGCTCGAGCGAGCAGACGGCTAGGTATAAGGCGACATTGGCCAAACGACTGCTGATGAAACATGAGGGGATTCATCGCTTGGTAGATCTGACGGGTGGCTTCGGGGTTGACTTCTCCTTCCTCTCTCCTGTCTTCGATGAGGCGGTCTATGTGGAACAGCAGGAGCATCTATGCAAGATTGTACAGGAGAACACAAAAGTGTTAGGATTGCAGCAGTCGTGCATCATTCATGATGATGGTATTGCCTATCTGCATCAGATGCAACACGCGGATATCATCTATCTGGATCCTGCCAGACGGGATGCTCATGGGGCGCGTACCTTTGCCTTGCAGGACTGCACCCCTAATATCTTGGATATCAAGGATGAACTGCTACAAAAAGCACAATGGGTTATCGTGAAGCTATCCCCCATGCTCGACTGGCACAGGGCGGTGAGTGAACTGTCGTCTGTGCGAGAGGTACATGTGGTCTCAGTGGGAAATGAATGCAAGGAACTGCTGTTGGTGATGGAAGGGAAGGAAAGCGAACAGAAAGAAGCTCCCTTGACCATCTGTTGTGTGAATGATGAGCAGGTGTTCACTTGTAATATGGATCAGATCAACGAGGGTGTGCGGATAGCGGAAAGGATTGAGAAGGATATGTATCTCTATGAACCGAACGCCTCAATCATGAAGGTTGGATGCTTTGGTGTCTGTGCGGTACAATACAATGTGAAAGCCATAGCCAGGAACAGTCATCTGTTTGTCAGCGACGCACTTATCCCTCATTTCCCCGGAAGAATATTCCACATCACTGCCGTCACGTCCATGAACAAGCGCGAACTGAAAGAAGCACTCCAGGGTATCAAAAAGGCCAACGTGGCCGTCAGGAATTTCCCCCTCAAGGCAGATGAGCTACGTAAGAAATTGAAACTGTCAGATGGGGGTGATATTTACCTTTTTGGCACTACTACTGAGCAAGATAAACATCTCATCCTTCTCACGAAATTGTAAGTTGTGAGCGTTACCAAGTGCTAAAAAACGTGAAAATCCGACTGATTTTTTGCACAAAAGAGGGTATTGTGTGCAAAGAGCAGTGCTTTTTTCACCAAAATATTTGCATACGTGAATAAAAATTTGTTCCTTTGCACCCGAATTTTCAAAGAAGAATGATTTTATTAACAATTTAAAAAGTACAATTATGTCAGAAATTGAAAGCAAAGTAAAGGCTATTATCGTTGATAAACTTGGTGTTGATGAGGCAGAGGTAAAGCCGGAGGCAAGTTTCACTAACGATCTGGGCGCAGATTCTTTGGATACCGTTGAGCTGATCATGGAGTTTGAGAAGGAGTTCAACATTTCCATCCCCGACGATAAAGCTGAGACCATCGGTACTGTAGGCGATGCCATCAAGTATATCGAGGAGGCCGCAAAATAAACATCATTAGAATTGAGGAATTGAAGAATTGAAATAGGGATGTACGTCTAACGTACTGGACACTGTTTCGGTTCTTCAATTTTTCAATTTTACAATCTTGTAATTTATGGAATTAAAAAGAGTAGTTGTAACAGGACTCGGTGCCGTTACGCCAGTTGGACATTCTCCCGAGGAGACTTGGAAGAACCTGTTGAATGGTGTCAGCGGTGCTGCCCCTATTACGCAGTTCGATACCTCTTTGTGCAAGACACATTTTGCCTGTGAGGTAAAGGACCTGGATATTAACGAGTATATCGACCGTAAGGAAGCCCGCAAGCTCGACCGTTACACACAGCTGGCTATGATCAGTGCCATTCAGGGTGTAAAGGACAGTGGCTTGGATCTGGAAACAGAGGATAAGAACCGCATCGGCGTCATCTATGGCGTAGGTATCGGTGGTATCCGCACGTTCGAGGACGAAGTGGTATATTACGGTCAGCATATCGATCAAGGACCGAAATTCAGTCCGTTCTTCATTCCGAAGATGATCAGCGATATCGCTGCAGGACATATCAGTATTCATTTCGGCTTCCATGGTCCTAACTACACCACGACAAGTGCCTGTGCTTCATCCAGCAATGCATTGGCTGATGCCTTCAATCAGATCCGTCTGGGCAAGGCTAATGTCATCGTTGCAGGTGGTGCAGAGAGTGCAATCTGTATGTGCGGCGTAGGTGGCTTCAATGCCATGAAAGCCCTGTCAACTCGTAATGACGAGCCCGAAAAGGCCAGTCGTCCCTTCAGTGCCAGTCGTGACGGTTTCGTCATGGCAGAAGGCGCTGGTTGTCTGATTCTCGAAGAGTTGGAGCATGCCAAGGCTCGCGGTGCCAAGATCTATGCCGAGATGATCGGTGAGGGTATGAGTGCTGACGCATATCATATCACTGCCTCTCATCCCGAAGGACTGGGTGCCAAGCTCGTGATGAAGGCTGCTTTGGAGGATGCTCAGATGAAACCTGAGGATATCGACTATATCAATGTTCACGGCACTTCTACCCATGTGGGTGATATCTCTGAGGCCAAGGCCATCAAGGAGGTATTCGGTGAGGCTGCCTATAAGTTGAACATCTCATCAACCAAGTCGATGACAGGTCATCTGCTGGGTGCTGCAGGTGCCGTAGAGGCCATGATTGCCGTACTCAGTGTGCAGAACGACATCGTTCCGCCCACCATCAACCATGCTGACGACGATCAGGATGAGGAGATCGACTATAACCTGAACTTCACCTTCAACAAAGCACAGAAGCGTGAGGTGCGTGCCGCCATGAGCAATACGTTCGGTTTCGGCGGACATAATGCTTGCGTAATCTTCAAGAAATATGCAGATTAAAGACTTGATAGATCGGGTAAAGCTCCCTTTCCGTAAGGAGAAGGAGCTTTATTCGTCTTTATACGAAATCATCGGATTCTATCCCCGTAACATCTCTTATTACAAACAGGCCCTGCTTCACAAGAGCATGGCACGGCGTAACGAGAAAGGTAAGCCCATGAACAACGAACGCTTGGAGTTCCTGGGAGATGCCGTGCTCGATGCCGTGGTGGGCGATATCGTGTTCCGCCATTTCGAAGGAAAGCGTGAGGGCTTCCTCACCAATACCCGCTCTAAGATCGTTCAGCGTGAGACGCTGGGCCGGTTGGCACAGGAGATGGGCATCATCAACTTGATCAAATCCAATGGACACACCTCCTCTCATAACAGCTATATGGGAGGAAATGCGTTCGAGGCGCTTGTTGGTGCTATCTATCTCGACAGAGGCTATGGGGCATGCATGCGATTCATGGAGAAGCGTATCCTGAAGGAGTTGCTGAACATCGACAAGGTGGCTTACAAGGAAGTGAACTTCAAGTCGAAGCTCATCGAATGGAGTCAGAAGAACCGCGTGAAGATCGACTTCAAGCTGGTTTCTGAGGTGAAGGATGAGAAGGGTAATTCGAAGTTCATCTACCAGGTGGCTATCGAGGGTCTTGATGGCGAGAAGGGCGAGGGCTACAGTAAGAAGGAATCGCAGCAGATGGCCAGCAAGCTCACCTTACAGCGTCTGCGCAAGGAGCCACAGTTTATCGATGCGGTGTTTGCCGCCAAGGCTTCGCGCACTAAGATGGAGGAGATGCCTACAACTGCTGTGCCCGAGACAAAAGAATCCGCACCTTTCACCTCAGAAGGAGAGAAGAAAGGTCAGGAAGTAGAACGCCTGGAGCGTTTCGATGGTTCTGATGAGGTAGTGTTTGCAGAGAACAAACAGGAAGAGAAGCCGAAGAAAGCGTCTAAGAAGGCACTTGCTGATGAGTTCGACCTCTCTGATATCTCCGCTGCGGCTCAGTCGCGCGAGGAGATCATCGCAGCCGCAGAAGCAGCCGCATTTGCGGAAGCATAGTTCTCCAATCCCTCTTTTAAGAACTTCAGATACTTGCTGATATCCTCGTCATATACAGCAGAACCCGTCAATGGATAACCATCCGGATTGACGGCCACATAGAACGGCTGCGCATTGGTACCGAACTTCGAGCGTTGCAGATAGCTCCACTTGTCACCAACGGTACGCAATGTGCGCTGTTGTCCATTCTCTTCTGTTACCTGTATATGTTCCGGTAACGGGGTTTTATCATCCACAAAGAGAGAGATCAGGATGTAGTCGTTGTTCAGCATACGGGCCACATCAGGATCTGTCCATACAGCCGCTTCCATCTTTCTGCAGTTCACACAGCCATAGCCCGTGAAATCAATCAGCACAGGCTTGCCTTGTGCCCTGGCTGCAGCCATACCTTCCTCGTAGTTCAGATACTTTGCCCGTACCTCGTGAGCCTGATAGAGATTGAAATCCTGTGTGCTCATTGGGGGTGCGAAGGCGCTGACCGCCTTGCAGGGAGCGCCCCATAAGCCTGGTACCATATAGAGGGCGAATGCCAACGAAACCAGTCCGAGCATGATACACACCACGGGCATGGGCTTGTTGATATCCCCTCCTTCCCAATCGCTCTGGAACTTCAGCTTACCAATCAGGTACAGACCTAACGCACCGAAGATGACAATCCACAGACAAAGGAACACTTCCCTGTCAAGCAATCGCCATCCGTAGGCCAGATCAGCCACGGAGAAGAACTTCAGGGCGAAGGCCAGTTCGATGAAGCCCAGTGTCACCTTGATGATGTTCATCCAACCACCCGACTTAGGTGCTTTCTTCAACCATGTGGGGAAGAGGGCGAAGAGGGTGAAGGGTAATGCCAAGGCAAGGGCGAAGCCGAACATACCGATGGCAGGACCGAGAATGCTACTGGCGGTGGTCAGCTCCACAAGCAGGAAGCCAATGATAGGTCCTGTACACGAGAAACTCACCAATACCAATGTAAAGGCCATGAGGAAGATGGAGAGCAGACCGCTGGTACTGCTGGCCTTCTGATCCACCTTGTTACTCCATGATGCGGGCAAGGTGAGTTCGAACCAGCCGAAGAAGCTGAGGGCGAACACGATCAGCAGCAGACAGAAGAAGATGTTGAACACGGCATTCGTGGAGAGCGCATTCAACGCACTGGCACCGAAGAGCGCCGTGATGGCCAGTCCTAAAGCCAGGTAGATCACCACGATGGAGATACCATACGTAATGGCATCCTTGATACCTTTCTTCTTATCATCCTTGGCACGCTTCAGGAAGAAGCTCACCGTCATGGGAATAATCGGCCATACACAGGGTGTGAACAGGGCGATCAAGCCCCCGAGAAAGCCCATCAGGAAGATGTAGAGCCACGAACGACTTTGATGCTGATCGCCGTTGAAGGCCTGCAACTCTTTTACCACAGGTGTCCACAAACCTTTCACTGCGACAGAATCAAGCACAGCAGAGGCTGTCGTCAGCGTGTCGGCTGTAGTTGTCACGGAATCAGCAACAACACCTGTCAGCAATGTTTCTACAGGTGCTACTGGAACCTCAACGTCAGCGTCCTCTTTTTTTTTGTCCGACGGCTCAACAGCTTTTTCTTGAACACCCTCGCCTTGATAGTCGAACTCCACGTCAGTGGGTGGCAGACAGCTCTTGTCGTTGCAAGCCCCATACTCCAGGAAACCCTTGATATGATAGGTCTTGCCCGTAATCTGATAGCGCTGCACGAAGGTAACCGACTGCTCGAAATAGCGTACGTTCATATCGAACATCTTGTCGTAGTTACTGATCTCCTTACCCTGCGCCTTCAGTTTTCCCTGTTCCTTGGCACCCTCGGCCACCTCAGTGGTCAGCGTGGCAGAGATTGGTCCTCCATCAGGCAGTCCTGTGGAATACACATGCCATCCAGGTGACATCTTTCCCGTGAACACCACATCCACCTCGGTGAGCGACACCTGTTTCTGACTCACCGTGAACTGCACAGGATTCTGTGCGTGTAAAGAAACGGCAACAACTGTCAGCAGCAACGACAGTAACGTCGTTCGAATCGTTCTCATATTCTCTTGTTTATCGTGATAATACGTTTGTTCTAACATTTATGTGTCATGATGTCGAGCACGAAGCGGTCGGTCTCGTCCATTCCCTTACTGCCAATGGCTGTGAGGTTACGGATACTGCGGTCCACATCATCCTCGATAATCCCTTCTGCCGAGGTAACATACTTATGCTGTATGGCCAGCATGGCACTCATCACCGCCGTTCCTACACCAGTAGTCAGCTTAAGCGCACACGAAGGCTTTGCCCCGTCGCAGATCATACCCGTAAGGTTGGCAATCATGTTCTTCACCGAATAGCAGATCTGCTCGAACGTACCTCCCATCAGGTAGGTAATACCGCAACTGCTGCCCGTACTGGCCACCACGCAACCGCAGAGGGCACTCAGCGAACCGAGGTTCTGCTTGATATAGATGGCCGTGAGGTTACTGATGATCAGGGCACGGATCAGTTCCTCCTCGGTATTATGGTTCTCTTCGGCAAACACCACCACGGGCAGGGTGGCACAGATGCCCTGGTTACCACTCCCGCTGTTGCTCATCACGGGAATCATCGCACCTGCCATACGGGCATCACAGGCACAGCTGGTCACGCTGAGCACCTTCGAGAAGATACTGTTACCCATGATGCCACGACCCAAAGGCGAGCACATGGTCTTACCCAACTGATGACCGTAATTGTCACGCAGTCCGCTGGCGGCTGCCTCCTCATTCAGTCTTTTCGCCTCCAGGATAAAACGCAACTCTTCCACGTCGGTCTCTGTGGCAAACTCATATACCTTGCTCAGTGTCAACACAGGCTCCTGATCCTCCACGGCACGCCCCACGTTGGCGTCACCTGATGTCAGTGCAACGTTGGAAGTCGTCTCTTCACCCTTTATCTCCTGTCCGTCCTTGGCCAGATAGACAAAGTTGGTATGATGGGTCTTGATGCGTGCCTCTGCCTCATGACCGTCAGTCATACATACCACGTTGATGAAGAGCTTGTCAGGGTCTTCCTCCTCTAACTTGATGTCTATCCTGTTCTCGTCGATAAAGCGTTTCCCCTCTTCCACTGCCTCTTTGGTGCAGTCGTGCAGCACCTCCAGCTCCAGTTCCGACCTGCCGATAAGCGCACCTAAGGCAATGGCAATGGGTAGTCCGATCATTCCCGTTCCGGGGATGCCCACCCCCATGGCGTTCTTCAGGATATTGGTACTCAGGCGCAGGTTGATCTGCTCCGGTCTCGTACCGAGAATCTCCGTTGCCTTGGCCACACACAAGGCCACTGCCATCGGTTCCGTACAACCTATGGCGGGAATCACCTCTTGGTGAATCAATGCTATAATCGCATTCTTCTCTTCTGTGGATAGCATATCAAAAAAATATTTTTGCTTTGCAAAAATAATACTTAACGAGGACAAAAGCAAATGAAAAAGTGCATTTTTCTTTTTCTTTTACAGAAAAAGCAGTATATTTGCAGTCATAAAGCCAAAAGATACTATTCACTTATAAATGAACAATATGAAAAAGATCCTTTTATTAGTCTTCGTACTGACCCTTTGCATGGGCGTGAAGGCACAAGAAACCGTTCAGTTACCACAACCGGAAATAGGTATGTTGGGAAAGTCGCTGGGCAAAATCCTCCAAGAGCGCCGTTCCGTACGCGAGTATCAGGACAAGCATGTTGACCTGAAAATCCTGTCAACCCTTCTTTGGGCAGCCTGTGGCATCAGCGATCCCGCATCAGGAAAGATTACTGCTCCTTCGGCCGTGAACATGCAGGACATCAAGGTGTATGTATGCAATAAGTTGGGCGTTGCCCTCTTCAATCCCAAGGACAACACCCTCACACAAGTCTCGAACGAAAACATCTTGCAGGATCTTGCTGCTGGTCAGAATTTCGTGCTGGATGCTCCTTTTACCCTGTTGCTGGTAAGCGACCAGGGCAACCGTCGTAGAAACGATCAGTATGGCGCTATGGATGCAGGCTACGTGTCGCAGAACATCTACCTTGCCTGCAACGCCCTTGGTCTGAGTACAGTAGCACGTGCCATGATGAACAAAGATGCCGTCCGCACCAAGCTGAACCTCCCAGAGGGTGTCATCGTGGAACTGAACCATCCCATCGGTTACAAGAAGTAAGAAGAGCTGAATGAAACGATACATCATACTTGCCGTTATTGCTATTCTTCTATTGGCATGCTTTGCTGGTAAAGCACTACTTTTCCTGTTAATCGCTATCCCTTTAGGTTATTTTACCATTAAGTTTATGGAAAAGAGAGAACCGCCAAAGGTGATATATGCTAACACAGAGGAAGTGGAATTGAAATACGGAGAACCTGACGACGTAGTAGTGCTGGATGCTTCCAGAGCCAACGAATTGTCAGCCCTCATCCTGTTCTATACGGCTCAGGATGTGATGATAGTAGCAGGCGAGGAACTAAAGATCAGCGACATGACCGGTGTGATGCCGAAGAATATGGCTACGCCTTATACGATCGACGAATATGCCGTCATCATCAACACCAAGAACCCACAGCATCCCAACATTCACCTACGAGTGGGCTACGATGCAGGATTGGCAAGGGAAATAGCGGAACAGATATATGCGCATAAGAACTAATTGCTGCGGATGAACCATCCCAGTGGTTAGAAGAAGAACTAACCTACCTCAAACGCTTTGAGCATCGGCGTTTGAGGCACATCAAGTGGATTGATGGGTTATATTCCCATGTTGGGAACACTTTATTCCCAACGTGGGAACATTTTATTCCCAGCGTGGGAACATTTTATTCCCAGCGTGGGAACATCAGGAAACTCTATTCATGGTTCTGTCGTATTTCAAAATTTGACTGAAAAATGAAAGAATTATGTGTTTTTGCCCAAGACCTAACGGTTTCACGGAAGGAAGTGCCTGTATATAGATGTTTCACGCGTTTTTGACACCCTCAAGACCTACCGTAAGACCTAACAAAGAGGTAA
>JBGUJY010000028.1:0-11862 GCA_045114185.1 Prevotella sp. | reverse complement strand
CCCCGCTCCACCTGCCAGGCAATGTCTGTCAAGCCCGGTGTACGGTCGGCAATGTTCTTGGCTTCCACACGCATACGCTCCGTCAAGGCTGAATCGAGAGCTTCGGCATGGGGAACCTCTTGATAGAGCGTGAGGTTCATCTGACTGCGGAAGAACTGCTTATTGGTCATCATGGCTCCGTTGCGGTAGTTCTTATGCAGCACATCGTAATACCAGTCGGGTGTGAAACTGCCCGCACCTGTCTCACCAATGGTAAACTGGTTCATCACCGACTCATCATGATTATAGGTCACTGACTGAGCCATCACAGAGAGTGGCAGCATCGCCGCCAACAACAATACATGATAATATAATCTATTCATATCGGTAGCTAATAATTCACTTTAATACCCTACTTCCTCCGCCACCCGTTTCCACCGCGAAAAGGCATCGTTGGCCATCTCACGGATGGTTTTCGACATATAGAGCGTCCGCTTGAAGTAGTTCAGGCGGATGGTGACGTAGCGCGAGACGACATAATAGGTGTGGTCGATGCAATGACGGATATTGTCAAGCGACTCATTGATCTGCCCCAACACCGTAAGTAGTCCCTCAGTCGTAATTTGTCGCGCACCAACAGCGTACTGCGCCAGTTCATAGAGGCTGTTCGTCAGCTCACGCCCGTCAACCAGCACCTGATTGACGGCACGATCACAGGCATTGATGATGATGGTGTCAGACGAGACGATATTGCCACGCAGCGTCAGCTGGGTGGTGAACCGCTCCAGTAAGTCCTTTAACTGCGTAATACGGTCAGAGACATCATCGTAGGTGTTCTTGACGTTCAGTACCGTCACGCCGCCATTGTAAATGACATCGATAACGTCGAAGCACTTGGTGTATTTGTCGAGCTTCACGTTCAGCGAGTCGTAATCCACATTGGCCTCACTGGAATACTGGTGCAGCAGTTCATTGGCCTGCTCCACACCGCTACGGGCCATCAGTACACTGCGGATGCGCTTGTGGTCGTCTATCAGGGCTTCTACAGACAGGAAGTCGAAACTGTACTGTGCCCGCACCATCGTCGGCACGAGCATCAGCAACATCAGGATTATCTTTTCAATCTTCATCATCTTCTACGATATAATCACCACGGGCCACAGCAGAAGCGACATTACGCCAATGCCGGAAACTGCGGCCACCGATGCGGATGCGGTCTGTACCACTGAGAACGGTTATACCCAGCTGTTGCTTCAGGTAGTCGAGCATGGTCTCGCGGCTGCGCATGAACTTCTCAATGAGTATGAGTTGAGCATAGATTTTCGAGAGACGGTAGTCCACGTCACGCGCAATATTCAGACGGTCACACGTCCATAAGAGATGGATGGCATCTTCATCACCCTCCGACTCAGCCGGATTACTATAGGCGTAATTAGCTTCGACAGTACAACCTGGATGGTCATTCATGATTTCATGCAACCTCTGGTTTACCAAATCGGCTTTCTCTGCATCGCTCAACTCAGGATCCAGCTCCATCATATCCACAATCTGCGAACTGGAATAGTTGGCGGTCAGCGTCCAATGTACGGCAAGGATGGCACGGTGATAGCGGATGCCGAGGAAATGGCTCTCGCCACGCTCCTTGGAGAGGTCAGCCTGAAACGTCACCTCGCCGCTGATATTCGGAACATTTCCATGACGAATGAAGCTCCAACCCTGCCATGAACCCGCATCCGTCCACATGATATTGTAAGCTGTCTCTATCTCGTGCATCACGGCAGGAATACGGTAGGTGCCATCACGCTCATCGGCAAAGTCATCTATCAACTCCCTCTTTGCATTCTGGTACTGGCTCAACTTCGACTGCGCATTGCTCAACTCTGCTTTCAATTGGTTAATCTTCGTACGGTTGGCATTATACTGCGCCCGAAGGGATGCTGCTTCTTCAACACTCGCATGACTGATCTGTGCCAACAGGTCGTCATTTTCCACTTCAAGTGCATGAATCTGTTCCTGCAGACGGGTTACCTCGCTACCCCATGTACTGATGCCCTCGTCCAACTCGGATGTGTCGGCACCGCCTGAGAGCGTTGTCTCCATAGCATAGCGCTTGGAATCTTCATCGAGGGCATGACGCTGATTGCCGTTTTCCTTCCATGAGAAATTTCCTTCACCAAGTTTAGCCTGGTCGTGGCACTCCATGGTAAAGCTGACCGTTGAGCAGCCACGCATCCTTACCTCGTCAGCAGCCTGATAATAGTTCTTGCGATCCTTCCCGATTCGATAGACACGCCCCTCCTCGTTGTCGTTAAGCTCAGCAAGTTTTGCATTGAACTTCGCTTGCATGGCCTGTTCTGCATCGTACTGCGAGTCAAAGGTTTCCTCGTACACTTCCTCATAGACATTCCAAGTCTTATACACATCAATGTAATGTGCGTAGGAAAAGGCCGTCGTTCGACCTGACTTCGATTTATAGATACGCGAGGATGACATATAGTTATAGAAGTCATAGTGATACTTCGAATCACTGCTATTGAGTTCCTGGCACCGTGCACGGCTCCATCCTGCATAGCTTTCAGAGTTTCGCAGGGAGTTCTCGTAGTCGGCAGCAGTGTACTGATAGTTGGCATCTGACGTACCAACACGATACCACTCACCACCATACATGATGCTCTCACTGTCTGTAGGTGGAGCATAACTGCACACCTGCTCACTACCTGAATCACGCCAATAGATATACCATCGCTGGGTATAATAGCGACCCTGCATCTCCTGAAGGTAGTCGCTGATATAAGAAGTTATGTTATAGCCGTCAAGCGTAAAGAGGTTGGCCACACCAGTACTGTCCGTCGAGAGAATCTGCTGCATCACCAGATCCTTGATGTTCGAAGGATCAGAAAGCGTCTCATACATATCCTTGAAGTCATGATAAAGCTGGAGTATTTCGCCGGGCCTTGAATGAAAGACACCCCCTACCCTGCTGGCATTCGTCCAGACACTATCAAGCACGGCTCCACCACCAGAGACAATTGCCCCACCAGCTGTCATGAGTCCTTCCAAGTCCTCTTCCAGATCTTCCTTCGTCAAACCATCACCGAAGTCAGCCAGATGATCCCAAACGGCAGCCCAGTCCACCTCACCAAGTTTGGTAAGGTCGAACAGTCCTTTCAGATTATCGTTGATGGCCAGGAAAGCGACGTCCTGAAACGACACTTTCCCGTTGGCCACCACTGTCTCGAAGGTCATACAAAGCTGCTTCACCTGCTCACAGGTGCGAAATAAATATGGTCCCCAATAGATGGCCTTCTCTGGATTCCTGACGGCAAGCGCTGCCACATCAAGAATCTTTGGCATTATCTGAGCACTAACCATCGTATAGATACGCTTATAATAGAAGTTCTCCTCGGCATCACCGAAGAGTCCAGCATTCTGAAGAGCCTTCCTGTCGAGCCACTTCGATGCAAAGATACCTGCTGTAGAAACCTCCGCATTGGTATAATGGTCGAGAATCTTCTGCACGTCCTCGTCGTTCATCATCTCCGTAGCCGTCTCTGCAGCATAAGCAGCGGTCATAGCAGCCGTGGTCTTCAGGTCGATATTAACACTGTACCATCCCCCTGCAAAGAGGGGGACGGTCAGCATCTGGAAAAATATAATGAAAAATGAAACCTTACGCATGTATCATCTGTTTTTTAGGTGGCAGGTTCAAAACCTTACCCTGTTTATTTACAAGTTGTGCAAACTCCAGCGACTTACCGATACCACTACGTTCCCAATCGCGCACAAAGGCCTCGATAGCCTGCTGATGGTTACAATTCAGCTCTCGCCGATAGAGTTTCAACGCCTCTTTCTCAGCCTTCTCCGTCGTATAGCTCATATAGCATTCTCGCGGTTCCTCGATGCCAAAGACATCACCCTCAGTGCCTCGTTTGATGAAGACCTCCTTGAACGGCGAACGGCCTACCTTGTTGTCAAGGCGGTTAATCGTAAAGATCTTCTTGCAGTCGATATCCGTCAGGGCCAGTGTGGCCTTGATGTCATCGAACTTATCCTTGAACTTGCTCTGGTCGAGCAGCATGAACACGTCGGAGTTGTTGATGATGGCCTCCTTGACGATAGGAGAAGAGGTGATATCCTGAATCTCCTGTGTCACCACACCGACCATTGCCCAATGCTTTCGGGCCGTCTTATACAGGTACTTGATGTACTCTGCCATGACTGGGGTGGCGATGGCCTTCCATGCTTCCTCAATGACCAGGCACTTGCGCACCTTGTTCTTGATACGCATCTTCTGGGTGAACACGTCCATGATGATAAGCACGATGATGGGGAACAGCACGGGGTCGTCCTTCACCTTGTCTATCTCAAAGACGATAAACTGTTCATCGAACAGTGAACCGTCCATGTCATTGTTCAGGGTATATTCCAGTGCACCGCCACGATAGAACGGCTTCAGGATGGCCGCGAAGTCATTGATCGGGAACTGGATGCTATCCTCATGGATAATCTGGGGAATACGCTGACGGGCAAACTCGTAATAGCTGTTGAACGACAGTTCCCGGACCCGTAAGCTCTTACGCTGCTGCTCACGCTTGGCAATCTCGCGCTCGATCTTTTCCAAGAACTTGCCCTCGACAATCTCAGGAGTCAGTCGCTGCAACTGGTTCCGGGCAGCATTCTTCTCTCCCTCCGTACTGGCTGCGTCATCAACCACGGCCTGCAACTTCTCAGAGAGTCGGCTGTTACGCTCATACTTCGCACGCTCTTCTTCCGTTACGTCGTAGGAGCCAGTACCGTTGCGCGCCTGCAGCTCTTCCTCGTATTTCTCATACTCGCCATTGCTCTTGGCCGCAATCACCAGCGTCTGATGGAGTTCTTTCTTCTCTTCCTCGGAGAAACCCTCGAAAGGAGTAAAATACTCACGATAATACTCGATGATGGTTCGCTCGATGATATACTGCTCAATCTTCGTGGGCTGTTGACTGCCCTTGAAGATGAGAAATATCAGCGACATCAGGAAATTCTTCTTCTCACCGAAGTTCTGGAGATACTCCGTCTCAGTCACCTTGAAGGGATTCATGGAGATGGGCTTTTCCTTGCTATAAGAGATATATGTTCCACCGAAATAGCTGCACAGTCCCTCATAACTGTCACCTGTATCGACAATCACCACATCGGTATTCTGCTCGTAATACTGGCGCACGACGGTGTTCATGAAAAACGACTTACCACTACCAGACGGGCCAAGGACAAAGAAATTCGAGTTGTTAGTGTACTTGATCTTTCCTTCCTTACCTGTGGTGTCGATAGGCATCGGCACACCCTGACGGTCGGTATAGTAACACTTCACGGGCGTATCATCACCATGCGTCTGACGCTCCTTGTACATCAGGCACAAGGCAGCATCCGAAAGCGTCAGGAAACGGTCATAGTCCTGACTGAGACGATAGACATTGCCAGGGAACGAGGCCACGAAGAGTTCAAGCTGGTTATAGGCACGTTTCGAGATATGGATGCCCTGACGGCTGAAGATGTTTTCCAGATGGTTGGTCACCTTCTGCATATCTTTCTGGGCATCCATCGCCACAATGAGGTTATAGTGGGCATAGACGAGCTGTTTCCCCTCTCGTGCTATCACCTCCTGCACCTGCTTGATGTCCTCGACGGCCATCTGATTCGATGGATTTGGAATGCTCGCATGACGGTTCTTCTTCTTGTCGAGCAATGCCAGCTCACGCTTCTGATTGGGCAGGAAAATGACCTGATTATAGATAACCGTGTCCACATCGGGGATATGGTCTATCTCGCTCATCAGGTCAACGGGCATCACGGCATTGTTCACCGTCATATCGACGTAGGGACGCAGCACACCGGGCAGTCCGACGGAATCAACATCCAGCAGACTATACACCTTGCACTGGCGGGTGCCCATATGAATGGCTTCGCTGTCCACCTTGAAGTTGGTCATTGAGAAATGGGCATCGCGAAAGTTCAGGGCAAAGAAGCGGTCGGCATACTCGCGGGCCTGCTGCACGTTCAGGAACTCGGCACTCTTGATGCCGCCATCGTGCAGCTGGTCGGCCACCTTGCGGATCTTGACCAGGAAGTCGCGCCACTTGCTATTGTCATAGCTCAGCAACGCACTTTTCTTGCTTTCCTGCGTGATGACCAGATACGTGCATCCCTCAATATAGGGACGGCCATTGAAGAAGCGGAAATAGGCATTGGAGAGGAACTTGCCGCTGTCGCTGACTTGCAGGGCGCGACCGTCGAAGCTCTTCCTCACAAACACGTCCTGCTTATGTAGCGCATAGCCCTCGCCAAGTGTCTGGACTACCGCCGTCATCAGGTTCGTGAAGTCATAGTAACAGTCTGTGTCGGCACTGTACTTCTGTACGGGGTTCTCCATCTTCAGGATGGCCGAATACTCGCCCGTCTTGGTGTACAGAACCCCTACCCCATCCACATCTTCTATCGAGAAATAAATGTCCTTGAACGTATTGGCACGCTTGCCGCCGGTGCCAAAGGCATAGACGCTGACGGCCATTCCGGCAAGGAACAAAATAAAACCTAAGATTACTATTAATGTCATTCTGTTATTCTCTGTTTATATTCCTCCTTTCACTCCGTGTCCGCCTATGTCTGAGAGATACTAAAACTCCCTCGTCCGACGCAACACGAACACACCTTTCTCCTCATTCTTGGAGTGCAGACCCTTCCGCTGTTTCAGGAATGTCATCACACCGCCAAAGGCGAGGACAGCCGTACACAAGATCAGGGCAGCGACGAAGCCGATGGCCACATAGCCGATGATGAACGCGACGATGGCACCGCCAGCCGTTCCCGCAGCCCAGTAGATGTAGCGTCCCTGAAAACCCAAGAATTCAAGAGGCCGCTGAAGCCCCTTGAAAACTTGGTAATCGAGATGTTCTGCACCAGTCATCATTCACCACCGATGCCGAAGAACAGAGGCAGAGCCTGGGCTGCTGCAATCAGGAAGATGCAAGCACCCACGAGCATCATGATGCTCTTCTTGACATCCTGCTCCTCGTTGTTCATCTTGATGTACACACTGATAGCACCCACTACGGCTACGACACCAGCGATGGCATAGCACAGCTTCACGGCCACAGGCACGTACTTCGCAATCTCCGTGGTCACGGTTCCAAGAGCCGTAGTACCGGCGGAATAATCGCCAGCAGAGTTCTGAGCGAACGTTACACTTACCATGCAGAGCATTGCCAGCACCATTCCAAAACGGGGTGACTTCACTGCTTTCTCACACATGCCGACGGCTCCATTCAGGATGCCAGAAACGGCCTTACTAAACTTACTTTTCTTCATTTTTGTGTTGGTTGATTAATTTAGTTTTTATGATAAAAAATGTATTGTCTAATCGAATGGGGAGAATCCCGACGAGCCGAAGTGATATCCGAAGAACGCTGGCAGCACAATCGTTGCGCCTATCAGGAACATCACGGCTCCAAGCATCATTAGCACGGCCTTGGTGAAACCGCCCTCGCCCGCCTGCAACTTGATATAGATGACTGTTGCATTGTAGATGGCCAGCAGAGCTGCAACGGCATAGAGCAAGCCTACGACATAGCCCATCGTCAGCACCACCTCGTCAGTCATCTCGGCGAGTGCCTGAGCCGTCAGCGAGTAATTCGTACCGCCATTGCTGATTGTCACTAAGAACAACTTCGTCATGCCCATCGTCTCACTTTCTGTTGTTTGCCTTCATAGTTCGGTACATCTGCATCGGCTTGTCCATCGGCTGACTGGAGGCAATATGATACTCCCTGCTGTCAAACTCTTCTTGGTACTTCGGACGAGCCACTATCATCTTCTCCTGGACTGATTCCTTCAGCTCCTCGAACTGATGCACACTGGCCTCACTCTCCTGGTTCAGCAAATCCTCGTCATCAGGATTATCCTCTACCGATTGCTCTTCCTGGGCCACATCATCGTCATCACCCTGCTGCATCTGCTGACTTTGAGCAGCGTTATCAGAACTGTCAGAATTGTCTAAGTCGCCCTGAGTGTCATCATAGCCATTCCTAACGACAAAGCCCTCCGCTGTCTCATCGATGACGGTCGACTTCTCCTCTCCGGCATCGGCGGTGTTGAACTCCTCGACGTCCTCTTTCTTCTTATCTTTCTTTCCATGTAGATCGAAGGCTATCGTCACACCCATGTAGAGGATGTAAAGGCCTGTCACTACCATTGCATAAATTGTAAATGCTCCCATGTCTGTTTAGTTTTACGGCTGCAAAATAACAGCTTTCCGAGGACATAGGATGCCTGAGAAAATTTCCTATCATGACTTAACACTTCATGATTGAAATCTTCGCCAAAAGGCACAAAAAAAAGCGATACAACCGCCCGTCACAGGTAGTTGTATCGCCCCTTGTCTTACAGATTGCTAAGACTTCGGTTATCCTTTTTTTATTAATCTTTTAAACCGTATGAATACTAATATCTACTATTTATATTATATATATGTCTTCACTTCACCAATCCCTTACATAGCAGCTCAGAGAAGGTTTTCATCTCGTATGCCAATCGATAGATTCGCTTGCTAGGTCTGCTATGCTTTAGGAAGTCCAGAAAATGGTCGAAGATCTTCGGGTCTTCGTAATACTCCCACAACAAGTCGTAACGGAACCAGGTTCGCGTATTCTCCGGCTTGGGGAGATTGAGGAACCGCAGCACGAACACTGTCAGGATGATGCTTTCGCTGGTATTGTAATAGATGCTCTGACCTGTTTCACGGTCAATCCAGTCAAACAGCATGTGGGCCGTGTTATCTGTGCGGTTAATAGCTATCTGAAAACAATCAATCTTATACCAACGCCGCAATGCCTTTGAGAGATCCACCAACTGTTCAACAGTGATTGTTGACGGCACCTTGAAAACACCCTCGCGCACAGACTGCAACTTCTTGGTTGGTAGATACGTTGTCTTTTCCTGCACCACCGCTTGAATGGTCTTAATGCGTTCGCTATAGCTCTCACCCTGCCAGTACTCAGGAGTACGGTCAAGGTCGCAATCACGTCTGGTAAAGTTGATAACGCCCTTATACATATATGTGGTCGTTTTTGTGTCGGTTCACAACCTCATTTGCCAATGCCAGAAGATTGTCGTAGCCTTCATAGAGGTAGTCACAGTTAATAGACTTCTTGAACCTACGCATGACAGTCGTCGCAAGTACCTTCCCCGTCTGTGAGGTCGGAAAACAGCAGCTGACATGCTCATAATACTCGATATCAAGCAAAAGATCCATCAGGTTCCTGTAGTCATTCAGTACAATACAATCACAACGTTCAGGCAGTCCCCTACCCCGTTCCTTTAGCAGCAGTGTCTTATAAGCCAAATAGTCGAACAAGTCGACAAACAGGCAACACCGTTTACAACGGATAGCTTTCTTGAAGGGGATGCAGACTGTGCCTGGTTCATCGATGGTGATAGGCTGCGTCATCGGAAGGTCACTACTGAAGAACTCCATGCCGCCATGCTTGTTTTTGATGCCTACACCATGGCAGATGCGGTTGTGGCACAACAGTTCCACATGCTTCATCTGCGTTTTTGGCACAACATCCTGTGGAAATCCAACAGACTCCAGCATTTCCAAGCAGTTTTCATCCAAAGGGGTGACGAAACGGATGCTGGCATCGCCGATATGAAAAAAACGCTGGTTCAATCCGTCACTCATCGACACTCGCTGATAGAGAACCGAACATACATCCTGCCTCGTGAACTATGAATGCTCACGACATCATCGCGCTGCTGCAACTGCAGACCCTTGCGCTTTTCCAATACGCCAGAGTCCAGAACAAGCTGTCCGATGGCACGGAGGTTGCCTGCTGCTGTCTCTGTAGATGTGGTCTCTTCGTAAAGTTCGGTGGGAATCTTTATCAGGAATCGCATCAACCATTTGGGACGCTTCCTGACATGCTCTGTCTTAATTACCTTATATACCTGCATAATACCAAATGTTTAAAATTCGGTTGCAAAGGTACTCGGATAATTCTTTTATTTAGAAATTTAACATTTCAAAATTTCGCAAATTGACAAAGTTTTATATTTAAAAGGAACATTAAGGAACAGATAATCTTGTTTGTTCCGATGCATTGCTCCGACAAGAAATCAGTCCTTAATCTCCTCGTAAGTATCCATTGTTTCATTCAAGAAGTTGTCCATCGCCTTATAGACGTAAGCCTTGATGTCCTTGATTTCGCCCTTCTTGTCATCATGCACCATCATATAAATAGTGGAAACTTTGGTTATCATCTCCTGAATGTTCTGCTCGTTGATGCGCTTCATCAAGCTCTCAATCTCACGCTGGGTGAAACCGAAGTGCTTCATGATCATATTCTGAAGTTGTTCATACTGACGGTCAAAGACTGCCTGATCTTCATTGTTCACCAACTTTGGAGACTTGTAAATACGGAACTCAATCTGGTCGGGTTCACCGGCCTTCTTGTAGCCCGTGTATTTCTTCTCATAAGTGAAGTAACAGTCGCAATAACCGGCACGGGCCAGCTCTTCCAATTCCTTTTGAGCGGGGTCGAGCACACGGGCGGCAAGTTTACGGAACTCACGGTATTTATCCTCCAACTGAAGCCACTTGCGGAGTTCCTGAGAAGACATCACACTGCGCCCTACTCGCGTCCAGGCCGTGATGTACATATAGATACGCTGCGTGTACTTGTTGTTACTGCTAGTCACGACTTCCTTACCCAGACGATGCCAACCAAGTTCGAACGTCACCAACTTCTCGGCCACCTCCTTGTCAATATGCACCACGACGTAGGTCTTGTACTTCTCTTCAGGGATGAAGACATCGCACAGGCTGGTGACCTTACGATAGCGCTTGCCCTCCTTCGACTTGAAGGGAATCTCGACGGGAATGGCAGGCAGCATCTTCAAGGAACTGCGGAGTTCATTGTAGTGGTTACGGTCGATGCCGAAACTGCGAAAATCGAGATTGAACGACAGGCCACCTTTCTCGTTGGCAATCTCACCGCGCTGGACGGTGGCTAAGCTCGACACACCATTACCGGCATTCAGCATCTGGCGAAGGATATTCTGCAGACACTCCAGAATGGACATGAGCACCTTGTTCTGCACCGACGTATAGTTGTGGCGCATCAGGGTGAGCGTCAGCGGAGCCAACAGCCAAGTCTCTTCCTCGATAGGGATGAGTCCTTCGGGCAGCTTCACTTTCGTGCTCTTGCGACCAGGTTTCTTCTTGGGCTTCGTCTGCTTGGCAGATGCTCCTTCATTTGTTGTTGTTGACTTAGCGGTAGCCATTTTTAATGATAATTTGATGTCGAACGTTCAATTTCGGTTGTAAAAGTACGCTTTTTCTGCGTAACAACCAAATTTTAACGAGACTATTTTTTTACCGCCACAAAAAGGGAACATGGGTTTTAGAATGTTCCTATTTTGTTCCAATTGTGGCTTAACTAACTGACTGATAGTCAGATATTATCATTTTTAGGTGCACGATTTTGTTCCGCTTCGAAAATGTTCCTATTTTGTTCCGCAAAATGCCCAAAACTCTACTGCATACGCGGTCTGACGAGGGGTCGAGGTGCACGATTTTGTTCCGCTTTCATGCTCGAATAATAAAAAATGTTAATCACAACGTCTAAAAGCCTATCTATCCTCAAAAACAGGATATGAGGTGCACGATTTTGTTCCGCTCCAGAGTGTTCCTTTTTTGTTCCGCTAAATTGTTCGATACCCTCTTTTTCCTTACATTGAGGTGCATTATTTTGTTCCGCTTGATGGCTTTATCGCCACAAAAAGGGAACTTGCACGATTCTGTTCCGCTTTAATGCGCTCTTATAGTTTACTTTCAGTAAACAGAAATCT
>JBGUJY010000027.1:0-27840 GCA_045114185.1 Prevotella sp. | reverse complement strand
TGGTATCCTGAACTCCTATAACCTGTCGATGACACACCATCCTCAATACCGTCCTGTGGTAGTTCACGAATTCGGTCATAGTTTCGGTGGATTGGGTGATGAGTATGCATATGAGAATGAACCTATTCCTATGTATCCGCATGATGTGGAACCTTGGGAACCCAACCTCACCACACTGACGGATTTCCACGGGAAATGGGAAGACATGATTGAAAAAGGCACTCCGAAGCCCACTCCTGCTACACCCAAGAATAAGGACAAGGTGGGATTGTACGAAGGTGCAGGATATAGTTTGAACGGTGTGTATCGCGGCATGCAGGATTGTCGTATGAGAACCAACAATAATCCTGTATTCTGTCCAGTATGTGATCGTGCCTTGCGGAACCTCATCAATTTCTACACCGATGAGAAATAAACTTCAGGGCAGCGCATCATGGAGATGGTTCATGGTAACCCTTTTATTGCTGGTTTCCATCCTTCCTGTTTCCGCGCAGAAGAGTAAGTCGCCTGACACGGAAAAGCTGGGAAAGGCACTGGAATATTTCACCAGCGGGATGTACCATGAGTCGTTACTTCTGTTCTCGGCACTGGATAAGGAATACAACTTAAATGCCCGGTTCCACGCATTTATGGGACTCTGCTACTATTACGAATGGGACTACCAGCAGGCGTGTACCTATCTCGATGAAGCTATTCCGAAGATTGAATCGCTGGCACCCCATGAGCGAAGCGTCTATTTCTTCGCCAATGCAGAGAGTCATTTTAACCTCGAGCAATACGCCGAGGCCATTCCCTATTACGAGCAACATATCCTGTTGTGTTATCCCAACGAGAAAGCCGACTCCTTCTACCGCATCGGCTTCTGCCACATGTTCCACGAGGAATGGGCAAACGCACTCGAGAGTTTCGAGTCGGCCCTCGCCTACTACACCAAACACCCACAGGTAAAAAACGCACAGTCGCGAATCGCACAACTGAAGACAATGATCAAAGGATGTAGTGAAAAGCTACAAGAAGCACAAGAATCATCACATATATAAATAAAGGTGAAGATTTGGTGGTTTCGGAAATTCTTTATACCTTTGCACCATTGTTTCCTAAAGGACAATAAGGTTATTTGCAAACAGATAAAAAAGATAAAGACAAATGGAATTAGCAAGCAAGTATGATCCACGGGAGGTGGAATCGAAATGGTATCAGTATTGGATTGACAACAAACTGTTCAGTTCGAAACCAGATGGTCGAGAACCGTATACGATCGTCATCCCACCGCCAAACGTTACTGGCGTACTCCACATGGGTCATATGCTTAACAACACCATTCAGGATATCCTCGTAAGAAGGGCCCGAATGGAGGGCAAGAACGCATGCTGGGTTCCTGGTACCGACCATGCCAGTATTGCCACCGAAGCCAAGGTGGTGAAGAAACTCGCAGAGCAGGGTATCAAGAAACACGACCTGACACGCGATGAGTTCCTTAAGCATGCTTGGGACTGGACCCACGAGCATGGTGGCATCATCCTGAAGCAGTTGCGTCGTCTGGGTGCTTCATGCGATTGGGACAGAACGGCTTTCACCATGGATGAGACACGTTCGCAGAGTGTGATCAAGGTGTTTGTGGATCTGTATAACAAAGGACTCATCTATCGCGGTATGCGTATGGTGAACTGGGATCCCAAGGCACTGACTGCCCTTTCCACAGAGGAAGTGGTTTATAAAGAGGAACAGAGTCATTTGTTCCACCTGAAATATTATGTGGCTGATCCGGAAAATCTGGAACTTCCGGAAAATCCGGAGGAATCCGGCAACGTTATCCACAAGGATGAGAAAGGCTATTATGCTGTTGTGGCAACCACTCGTCCTGAAACCATCATGGGTGACACGGCGATGTGTATCAACCCGAAGGATCCCAAGAACCAGTGGCTGAAAGGCAGAAAGGTGATCGTTCCTTTGGTGAACCGCGTGATTCCTGTGATTGAGGACCGCTACGTGGATATCGAGTTCGGTACTGGCTGTCTGAAGGTGACACCGGCACACGACACCAATGACTATATGCTGGGTAAGACACACCAGCTGGAGACTATCGATATCTTCAATGCCGACGGAACGATCTCTGATCAGAGTCCGATCTATGTAGGCATGGACCGCTTCGACTGTCGTAAGCAGATTACCAAGGATCTGCAGGCAAACGGTTTGATGGAGAAGGTGGAGGACTACGTGAACAAGGTAGGTTACTCTGAGCGTAATCCGGATACGGCTATCGAGCCAAGACTGTCACTGCAGTGGTTCCTCAAGATGAAGCACTTTGCTGACATCGCCCTGCCACCCGTACTCAACGGTGAGATGAAGTTCTATCCGCAGAAGTATGTGAACACCTACAAGAACTGGTTGGAGAACATTCAAGACTGGTGTATCTCTCGTCAGTTGTGGTGGGGACATCGTATTCCTGCCTACTATTATGGCGAACCCGCCGACGATGCTTCAGATGAGAAGTTCGTGGTGGCCGAGACAGCTGAGCAGGCTCTTGAGTTAGCACGCAAGGAAAGTGGTAATGCCAACCTCAGTTTGTCTGACTTACGACAGGATGAGGATGCCCTCGACACCTGGTTCTCTTCATGGCTGTGGCCGGTAAGTCTGTTCGACGGAATCAATAATCCGGGTAATGAAGAGATCAACTACTACTACCCCACTTCCGACCTGGTAACGGCTCCGGATATCATCTTCTTCTGGGTAGCACGTATGATCATGGCCGGTGAGGAGTATATGGGAACCTTCCCCTTCAAGAATGTGTATTTCACGGGTATCGTTCGCGACAAGCTCGGACGCAAGATGTCAAAGAGTCTAGGAAACTCTCCCGACCCCATCGAGCTCATCGACAAGTTCGGTGCTGACGGTGTTCGTATGGGTATGATGCTTTCTGCTCCTGCTGGAAACGACATCCTGTTTGATGAGAGTCTTTGCGAACAGGGACGTAACTTCAACAATAAGATCTGGAATGCCTTCCGACTGGTGAAGAGCTGGAAGGTGGCAGACACCACTCCTACCACTGCCAACATTTTGGCCACGAAATGGTTTGAGGCCAAAATGAAAGAGGTGAATGCCGAGATTGATGACCTGTTCTCGAAATATCGTATCTCTGAAGCACTCATGGCTGTGTACAAACTCTTCTGGGATGAGTTCTCAAGCTGGTATCTGGAAATGATCAAGCCTGCCTACATCAATGGTGAGGCTCAGCCTATCGACCGTCAAACCTACGAGGCTACACTCAATTTCTTCAACAACTTGCTGAAGATGCTGCATCCGTTCATGCCGTTCATCACAGAAGAGCTCTGGCAACACCTCTATGACCGCAAGGATGGTGAAAGCATCATGCGTGATTGTCTGAAGATGGAGGGTCTGTCTAGCGACGAGCAGAAACTGATCAACGACGTTGAACAGGTGAAGCAGATCGTGTCTGGCGTTCGTATGGTACGTAGCCAGAAGAATATCGCACCGAAGGAAAAGCTCGAACTGCTGACCATCAATGGCAACCGTTACGAGACCTACAATGATGTCATCGCCAAGATGGCTAACCTGAAGGGTATTACCGTTGTGAACGAGAAAGCTGCTGATGCCAGCGCGTTCATGGTAGGTACAGACGAGTATGCCGTTCCTCTGGGTGACATGATCGATGTGACTGCAGAAATCGAGAAGGCTGAAGCACAGCTCAAACACCTCGAAGGCTTCCTCATGGGTGTCAAGAAGAAGCTCTCTAACGAGAAGTTCGTGGCTAACGCTCCGGAAGCCGTAGTTGCCATGGAACGTAAGAAGGAACATGATGCCGAGGAGAAGATTGCTGCCTTGAAGGTCAGCATTGCCGAACTCCAAAAGAAACAATCATAGTAACGTCATGAAGAAAACCGTTCTCTTATTCCTCATTGCCATCAGCATGATTGCTTGTCATAAGCATCATGATGACCCAGAACCTCCTGCAAAGGATGCTGAGATGACCATCCTGATGTATATGCCATGGTCGAAATCGGGTACCAATGACAATATCTATTCATACTTCCTAAAGAACATCAGCGGTATGAAGACTGCCATTGAGTACGAGAGAGGACTGGGGAATAAGCGGTTTCTTGTGTTGATTGCCACGAATGAAAGTCGTGCGTATCTGATTGACATCAAATACAAGAACGGTGCCTGTGTGAATGATACGCTCAAGACCTATTCATATTTGACGGGTGGCAACTATACTTCTGTGGCCGGACTGACCTCTTTCTTCAATGATGTCAAGGCGGAAGCTCCTGCCAATTCCTATGCACTCATCATCGGCAGTCATGCCTGCGGATGGATTCCTGCAGGACAGAATGTGGGAGCTAAACGTCATGTCTCTATGGCAAGAGGCGCAAGGAACGAAGAGGAACTGCCTTTAATCGAGACCCGTTGGTTTGGTAATCCCTCTTCAGAAACTTTTCAGGCCAATATCAGTACGCTGGCAGCTGCCATTAGGAACTCCTTCCAACACACCGAGTATATCCTGTTTGACGACTGTTACATGTCGAACATCGAGGTGGCATATGAGTTGAAGGATGTGTCTGACTATCTCATTGCCTCCACTTGTGAGGTGATGCTGGCAGGAATGCCTTATGCAACGATTGGTTCATCGCTGATGAAGAAGGATTACAACGGTGTGGCCGAGGGCTTCTACAATTTCTATAAGGATTATGTGAATGACCAGGGTGATCCACGTAACTATGGAACAATTGGCGTAACCAAGCTGAGCGAGGTGCAAGGTATGGCGAACATCATGAAACAGATCAATGCCCAGTTCACGTTTGATGGTGACATCGAAGAAATACAACGACTAGATGGTTATACGCCGACGATTTTCTTCGATATGGGTGACTATGTGAAAATGCTGTGTAAGGATGCTTCCTTGTATTCATCGTTCGAGAGTCAGATCAACAAACTGGTTCCCTACAAGCGTCACACGGAGAAATTCTTCTCTCAGCCTTCGTTGCGAGAGAGATATACCATTCCTATCAATGCTTTCTCGGGAATCACCATCTCTGATCCTTCAGTAAACAGCAGTGCCACTAACCATAAGAAGACAACAGGTTGGTGGGAAGCTACTCACTGATTACCTACCCCTTTATCGTAGTTTTGAATTCTCCAGTAGTTTGGGACAGATGTCTGTAAACGGACAGCGGTCGCAAAGGGGCATACGACTCTGACATACATACCGTCCGTGGAGCAATAACCAGTGATGCGCATCGGCACGGTCATTCTCAGGAATATTCCTACACAACTCCTTCTCTACCTTCTCTGGTGTATCAGCATCCTTAGATACCAATCCCAATCGATGACTGACACGATATACATGGGTGTCAACAGCCATGGCACTTCTTCCATAAGCCACAGCTTGTATCACGTTGGCCGTCTTTCGTCCCACGCCGGGTAACTTCATCAAATCACTCATTTCTGTGGGTACTTCCCCATTGAAGACGTCAACAATCATGCGTGACATCTCGGAAAGATGACGCGACTTGGCGTTAGGATAACTCACACTCTTGACGTACTCGAGAATCTCATCCGGCTCAGCCAATGACATGCTCTTGGCATCAGGGAATCTGCTGAACAGAGCCGGTGTAACCTGATTGACGCGTTTATCCGTACACTGGGCACTTAACAAGGTGGCAACCAGTAACTGGAACACGCTACCAAACTCCAGTTCCGTACTCACATGAGGCATGTGTTCACGGAAATAATTCAGAAGATAGTCGTATCGCTCTTGACGTTTCATAGGTGATGTATCTAAAAAGAACTATGTCAAAATGCACACTACTCCGGATGCTTTTTGACATAGTTCTAAGTATGAATCAGAAGAAACGATTATTTCTTCTCTGCTTTCTTCTCAGTTGCAGCAGCCTTGCTCTTATAAGCCTTGTTCAAGCCATTGATCACATCGGCTGTAATGTCGTACACCTTGTCAGCATACAGGATATTGTCACCAGCCTTGGAGAGGATGATGGCATACTTCTTCTTAGCGTTATAGCTAGCCAGGAAATGCTGGATGCTGTCACGCAGTGCCTCGTTGAACTTATCTGTCTCTACCTGGAACTCATTACCCAAACGCTGCTGGAGAGCCTGGAGGTCAGCCTGCTGCTTCTGCAGACCGGCATTCACTGCCTCAGCCTGCTGCTGGGTGTACTTGTTGTTCTGGATATCCTGCTGGAACTTCACAGCTGCTGCCTGCAAGCTCTGTCCCTTCTGGTTAATGGTGTTCTGAATGTTCTGGCTCTTCTTCTCAAGGATCTTTGTGTACTCCTTGCAGAACTGGTACTGCGACATGATAGAGTCAACCTCCACAAAGGCGATCTTCATCTCTGTAGCTGTACTGTCAGATGACTGAGTCTTCTCATCCATCTTGGGAGCCTGATTGTTACAAGAGGCCAGCACACATGCTGCGGCAATGGCCATAAAAGCAATTTTTTTCATTGTTATTACTGTTTTGATTATATTTACCAATTAATAAGCCTTACCGTTTTTTCGCGCTTCCTTATCCTGATCCAATACACAATGAATGCCACGGTCTTTCATGGGCTGACTGTCATGGATATGCATGGATGTAAACTCCCCGTCTTTCTTGACAAAGAGTTTGATGCACAATAATGCTAAACTGATAGCAATTATTAACACGGTTATGACTAGAATCTCTGCCATTTTTAGTATCTTTGCAAATGGATTGCGATACAAATCGGTTGCAAAGATACGAATAATTGTGTGAATACTGAAATATTAAAACTATAAAAGAACAAAAATATGAATAAAAGTAACTTAAAACCTACTTGCGTCTTTGAACAATTCGCAAAGATTAACCAAATTCCACGTCCTAGCAAACGCGAGGAGAGAATGATTGACTTCCTAAAAGACTTCGGTGTAAGTCGGGGATTGGAAACGATTGTCGATGAAACGGGTAACGTACTGATCAGAAAAGCAGCCACACCTGGTTACGAGAACCGTGAGACCGTTATCCTGCAGAGTCATATGGATATGGTGTGCGAGAAACTTGTAGATGTTGACTTCGATTTTGATAAAGATGCCATCCAGACTTATGTGGATGGAGAATGGCTGAAGGCCAAAGGTACCACACTTGGAGCTGATGATGGTATCGGCTGCGCCATTGAACTGGCTATCCTCGACTCCAACGAGATTGAGCACGGACCACTGGAGTGTGTCTTTACCCGTGATGAGGAGACCGGACTGACAGGTGCTGAAGGAATGCAGTCGGGATTCATGACAGGTAATATGCTGATCAATCTTGACTCAGAGGACGAAGGTCAGATCTTCGTATCCTGTGCCGGTGGACGCAATACAACAGCCACCTTCCATTTCAAGAAAGAGGATGCTCCCGCAGATCTCTTCTTCATCAAGGCTTCCCTGAAAGGTCTTATTGGCGGTCACTCTGGTGACGACATCAACAAGAAACGCGCTAACGCCATTAAGATACTCGCCCGTTTCCTCTATCAGACACAGGAGAGATACGGATTGCGTCTCGCCAGTTTCAATGGTGGTAAACTGCATAACGCGATTCCTCGCGACGGTCTTATCGTATTCGGTATTGCCAAAGAGGTCAAGGAAAAGGTACGTGCCGACTGGAATGTATTCGCTGTCCAGATCGAAGAGGAATTCCATGTAACAGAGAAGACCATGCAGTTCAACATGGAGAGTACAGAGGCAGAGAAAGTCATGCCTTTGGCAACAAGCACGAAACTAATCCAAGCACTTCAGGCTGTTGACAATGGAGTCTTCGCCATGTGTCAGGATGAGGAACTGGCATGGTTGGTTGAAACATCTAACAATGTGGCCAGCGTAGAGACAACAGATAACGAAGTGCGTATTGTTGCCAGTCAGCGAAGCAATGTGATGAGTGCCCTCGACAATCAGGCAGCCACCATCAAAGCTGTATTCCAACTGGCTGGTGCTGATGTGGTGCAAGGTGACGGCTATCCTGCATGGAAAATGAATCCCAACAGTGCGCTCACAGCCTTGACCGTTGAGACATACAAGAAACTGTTCGGTAAAGACCCGAAAGTGCTTGGCATTCATGCGGGTCTGGAGTGCGGACTCTTCTCTGAGAAATATCCTCATCTCGACATGGTCAGCTTCGGACCTACCCTCCGCGGTGTTCATTCACCAGATGAGCGTTTGTTGATTCCAACCGTTCAGATGGTATGGGATCACCTGCTGGAAATCCTCAAGAACATTCCGGTTAAGTCATAAGTTATGAAGAAATTACTTCTGATCATTCTGTCTGTGATGTTGTTCACCTCCTGTGGTGAACAGCATAAGGCAGAAGGTATAGTCAAACAATTCCTGAAGGAGAACCTCGTCAACCAAGATTACAAGGCGCGGTTTAACAAATTGGGTCGTACACAAAAAATCGGTGACCAGCAACTAAGCAGTATGCAAAAAGCCACCCAACAGGACGACGCATTGTTTAAGAAACCTGTGAAATACGGTGCATACAAGAACCTGGAGCAATTGCTGTTCATCAGGACGACCATCATTCAGGACAAAGACACCTTTATGCGTACCATCTATCTGCATCCAGAACTGGTAGATGACGGTGTCGTGGCTATCAAGGAGAACTAACAAAAATGCTCCTGTTGGCGTATCACTACGCTGACAGGAGCTTGTTAACCTTAAAAACCTACCTATCGATATTTCGAATAGGTTTCTTTACCTTCTTACCTATTATATATCTACTACTATGCTAACATCCTTACGACATACTGTCTAACCTCTTTTCGTGCTGATCCCAAACGATGCTCAACACTCTTGTAGTTGAGGTTTAACGTCTTGGAAATAACTGAAACCGGGAGATCATCGAAGAAATTCATACGATAGACCTGGCGTTGGTTGTCTGAAAGACGGGCTATTCCCCTTTCCAGAATCTCAGTGATTTCTGTCGCACTATAGATGGATGCTACATCGATATCGTCATCATGTGCTGACGATTGTAGGTAATGTTCATATTCGTCAAAGATTCTATGACGGCGCCAATGATCAAAGATCAGATTACGGGCAACCGTATAGACCAAACAAGGCAGTGTGATAATTGAGATCATCTTGTCGGTATTCAACAGACGGAGAAAGACATTCTGAACGATGTCCTCGGCATCGTCAGCATTCTTGACCTGCTTATTGACGAAGCCTAATAGTTCATCATAATGAGCAGTGTAATAGTCCGATATAATACGTTTTTTCCGTTGTTGTTCTTCCATGATCAAGTTACTACCTTTGGAAGGCATTGCAAAGATAATGAAAAAATTGATTCGTGTCATCATTTCTCATGATAAAAAATGTAAAAGAAACAATTAATCGCTATTTTGGTAACATATCAAATAATACTTAGTCACTTTGGCACGGATTTTGTAAGAAGCAATGTAAAATAATAAATTCAAATAATACATTTATGACGCAAAAAGGAAACATCGGGGTTACCACTGAGAACATCTTCCCCGTGATCAAAAAGTTCTTATATTCAGATCATGAGATCTTTCTTCGTGAAATGGTGTCGAACGCAGTGGATGCTACGCAGAAGCTGAAGACGTTGGCTGATCGTGGTGACTACAAAGGCGAGTTGGGTGATCTGACCATTCAGGTAAAGCTGGACAGTGAAAAGGGTACGCTCACCATCAGCGACCGTGGTATCGGTATGACAGAAGAAGAGATTGACAAATACATCAATCAGATTGCTTTCTCTGGTGTGAATGACTTCCTCGACAAGTACAAGGATAACGCCAATGCCATTATCGGTCATTTCGGTTTGGGCTTCTACTCATCATTCATGGTATCGAAGAAAGTAGAGATTATCACCAAGAGCTATCAGGATGGTGCAAAAGCCGTGAAATGGAGTTGCGACGGCAGTCCGGAGTTTACCATTGAGGATGCTGAGAAGGAAGACCGCGGTAGTGATATCATTCTCTATATCGATGACGATTGCAAGGAGTTCCTGGAGAAGAGTCAGATCGAACAACTGCTGAACAAGTATTGCAAGTTCCTTCCTGTACCCATCGCTTTTGGTAAGAAAATGGAATGGAAGGACGGTAAACAGGTAGAGACTGAAGAGGATCATATCATCAATAATGTAGAACCTCTGTGGACCAAAGCGCCGAGTACACTGAAAGAAGAAGAGTACAAGCAGTTCTACCGCACCCTCTACCCCATGCAGATGGATGAGCCACTGTTCTGGATTCATCTGAATGTTGACTATCCCTTCAACCTCACAGGTATTCTTTATTTCCCGCGCATCAAGAACAATATCGACATCCAGCGCAACAAGATACAGCTGTATTGCAACCAGGTGTTCGTCACCGACCAGGTGGAAGGAATCGTTCCTGAGTTCCTTACGCTGCTTCATGGTGTAATCGATTCTCCCGATATCCCGCTGAATGTCAGCAGAAGTTATCTGCAGAGCGACCGCGATGTAAAGAAGATCAGTACCTATATTACTAAGAAGGTGGCTGACCGACTGAACGGTATCTTCAAGGAAAACCGGAAAGAGTATGAGGAGAAGTGGGATGACCTGAAGATCTTCATCAACTACGGAATGTTGTCACAAGAGGACTTCTACGATCGCGCCAAGGATTTCTGTCTGCTGAAAGATGTGGAAGGTAAGTATTTCACCCTCGATGAGTACAAAACACTTATCAAGGATGAGCAGACTGACAAGGATGGAAATCTTATTTATCTCTATGCCAACAACCTGGAAGAGCAATACTCCTATATCGAGGCAGCAAAAGCCAAGGGATACAGTGTACTGCTGATGGACGGACAATTGGATACACCGTCAGTATCTATGTTCGAGCAGAAATTGGAGAAGAGTCGTTTCGTTCGTGTGGATGCAGACATCATCGACAGACTGATCGTAAAGGAAGACGCCCAGAAGAATGAGCTGGAAGAGGACAAGCGTGACAATTTGTCAGAGGTATTCCGTTCACAGATGCCTTCACTCGAGAAAGCCGAGTTCATGGTCGAAGTACAGGCATTAGGTGAGACTGCTCAGCCTGTCGTCATCACCCAGAGCGAGTATATGCGTCGTATGAAAGACATGAGCAGATACCAGCAAGGCATGAGCTTCTATGCACAGATGCCCGACAGCTACAACCTCGTGCTGAACAGTGATCATCCTTTGATCAAGAAGGTACTTGATGACGAGACTGCTGCTGTGAGTGAGTTGCTGAAACCTGTCGAAAGTGAGATTCGCGGTCAGCAAGCACGTGTTGACGTACTCCGTCAAGAGCAGAGCAAGAAGAAATATGATGAGATCACGCAGGAAGAGAAAGACGACCTGCAGGCTAGCGAGAAAGCACTGAATGAGCAGAAGGATAAGAAGAAGGCCATCATCGCCGACTATGCAAAGAGCAATGCCGTAGTCCATCAGTTGATCGACCTCGCCTTACTGCAGAACGGTATGTTGAAAGGTGCTGCCCTTGATGCCTTCCTCAAAAGAAGCGTTGATTTGATCAAATAATTAGAATAACGACAAAGACTGGTCGATGACCGGTTTCTTTTCCTCCGCCTCCTGTATCTCATCGCTGAACATCAGCATGAGTTGCTGTGAGTCGGAGGATTTTTCATTGATACGATAAACACCACGCACGCCTGTGCTTTCCACCATCGAGTCTTTGTTCTTTGAGTTACGCTGAAGGAACTGACGCACATAACGGTGAACCTCTTCAAGACTCACCGTCTCGAAAAAGGTGTTAGAGGAATTATACACATGATAGACGATTTTCTGAATACTCAGTCCGTCTGCTCCTGCTTCCGCTAGCACTTTCAGAATCTTTTGATCGTAACTTGCCACAAGGTTTATTTGATAGATGATTAAAAAAGGGCCGGTATGCAGCAGCATCCAGCCCTTCTTATATTTCTTACAGTCGATTAAGCCAAAACAATCTTGCCTTCAGCATCCTTAATCTTTCCCTCCTTGAGCAACCAGCCAGCACCCAGGATTACCTCCTCGTTGCTGATCTTTGCTGCCTTAGCGATCTCAGCTACAGAGAGAGCCTTACCAGCTGCAGCAAGTGCATTGTAAACATCACCAGCCTTGAAACCTGCATTCTCAGCATTGATAACAAGAGCTGCCTTAACTGCCTTAGTAGCTACTTTCTTAACTGTTTCCTTCTTAGGAGCGGCTGCCTTCTTTACTGTTTCCTTCTTAGGAGCGGCTGCCTTCTTTGTTGTAGCAGCTGCCTTTGTTGCTTTCTTTTCTGCCATTTTAGTAATTAATTAATTGGTTGATACCTAGAATCCAATCCTTTTGTTTTTGTTCGTTGCAAAGGTAATGATTTCTGTTGGTTTACCAATCTCTTAATGACTGAATTTCAACAAATTATGTATTTTCTTGATGTATATCAACCGAAGAAGGATGTCAGAACAGTGAAATTATTCACTGTCTGACGAAGAAGAGTCGGAACGTAGTTCCACTTTCAATTGCAGTTCTTCCAACTGTTTCGGATCCAGTTCACCGGGTGCATCCAGCATCACATCCCTACCACTGTTGTTCTTGGGGAAGGCGATGCAGTCGCGGATACTGTCAAGTCCTGCCATGATGCTCACGAAGCGATCCAGACCGAAGGCCAGACCTGCATGTGGCGGAGCTCCATACTTGAAGGCATTGATCAGGAAGCCGAACTGAGCCATCGCTCTCTCGGGTGTAAAGCCGAGGATATCGAACATCTTAGCCTGCAGTTTCCCGTCATGGATACGCAACGAACCACCACCCACTTCGATACCATTGCAGACAAAGTCGTATGCCTTGGCACGAACTTGTTCGGGATGTTCATCGAGCAAAGGAATATCATCAGGGTTAGGCATGGTAAACGGATGGTGTGTAGCCATCAGTCGCTGTTCCTCATCACTCCACTCGAATAAGGGGAAGTCGATGATCCACAAGCACTCGAACTTATTCTTGTCACGCAGTCCCAGACGGTCACCCATCTCCAAACGGAGCGTACACAACTGAACACGAGTCTTGTTAGGCTGGTCACCGCACATAATCAGTACAAGGTCACCATCCTTTGCGCCCATCTTCTCCTTCAGGTTAGCCAGCACCTCAGGCGTATAGAACTTGTCAACACTTGATTTCACGGTACCGTCCTCGTTGTACTTCACATACACAAGACCTTTAGCACCCACCTGCGGACGTTTCACAAAGTCGGTCAGCTGATCCAACTGCTTTCTTGTATAGTTGGCACAACCCGGCACGCAGATACCACCAATATATGCTGCACTATCAAAGACCGGGAATGTTCCCGTTCCCTTAAGTACATCCATCAGTTCCACGAACTCCATTCCGAAACGGAGGTCAGGTTTATCACTACCGAAGCGGCGCATGGCCTCATGCCAAGTCATCTGAGTCAGCTTGGCAGGCAGTTCCACTCCCCTCACCTCTTTGAACAGATGGCGCACCATGTCTTCGAACAGGTCAATGACATCATCCTGCTCCACGAACGACATCTCGCAGTCAATCTGTGTGAACTCCGGCTGACGGTCAGCACGCAGATCCTCATCTCGGAAGCACTTGGCAATCTGGAAATAACGATCGAAACCGCTCACCATCAGCAACTGTTTCAAGGTCTGCGGACTCTGAGGAAGTGCATAGAACTGTCCTGGATTCATACGAGAAGGCACCACGAAGTCGCGTGCTCCCTCCGGTGTACTACCGATCAAGATGGGTGTTTCCACCTCGATGAAGTCATGGGAATCCAAGAAGTTACGAATCAGGATGGTCATCCTGTGTCTCAGTTCCAGATTCTGGCGCACCGGTTTGCGGCGCAAGTCCAGATAGCGGTATTTCATCCGAAGGTCATCACCACCGTCGGTGTTATCCTCAATCGTGAAGGGAGGCGTAATACTCTCACTGAGAATCGTCAGCTCCTTGGCATTGATCTCGATATCGCCTGTCGGTATCTTCGGGTTCTTACTCGATCTTTCACTCACCGTTCCTTTTACCTGTACACAATACTCACGTCCCAGCTTGTTGGCCTGAGCACACAGATCGGCATCAACCGACTCGTTGAAGACAACCTGTGTGATACCATAGCGGTCACGAATGTCAACGAATGTCATACCGCCCATTTTCCTGGTACGTTGCACCCAACCGGCCAGTGTCACTTCCTTGCCGGCATCTTGGAGACGAAGTTCTCCGCATGTGTTACTTCTATACATTCTTCTTTGTTTTTACAAATTTCCTGCAAAGTTACTAAAAATATAGGTAAGAGAAAAGAAAACTTAGCCAAAGTTACGAAAAAAGTTAATAAATAATAATGTATGGTGGTAATATAAATATTAATTACTACTTTTGCTACCGAATTTCGTCTAAAGAATAGAACAATTAATCATAAAGACAATGAAAAAGTATTTGTTGATAACACTGATGCTCTTCTGCGCATTCACCTATGCTAATGCCCAGAAACAAGCTGACATCAAGTTTGATAAGACTACGATGGACTTTGGTAAGTTCCCCGAGAGCAACCCTGTTCAGAAGTGTACTTTCACATTTACCAACACAGGTAACGCCCCGTTGATTATCAATCAGGCTATCGCAAGTTGCGGATGCACAGTTCCTGAATACACAAAGGAGCCTGTGGCACCTGGCAAGACAGGTACCATCAATGTGACCTACAATGGTAAGGGCAAGTTCCCCGGCTATTTCAAGAAAACCATCACCATTCGTACAAACGGAAAGACAGAGATGACTCGTTTGTACATCTCCGGTGAAATGGAAGAAGGTAAATAAGTTAAAGAAAATGGCGGTCCGAAACGACCGCCATTCTTTTTATCTTTTATTTTCCGAATGTATAATTAAATCCTAAAGAAGCATATTCCTTGAACTGCCAGTAGCCGTGATGACCGTCGCGTGTGGTGTGATCATCGAAGCGCGGATAGATGAAGATGTTGCTGGAGATATACTTGTTAAACTTAAAACTAATCGTGTTTTCCCACTCCAACTCTGCTCTGTGATAAGAAGAGAATCCGTAAAGACGGGTTTTCCAGATAATGTTCTCACTGAACTTCCATTCTAGGTCGGCTGTGAACATCGAACCAAAATCGTGCAGACAGTGTTTACCTTCATCAATACCATTCTTCTTTGACAGGGCAAGACGATCCACATATTTTAAGTTATAGGCAAAGGGTGACAGCTGGATGTTACCCGTGAGATGCTTGTCAAACCACTCCACGGTATAGTTCATACCGAGAGAGATATTCAAGGTCAGCGGTGACATGAAATCACTGTATGTAAACCAGTCGTTGTTCTTATATCCTCGCATGAACTGTGTGTAAGCCAGCACATTTAAGGTATAGTACCACTTCTTGGTAGCCTGTACACCGAACTTGCTTGTTAAACGGAGCAGGTCCTCGGAAGCTTTCAGGTTATGAATGGAGTCAGCACGGGAAGTCTGGAAACCTATCTTTGCCTCCAGTTTGTTATCCCACTTGATTTTCGACTGGTTGTCGTAATTGGCTTCAAGTGTTGCACTACCCACCATCGCATAGTTACTTTCTCCACCTTTATACCAGTTACTGGAGATATAGTTCTGCAAGAACTGAAGATAATAATCACCTTTGTACTTCCAAAAGTTCGGTTTCTCTACCACGACCTCAATGGGTGCTACCTCCTCTTCCTGAGGAAGCGGTGTCACCTTGTTCACAAAGGCCACCTCATGTTTGATCGGCTCCACGATATCTTCCTTCACGGCACCTGCATGACGCAACTGATTCTCACTGTCGATAATCATATCAGGATGATTCAAGTAGGCATTCATCAACGTATGATTAATCTCTTGATTTCCAGCATCCTGTGATGATTGATCTAATGACAGGTTGTTGCTTGCTACCGAATGGAAAAAGGTAGTGGGAGTAAACAACAGATACTGGTTGTAAGCGGATAGACGTTGTGCTCCAGCAGACATCACCGCTAAACTTAACAAAGCTGATAGATAGTACTTCATCATATTGAACTGTTTAATATTATTTTTATGGTACAAGTACGTCCACTGCAACACAGTTTCCATACTGTTGCAAAGGTATGAAAAAAAAAACGATATCATGTCAGAAAGTAGGAAAAAGATTGAAAGTACATTTTTTTGTTCCAAAAGAAAGTCGTTTTTTTTGCCGTTTGATGGAAAAATAGTAACTTTGCACCTTTGAGATTTAATTACGATTATGGATAAGAATACGATAACAGGATTTATCCTGATTGCTGCAGTGGTCATCGGCTATAGCTGGTGGCAGCAGCCCTCTGCCGAGGAGATAGAGGCGATGCGCAAGCAGGACTCAATTAGTCAAGTTGCTCAGAAAGAAGCAGAAAAGAAACAGCAGTTGGCGGCTCAGGCCGAACAAGCCAAAAAACAGAAAGCCATCGAGGAGGCCCAGCAGGACACCACCGCTTTGTTCTATCAGGCACTGACAGGCTCAGCCAGTCAGGTGGTTTTGAAGAACGAGAAGTTGGAGATCACGCTGAGCACACAGGGCGGTACCATCGAAAAGGCAGTCATCAAAGACTTCAAGGACTGCAATGGTAACAAGGATGTGACGCTCTTCGACAAGGATGGACAGCAGCTGAAGTTCATGATGGCCGGCAAAACCACCAACATCATCACGTCTGATTTGTTCTTCACACCATCGAACGTGACAGACACTACTGTTACGATGACAGCCGTTGCAGGTGCTGGTCAGCAGCTGGTGATGAACTACAAGTTAGGTAAGGACTATATGCTACACATGAGTCTGCAGGCAGAAGGTATGGCTGGTTTGTTCGCCCCGAACTACAGTCAGATGGACATCGAGTGGAACCAGCAGTGCCGTCAGCAGGAGAAAGGATTCACCTTCGAGAACCAGCGCTCTGCCCTCACCTATCATTATCTTAATGGAGGTACCGATTACCTGAATGAGACCAAAGAGTATAAGGATAAGCAGATCAAGAAGGCTATCGACTGGGTAGCATTCAAGAACCAATATTTCTCTGCCGTGATGATCGCCAAGGATGACTTCGCCGAGAATGCGCTCATGACCAGCATCCCGCAGCAGAAGGAAACACGTATTCTTAAGGAATATGAGGCCAAACTGAAGACGGCCTTCGATCCCACAGGACAGAAGCCTTCGGAGTTTGAGTTCTATATCGGTCCAAACGACTTCCGTCTGCTGCAGCGTGTAGAGAAGCAGAGCACCTTCGGTAAGAATCTCCAGTTGGAACGACTCGTCTATCTGGGCTGGCCTCTGATCCGTATCATCAACCGCTGGTTCACCTTATATGTATTTGACTGGCTCACCAAGTTCGGACTGAACATGGGTATCGTGCTCATCCTCATCACTATGTTGCTGAAGTTCATTACCTTCCCGCTGGTGAAGAAGAGTTATATGAGCTCTGCCAAGATGCGTGTATTGAAACCGAAACTCGATGAGGCAACAAAGCAGTACGACAAGCCTGAGGACCAGATGCAGAAGCAGCAGGCCATGATGGCGATGTATTCTAAATATGGTGTGAGTCCGCTGAGCGGCTGTCTGCCCATGCTCATCCAGATGCCGATCTGGATTGCCATGTTCAACTACGTGCCGAATGCCATCCAGTTGCGTGGCGAGAGCTTCCTCTGGATGAAGGATCTGAGTACATTCGACCCCATCATACAGTGGACTAAGGATATCTGGCCGATTGGTGACCACCTCTCGCTGACCTGTATCCTGTTCAGTGTGGCTAACCTCTTGTATTCTATCATGACCATGCGTCAGCAGAAAGACCAGATGGTAGGTCAGCAGGCCGAACAGATGAAGTACATGCAGTGGATGATGTTCCTCATGCCCGTGATGTTCTTCTTCTGGTTCAACGACTATTCATCAGGCTTGAACTTCTACTACTTCATCTCCCTCTTCTTCAGTGCCGCCATCATGTGGTTGCTCCGCAAGACGACGAATGATAAGAAACTGTTGGCTATCCTTGAGGCCAAATACGAGGAGAACCAGAAAAATCCGAAGAAAGCCAGTGGTATGGCAGCCCGTCTGGAAGCCATGCAGAAGCAGGTAGAAGAGATGCAGAAGCAGAGAATGAATCAGCAAAAGAAATAACACACACGACACATGAAAAAGATAGGATTTGATAACGAGAAATATCTGAAGATACAGTCAGAAAACATCAAAGAGCGCATTGCCCAATTCGACGGCAAGCTGTATATGGAACTGGGTGGAAAACTGTTTGACGACCACCATGCCTCCCGCGTTCTTCCAGGGTTCAAACCCGACAGTAAGTTGCGGATGTTGGCCCAGTTGCGCGACAGCATCGAGATCCTGATCGTTATCAGTGCGGAAGATATTGAGAAGAATAAGGTAAGAGCCGACCTCGGTATCACCTACGACGAGGATGTGCTGCGACTGCGTGAGGAGTTCATGAAGCGCGACTTCATGGTAGGCTCTGTGGTCATCACCCATTACAATGGTCAGCATGCCGCCGATCAGTTCCGTCATCGTCTGGAACGCATGGGCATCAAGTCATACATCCATTATCCTATCGATGGTTATCCTCATAACGTGGAACTTATTGCCTCCGATGAAGGCTTTGGTAAGAACGACTATGTGGAAACCACCCGTGAGCTGGTCATCGTGACTGCTCCAGGACCAGGTAGCGGCAAGATGGCTACCTGTCTCTCTCAACTGTACAACGAGAACAAACGCGGTATCCGTGCCGGTTATGCCAAGTTCGAGACCTTCCCCGTGTGGAACCTGCCCTTGAAGCATCCGGTGAACATTGCTTATGAGGCAGCCACCGCTGATCTCAACGATGTGAACATGATCGACCCGTTCCATCTGGAGGCATATGGTAAGACAGCCATCAACTATAACCGCGACATCGAGATCTTCCCCGTGCTGAATGCACTCTTCGAAGGTATCTATGGAGAGAATCCATATAAGTCACCTACCGACATGGGCGTGAATATGGTGGGCTTCTGCATCTGTGATGATGAGGTATGTTGCAAGGCTTCGAACGATGAGATTATCCGTCGTTACTATACAGCTACGAACAAATTGGCTGATGGCGCAGACAATGAGAACGAAATCAAGAAGATCCGTCTGCTCTTCAACCAGGCCAAGATCTCCACGGCTACTCGTAAGGTGACGGTGGCAGCCTACGAAAAGAAGATCGAAAGCGGACATACAGCTGCTGCCATCGAACTGGAAGACGGCACTATTATCACCGCCAAGTCAAGTCCGCTGCTCGGTTGCAGTGCAGCCCTCCTCCTGAATGCTACCAAGTATCTGGCAGGTATCGACCATGAGGCTAAGCTCATCTCACAGAGTCTGATCGAGCCGGTACAGAAGACCAAGACGGCTTATCTCGGTGCCAAGAACCCGCGTCTGCATACCGATGAGGTATTGGTGGCGCTCTCCGTACTGTCACAGCATGACGAGAACTGCCGTAGAGCCTTGGAGCAGTTGCCACGGTTACGCGACTGTCAGGTACACAGCACCGTGATGCTCAGCGAGGTGGATCGCAAGATCTTCAAGAAGCTCGGTTGCGGTCTTACCTGCGATCCAGTGAGAAAAGTATAATTCCTTCTACTACTATTACTACCTATTATGAACAAACGATTAACCAGTATGGCCGTCGTCGTGCTATGTCTCGTCGTCGGTACTGTAAAAGCTCAAGAAACAGTGAAGATTGGAAAACAGCGCATCACCGCAAGTAACGGTAAGATGGCAATGACACCTGAGGCGCTCTGGGCCATGGGACGCATCAGCAGTTATGCTGCATCGCCCGATGGCAAGAGGATTGTCTATCAGGTGGGATACTATAGTGTCAAGGAGAATAAGAGTCATCAGGTGCTCTATGTGATTGATGCCAACGGTTCTGGACAGCAATTGCTCACCTCCAGCAGTAAGAACGAGACGGATCCCGCATGGCTCGACAACAACCGCATCGCCTTCATCTCAGGAGGCGAGATCTGGTCGATGAACAGCGATGGCTCCAACCGTCAGCAGCTTAGTAAGACCGACGGTAATGTGGAGGGTTTCAAGTTCTCGCCCGACGGCAAGAAGGTGATCATCATTAAGTCACTCCCCTTCCATGATATCATCCAGGAGAACCCCGATGACCTGCCCAAGGCTACCGGACGACTGGTTACTGATCTGATGTATCGTCATTGGGATCATTATGTGGAGAGCATCCAGCATCCGTTTGTTTACGAAGTTTCCGGAGATGGCGGTGCTTCCATCACTGGAGAGGGTGTTGACATTCTAGAAGGAGAACCCTACGAGTGTCCGATGGAGCCGTTCGGCGGTATTGAGCAGCTCGACTGGAGCAAGGATTCCCAGAGTATTGCTTATACCTGCAGGAAGAAGACCGGTCTGGCCTACTCTATCTCCACCGATTCTGATATCTATTTATATAATATAGGTACGCGAAAGACGACCAATCTCTGCAAGCCGGCCAACTATGTAGAGCCTGCGTATGATGCCACGAAGACCCTGCGCAACCAGGCTGTGAATGCACCTGAGAATCTGAAGAACAATCCGGGCTATGATCAGAATCCGCAGTTCTCACCCGATGGCAAATATGTGGCTTGGCTCTCCATGGCACGCGATGGCTATGAGGCTGACCGTAACCGTCTTTGCGTCTATAACCTGACAACTGGTGAGAAGAAGTACATAAGCGAGGCGTTCGACTCTGATGTGGACGGATTCTGCTGGTCGGACAACAAGGATGCCATGATCTACTTCACCGGTGTTTGGCACGGAACATATAACCTCTATGCCATCAACTGGAAGGGTGAACTGAAACAGCTCACCAATGAATGGGCCGACTGGGGTTCTTTGCAGATGCTGAACAACGGTAACCAACTGCTTATGGAGCGTCATAGTCATATGGCACCTGCCGACCTCTACGTAGTTACTCCAAACTTCAAGAAGCCGGAGAAGACGGTTGTCACACAGATCACTGCAGAGAACATGCATATCCTGGACCAGTTGCTTATGCCTACGGAACGACAGGTATGGGTAAAGACCACCGACGGAAAGGATATGCTGGTATGGATCATCTTGCCGCCGAACTTCGACGAATCAAAGAAATACCCCACCCTGCTCTTCTGCGAAGGTGGACCACAGAGTCCTGTATCTCAGTTCTGGAGTTACCGTTGGAACTTCATGATCATGGCCTCGCAAGGTTATGTCATCGTGGCTCCCAACCGTAGAGGTCTGCCCGGCTTCGGCAGTGAGTGGTGCGAAGAAATCTCAGGCGATTGGACCGGTCAATGTATGAAGGATTATCTCTCGGCTATCGATTATGCCTGCGAGAATCTTCCTTATGTAAACAAAAACCGTCTGGGTGCTGTGGGTGCCTCTTTCGGTGGATTCTCTGTTTATTACCTCGCCGGTCATCACGAAAAGCGTTTCAAGTGTTTCATTGCTCATGATGGTGCTTTCAACCTTGAAGGGATGTACACCGAGACGGAAGAGAACTGGTTCTCGAACTGGGAATATGATGATGCTTTCTGGAACAAAGACCAGACGGCTGATGCCAAGAAGACCTACAAGAACAGTCCGCACTTGTTTGTTGACAAGTGGGACACTCCGATCCTTTGTATCCATGGAGAAAAGGACTACCGTATCAATGCCACTCAGGGCATGAGTGCCTTCAATGCCGCACGTATGCGCGGTATCGAGGCCCAACTGCTCATCTTCCCCGATGAGAACCACTGGGTACTGAAACCGCAGAACGGTGTGCTTTGGCAACGTACTTACTTCAACTGGCTGGATAAATTCCTGAAAGACTGAGAATTGAAAATTGAAAATTGAGAATTGAAAATTAAAGTATAATATTATGACCCAAACAATTCAAAAGACTTTGCGCGACAGTGCTGCAATGCGCTGGACCGCCCTTCTATTACTGGCGCTTGCCATGTTCTGTTCATATATATTTATGGACATCCTCTCACCGATCAAAGACCTGATGCTGTCTGAACGCGGATGGGATTCCACCGCCTTTGGAACCATGCAGGGATCGGAGACCTTCCTGAACGTATTCGTCTTCTTCCTCATCTTTGCCGGTATCATTCTCGACAAGATGGGTGTTCGTTTCACGGCTGTTCTCTCAGGTGCAGTGATGCTCATCGGTGCCTTGATGAAATGGTATGCCGTGACCGACAGCTTTGCAGGAAGCGGACTGGAGACTTGGTTTACCAACAACCTGAACTACATCCCGGGCTTTGAGGAACTGGGCGTATCTCCCTTCTATCGCGGCATGCCCGCCTCTGCTAAGTTCGCCGCCGTGGGCTTTATGATCTTTGGTTGTGGTGTGGAGATGGCTGGTATCACCGTAAGTCGTGGTATCGTGAAATGGTTCAAAGGTCGTGAGATGGCGCTCGCCATGGGTTCTGAGATGGCACTCGCCCGTCTGGGTGTGGCCACCTGTATGATCTTCTCTCCGTTCTTCGCCAAGTTAGGTGGTAGCATCAGTGTTTCCCGCTCTGTTGCCTTTGGTGTAGTACTGCTGATGATTGCCCTCATCATGTTCATTGTCTATTTCTTCATGGACAAGAAACTGGATGCACAGACGGGTGAGGCTGAGGAGAAAGACGATCCGTTCAAGATCAGTGACCTCGGACAGATCCTTACATCCAGCGGTTTCTGGCTCGTTGCATTGCTCTGCGTTCTCTACTACTCTGCCATCTTCCCGTTCCAGAAGTATGCGGTGAACATGCTGCAGTGTAACCTCACGCTGACAGAACCGGCAGCCGACTCATTCTGGGCTGGCAGTTCCGTAACGATTATCCAGTACATCATCATGCTCGTGGTGGCCGCTGCCGGCTTCGCCAGCAACTTCCAGAAGAAGAAAGGTAACCAGTACCTGTTGTTGGCCATCTCGATCATCGCACTGATAACCTACTGCTATATGGGTTACATGCGCCAGTCGGCTGAGTCTATCTTCGCCGTATTCCCCCTGTTGGCCGTGCTCATCACCCCGATTCTCGGCAGCTACGTCGATCATAAGGGAAAGGCAGCATCCATGCTGGTACTCGGTTCTCTGTTGCTGATTGCCTGTCACCTCACCTTCGCTTTTGTACTGCCCGCCTTCAAGGGTAATGCTATCGGTGGCGTGATCGTAGCTTATATCACCATTCTTGTGCTGGGTGCTTCCTTCTCACTGGTGCCCGCCTCTCTGTGGCCCTCAGTACCGAAGCTGGTGGAGCCGAAGATCATCGGTTCAGCTTACGCCCTTATCTTCTGGATTCAGAACATCGGTTTGTGGTTGTTCCCGCTGCTCATTGGTAAGGTGCTTGACATGACCAACCCGGATATTGTTAATGGACTGGCCAACAAAACGATCACAGCTGAGCAGGCTGCAGTAAGTTACGACTATACCGCACCGCTCGTGATGCTGGCTTGCCTCGGCGTTGCCGCCCTCATCCTCGGTCTGGTCCTGAAGGTTGTTGACAAGAAGAAAGGTATCGGACTGGAAGAGCCGAACATCAAATAATTACTATTTCTATAATTTAACAACCCACCATTAGTTCCCTACTACAATAAAAAAGGGGATGCTGATGGTGGGTTGTTTTTGATACTAGGCCACTTACACATAGAAACTAGGCTAGTTTCCACCAGTAACTAGGCCACTTACGCATCGTAAGTAGGCTACTTTCTACCTCTAACTAGGCCACTTACTCGTACCAGTCTTCGCAACAACTATCACAGTTGTAGTAGCATAAAAAAAGAAGTTCGCCTGGTTGGGCGAACTTCTTTGTATGTAAGGGAAATCCTTTTTACTTGAACAGGCTCAGAGCCATCTGACGGAGGGCGCGACGCCATGTCAGGAACTCATGGGCTGTACCCTCAGATACATGACCTTCGGCATTGAAGCCAGCAGCCTTCAGAGTCTCAACAGCAGACTTGATGCGATCGGGACCTTCCTTAGAACCGCAGCTCAGGAAGATGTACTTCACCTGCTTCTTGTCCTTGATCTCCTCGGGAGTGTAAACACCACCGCTGAGCAGTCCGTAGTAGTTGAACATCTCGGGACGACGCAGTGTGATAGTATGAGTCTCCATACCACCCATTGACAGACCGGCCATTGCACGGCTTTCCTTCTTGGCGATGGTGCGGAAGTTGGCATCAACATAAGGTACGAGCTCGTCGCAGAGCACCTTCTCGAAGTCCTGAGCGGTGAAACCACCGAGACCACCAATCTGAACGTTGTTAGTCATACCATAAGTACAAACCACGATGAACGGCTTGATCTTACCCTCAGCAATCAGGTTATCCATGATGAGGTTAGCGTGACCCTGGGTCATCCAAGCTGTCTCGTCCTCACCCCAACCATGCTGCAGATAGAGCACGGGGTACTTAGTCTTTGCATCCTTGTCGTAGGTCGGCGGTGTGTAAACGAAGGCACGACGGCACTGCTGAGTGCTCTCACTCCAGAAGAGAATCTGCTGTACTTTTCCGTGAGGCACATTCTTCATTGCGTAGAAGTCCTTATCGTGTGCAGGAATCTCAATACCGCTCTCCCAACGGGTAGAACCGTAGTAGTTACCTGTACCGGGATCGTTAAATGTTCCACCGTCAACAGTGATATGATAGTAGTGGAAACCTTCGTCCATCGGACCAGCTGTTGTACCTACCCATGAACCATCATAGGTCTTCTTCAACTGAGTTCCACCCTGTCCTCCAAGACCAAGACCTACAGTCACAGCCTGTGCATCGGGAGCCTCAATGCGGAAACGAGCATAACCCTGAGAGTTCACCTGCGGATACTGCTGTCCGGGCTGGTTCAGTTCAGAAGGAACGAAGTCCTCCTTAACACCAGGCTGCTCGGGGAAGGCACGACCTGCATCAAACGGAGCGCGCTGCTGACCAAAGCCACCAGGACCACCACCAGGACCGCCACGACGACGCTGTCCCTGACCAGGAGCACCCTGACCGGGAGCACCCTGCGGACGCTGGCCACCCTGACCAAAGCCCTGACCGGGAGCACCCTGACCAAAACCTTGACCGAAGCCCTGACCCTGCGGACGGGGGCGACGAGCTGGACGAGGAGGCATATTCCACTTCGGATCCTTCATATCCTTGATATACTCGTAAGCCAGTTTGGGCTGATAGTTCTCATCCCAAGGCAACGGATAGTTACGTGCACCGAGCCAAGAGTCACGGTCACCGAGGTTCCAGAAAGTCACACAGTCGATAACATCCTTATGCTTGCGGAAGATCTTGAAGCAGCGAGCATACTGGTCAGCCAAGTGCTGCTTGATAGAGTCGCTGACAGCCACACCTTCACGACTGAACTGCAGACCACCACCCATTTCCTCGTTCACACGGATGTCGAACTCAGTGATATGGATGTGCTTCACGATAGTCTTGAACAATGTGATAGCAGAGTCGAGACGAGCCTCAGAGGGATAATAGATGTTATAGTGTGCCTGCATACCGATACCGTCGATAGGTATTCCCTTAGCCTTCATCTTCTTCACCATATTATAAATACGATCGCGCTTGTGGGGATCAACGGTGCTGTAGTCATTGTAGAACAGCAGAGCTTTCGGGTCAGCCTCATGAGCATACTGGAAAGCCTTCTCGATGAACTCATCGCCACAGAGTCTGTACATAGCGCTCTGACGATAAGGATCAGTAGCGTTAGCATCGTCGCTGATAGCCTCGTTCACCACGTCCCAGCAGTAAACCACATCCTTGTAACGGGTAACGATAGCCTGGATATGGTTCTTCATACGGGCATAGAACTGCTCCTTGGTAGTACCCTCAGCAGTCATCCAGCGACCGATCTGTGAGTGCCACATCAGTGTGTGACCACGAAGCTTCAGACCGTTGGCACGACAGAAGTCAGCAATGCGGTCAGCATTCTCCCAGTTGAACTCACCCTCACGCGGTTCTGTGGGTTCGGGCTTCATGTCATTCTCACAGGTGATACTGTTGAATTCCTTCAAGATGAGCGCCTGCTGTTCAGCATTGGTCACGTTACGCTGGTTGACAGCCACGCCGATCATAAAGTAATTCTTGTAGGCATCTTTCAAGCCTTTTGCTGAACTCTGAGCCCAGCAAGTCGTTGCGCCCATGAGCATCAGCATGGCGCAAGCGGAAGTTTTCAGAATGTCTTTTTTCATTTTACTTTGTTTATAAAATAGTTGATATGATTGTTTATTATCATTCGGTAGTTTTCATTGGGCAAAGATACGAAAAATCGAGAGCAGAACAAAACAATTTGTTTGTTTTTTTGCAGAGATAAAGTATCTTCGCGGAATTATCCGCAAATATACAAAAAAAAAAGAATGCCAGCATACAATATGCTGGCATTTCTTATATAAAGAAACAATACGGAAATTAATTGATACAAATAAACGTATTGTTTTAGTACTCCAACCACTTCACATAAGCGAAATCCTGACGGTGTGGCAGTTTGTCGTTCTTCGGGAACATACGTACGGCTGCCTTATACGAACCAGCGTGAGCCGACTGGATGTCGCATTCGAAGGTATAGAGGTTGCCTTCCACGTTCACCACCTTGAACGGACGGATAGCTCCGATGGAATCCTCACCATCCTTGTTGGTCTTCACTGTTACCAGTTCCAGTCCGATGGCATCGTTCAAGCCCTGCTCATCGATGACGAAACGAATGGTATAAGGAACACCACTGACAGGTCCTTCAACAGGAATATTGCTCTCGCGACTCACTACGTTGATAGCATCCCAACGCTCAGCCACTGTCTCCTTCCACTGAGCAATCTCCTTGGCCAGACGGTTGTCGTCGGCAGAGAGTTCAGCAAAGCGCTTAGCCTCCTTGTTATAATACTTATCGTAGTAGTCATCCAACTGACGCTTCATGGTATAGTGCGGAGCGATGGTGGCGATAGAGTTCTTGATCACCTTGATCCAGCCCTCGCTGTAACCCTTCTCGTTCTTGGCATAATACAATGGAACGATCTCGTTCTCGAGCAAACCGTAGATGGTAGCAGCATCCAGACGATCCTGATACTCCTGGTTCTTATAGGTACGCTTCTCGGTCAATGCCCATCCAGCACCCTCACGATAGCCCTCAAGCCACCAACCGTCGAGTACGGAGAGGTTGACAACACCGTTCATCTCGGCCTTCTCGCCTGATGTACCAGAAGCCTCAAGCGGACGAGTTGGTGTATTCATCCAGATATCCACACCAGAAACCAGACGACGAGCCAGACGGAAGTCGTAGTCCTCCAAGAAGATAATCTTACCGAGGAACTCAGGACGCTGACTGATCTCGTAGATCATCTTGATCAAGCCCTGTCCTGCTCCATCAGCGGGATGTGCCTTTCCTGCAAAGAGGAACTGTACGGGATGCTCAGGATCATTGACGATCTTAGACAGACGGTCGAGATCAGTGAACAGCAGATGAGCACGCTTGTAAGTAGCGAAACGACGACAGAAGCCGATCATCAGCGCATTGGGGTTGATCTTCTCCAACAATGAGAGCACGCGTGAAGGATCACCCTGGTTCTTCAACCAGTTCTCGCGGAACTTCGTACGGATATAATCCGTGAGCTTGTTCTTCAGTGCCATGCGGGTAGCCCAGATCTCCTCATCGGCCACGTTATAGATAGCATGCCAGATCTCCTCGTTACTCTGGTCGTTCATGTGGTTCTTGTCGAAGTACTTAGCGTACAGATGACGCCACTCTGAGGCAGCCCAAGAGGGGAAGTGCACACCATTGGTGACATAACCCACACTGTTCTCCTCGGGGAAGTAACCCTTCCAGATGGGAGCGAACATCTTCTGACTCACCCATCCGTGGAGCTTACTTACACCGTTCACCTCCTGACA
>JBGUJY010000026.1:0-46512 GCA_045114185.1 Prevotella sp. | reverse complement strand
AGGTGCTCGAGTGGTTGAAGAGGCACGCCTGGAAAGCGTGTAGCCGGCAAAACTGGCTCGCAGGTTCGAATCCTGTTCTCTCCGCAGGTTTAATGAACAGGATTCAAAGCTCCGAGGCAAAAGGCTGAGGATGTTCTGTTCTCTCCGCAAAATACTTATTGCTTATGAAACATCTCGTTTTATTCATCCTTCTTCTTTTTTCTCCCTTGATGATTTCCGCTCAAGACGTGAAACAGTTGAACGATTCTGTAGTTGCGGTATCTGACTCTACCGCCCTCGACTCCCTGAATGCCAACCTGCCTGTCGTGGCTATTGATGAGAGTATGCTCGACGAGGAAGAGGGTGGCGTGCATAAGCGATTGAAGAAAACGTTCCTCGACGGAAATGCGGCATTCATGTCATTGGTTGCCCTGGTGTTGGTATTAGGTCTGGCCTTCTGTATTGAACGAATCATCTATCTCAGTCTGAGTGAGATCAACGCCAAGAAACTGATGAATGATCTGGAAGAGAAAATTATGGCAGGGGAAGTGGAAGAGGCCAAGTCTATCTGTCGAGATACCCGAGGACCAGTTGCCTCCATTTGTTACCAAGGACTGATGCGTATCAATGAGTCTATGGAAGATGTGGAGCGTTCCATTGTAAGCTACGGTTCCGTACAGAGTGCCAATCTGGAGAAAGGTTGCTCATGGATTACCCTATTCATTGCGATGGCTCCTTCATTGGGATTCTTAGGAACAGTCATCGGAATGGTATTGGCATTCGACAGGATTCAGGAGGTGGGCGATATCAATCCTACCATCGTGGCCGCAGGTATGAAAGTGGCGTTGATCACCACCATCTTCGGTATTATCGTAGCCTTGATCCTGCAGATCTTCTACAACTATATCCTTTCGAAGATCGAGCACCTGACCAGTCAGATGGAAGAGAGTGCCATCTCATTGCTTGACATCATCATGAAATACAAGCTGACACGCTCATGAACGATATACTGATAGACATCGAACTGGTGGTGATGTACGTGGTAATCCTCGTCACAACGGTCATCACGATATGGTCGGCTGTGCGGTCATTGAAACGACGTGACCGTTCGCAGAATATCGTGAACAATATCCCCGTGACAAAGATTGCGTATGGTGTGGCCGCGCTGTTGGTTGTCTGTCTGCTGCTGACGTTCCTCTTGGGCTCTACGAAACCCATCCAATTGGGAGAGAAACTCTTTACGGATTCGTTCTGGCTCAAGATCTCTGATATGTTCATCTACACTTCGGGCATCCTAATTGTGGTGGCTGTAGGGTGTTTTCTCTACGGTATCTCAGGATTGAGCCGTAAATCGCATCAGGAAAGCGAAAGGAGGGAACATGTTCCGTCGGAGAAAGCATAGCATGCCTGTATTGAATACCACATCAACAGCCGACATCTCGTTCATGCTGCTGATCTTCTTCCTGGTCACTACCTCTATGGATATCGACAAAGGACTGTCTCGGCAGTTGCCGCCCCTTGACGATGAGAAAGAGGAACAAGTGATCGATATGGACAAGAGTAACATCATCCGACTGGCGATTTCGGCTGACAATCAGTTAAGCATCAACGATAGTGTGGTTTCCCTGCAGCAGGTACGACAGCAGGTGATGGATTTCGTGGAGCATTGTCCTAACCGCAAAGAGCATGTCATCTCCGTGGAAGTGGCTCGTGAAGCCAACTACGACACCTACTTCAACATGCAAAACGAGATCGTAGCCGCCTATCGAATGCTTCGAGAACAACGAGCACAGAAACTGTTCGGCCAATCGTTCGCACAATGTACTGAGGTTCAACGCGACTCCCTTCGTGCCGTTTACCCCCAGCGTATCGCAGAAACCTATCCGAAAGGAGGTGAGGAATGAGTATGTTCCGTAGACATACTGCCCGTGAGATTCCTGGTTTGAACATGGCATCCATGCCCGACCTGATCTTTACCGTGCTGTTCTTCTTCATGATCGTTACTCATATGAGAAGCACACCGGTAAAGGTGGAATATCAGATGCCGAAAGGAACCGAGTTGACACGACTCACCAAGAAGTCATCCGTCACCTATATATATATAGGCAAGCCGGTGGGAAGCAAAGACGGACAACTGCGCATCCAACTGAATGACAAGTTTGCGGATGTAAATAGTATTCCCGGTTATATCGAATCTGAACGTGGAAGGATGTCATCAGAAGATGCCCATAACATGACTGTAAGCATTAAAGCCGACCAGCAAACGGATATGGGAACGATTACAGATGTGAAACAAGCCCTCAGACAAGCCAAGGCGCATCAGATTAATTATTCTGCGGAGAAACGGCCCTAAAATACGAAATAATAACCTATGACGTTATTTTTTGTTTAATTTGTTGGCCTTCTCAAAAAAAAAGCATATCTTTGCAATCAAACAACTTCAACAATGGCATATCATCAATTAGATTCTTTGGACAAAAAGATTCTTCGTATGGTTGCGAAGGATGCCCGTGTCCCATTTCTTGAGGTAGCACGCGCTTGCAATGTTAGTGGCGCTGCCATCCACCAACGTATTCAGAAACTCACCAGTTCTGGTGTATTAAAAGGTTCACAATTTATTATCGATCCTGAGAAGATCGGTTACGAGACCTGTGCATATATCGGTCTGAACCTGAAAGATCCTGAAAAGTTCGACACTGTTGTCCAGGCCTTGCTGGAGATTCCCGAGGTTGTGGAGTGTCATTATACCACAGGTGACTATGATATGTTCATCAAGATCTATGCTATGAACAACCATCACCTGCTGAACATCATCCACGACAAGCTGCAGCCGTTAGGACTGTCACGAAGCGAGACCATCATCTCTTTCGGTTCAGCCTTCAACCGTCAGCTGCCCGTTGATGACTTCCCTCAGGAGGATGAATAACTAAAGGTAAAACTATTTTTCCCTGATGTAATCCACAAAAGCATATTCGTACTGGTGTTTCTCATCAGTACTATGCTCTTCTTTCCATTCCACTACCCAATCATCATACGGCGGGAAGAAAGCATCTGCATCAGCAGGAACATCATTGACTTCTGTAAGACACAGGCGGTCGGCTACGCTGATCGCCTGTTTATATACACTGGCACCACCTATTATATATATATCCTCCTCAGGCTCACAATGGCGCAATGCCTCTTTGAGAGAAGGATAACACTCACAGCCAGGCAACTCCTTTGTGGTTCTGCTCAATACTACATTCCGTCTGTTGGGCAATGCTCCCTTGGGCAGACTCTCAAAAGTCCGCCGCCCCATGATAATGGTGTGTCCTATGGTCAACGACTTGAACCGCTTCAAATCGTTGGGCAACCAATATAACAGTTTGTTCTGGTAACCGATAGCCCTGTTCTTTGCTACCGCTGCAATCAAACTTATCGCCATATTCTGACTTTACCTAATTTTCAATTCTCAATTCTCAATTTTCAATTATACTGAAACTTCCGCCTTGATATGCGGCCATGGATCGTAGTTCTCTAACTGGAAATCCTCATACTGGAAATCAAAGAGACTCTTCACATCGGGGTTGATACGCATCGTGGGCAAAGGTCGCGGCGTTCTTGTAAGCTGTAGCTTTGCCTGCTCCAGATGGTTCAGATAGAGATGGGTGTCGCCTGTGGTATGGATGAACTCACCAGGTTTCAGTCCTGTAACCTGCGCCATCATCATCATGAGCAAGGCATAAGAGGCAATATTAAACGGTACTCCCAAGAAGGTGTCAGCACTGCGCTGATAGAGCTGCAGACTGAGACGACCGTCAGCCACATAGAACTGGAACATCGTATGACAAGGAGGTAAGGCCATCTTATTCACCTCAGCCACATTCCAGGCACTGACAATCATACGACGGGAATTGGGGTTATTGCGGATTTGATCGAGCACATACTGGATCTGATCAATCGTACCACCGTCGTAGTCGGGCCATGAACGCCACTGATGACCGTAAACAGGACCGAGTTCTCCGTTCTCGTCAGCCCATTCATTCCATATTCTTACTCCGTGTTCCTGCAGATACTTCACGTTCGTATCTCCTTTGAGGAACCACAGCAGTTCGTAGATGATGGATTTCAGATGGAGTTTCTTGGTGGTGAGCAACGGGAAACCATCGTCCAGATTGAAGCGCATCTGGTTTCCGAAGATACTCAACGTTCCTGTTCCTGTACGGTCACCTTTCTGCGTACCTTCCGTCAGGATGCGGTTTAAGAGGTCTAAGTATTGTTTCATATCGTTTTGTTATTTGTTTCGATGAATGATCCGACAGGGTTCGGTGATGTGAGAACTCTTGATTCTCCATTCCTGCGGATAGAGATTGTTCGTGCGGTTGCCGAGGTTCTTCAGGAAACCTAACGGAAGACCTTGGCAGGTTACTAACGTATAGCCGCGAGGACTGTCAGACAAACCCGGTAGTGTTTCCTTTCGTAAGTAGCCGAGCGCCTCATCAACCGATAGTTCCACCGTTGGGAAAGCCTGCGGATTACGTTTTATAGAAAGGGCTAACGACTGATCCGGAATCAGATCTTTCCCTTTCATCTCACCGATGGTGATACCAGCATGCATCACATGAAGGGTTCTTGCTGCCTGATCATAGAAAGTTTTCCACCTTCGTGGGATGGCCATCACCTTGCCAGATGGCAGGACAAAGTCGTAATCATCGGCTCGCAACAGCCATTCTGCAGGCACTTCTATCTTCGTCTTCTTCTCTTTTCTATCTTTTTCCTTGTTCTTCCGCTTACCTGTATTCACGGTATCCCCCTCTTTTCGAAGCAACGCCATGAACAATCCCTCCCCTTTCGTCTTACCAGGCAGGAACCGATAAACGGGTTCTGGGAAATCTGAAACCAATGATCCTGTGATGTTCCACGAAGGATCGACGATCACAGGAAGCACCTCTGCTCCCAGTTCATCCCTGATAAACCGCACATTCTCCTCGTCCTCCAAGGCATTGAATGTACAAGTGGAATAGATCAGCAGTCCTCCAGGGCGCAGACAATCCCAAATATCCGTGATGATTTCACGTTGCAGACGCCAGCATTTTTCCACCTGTTGTCTGCTCCACTCCCCTATCGCCTCTACATCCTTACGGAACATGCCCTCACCAGAGCAAGGCACATCTGCCAGAATCACATCGAAGAGTAGTCCTGAGGAGGCATAGTCGTGCGGATAATTATTCGTTACGATGACATCCGCATGACCAAACTTCTGAATATTCTCCATGAGGATCTGGGCCCGTTTGCGGATGGGTTCATTGCTGACCAACAGACTTCCCTCAGGGAGAGCGGCCCTTGCCACAGTAGATTTTCCCCCAGGTGCCGCACAGAAATCGAGCATGGTTACTGGCTCCTTGACATATTCGCGAAGCACTGTGTCGAGGAACATCGATGAAGCCTCCTGCACATAGTAGGCCCCGGCATGGAACAATGGATCGGAAGTGAAGACAGGACGACTAGACAGATACCATCCCTGTTGGCACCATGGCACATGAATACCCTCATCAACTGTCATATCCTGCGCTTTAAACGGGTTCATACGTATACTCACAGGAGTCTCCTCCATGAGTCCGTTACGCAACGCTCTCCATAGGGACTCCCCCATGAATCCTTCCATGTATTGTATGAAATCCCCAGGTAACTCCATTCCGTTGATGCTTGATGGTGCAAAAATACAACTATTATTTCTAAATCCTGCACGCATTCACGAAAAACCGTCAGTTACTTACGCTGTTTCTCCGTCTCACTTCGTACCCACTGATAGAAGCGATCCACGAATTCTATCTTCTCACGATTCGGCAACATGATTAACGAAGCACCATTGCTGAACTGCATCGTGGTAGGTTTGGAGGCATCAAAGGTAGGCCAATAAGGCAATCCTTTCCCGTTGGGATTCCCCGTCTTGGCGAAGTTCACCCAATACTGTTGGATAATTTCTGCCACGGCCGACTCAGCAGGATACTTATCCGGCTGCATCAGGAATTCACCGTTCAGGTAGAGGATATCATCAGCATGTGCCACACCACGACGACGCGGGTCACCTGAGAAGCTACGGGTGGAAGGCTGGGCAAGGAAGGCTGCATAGGCAGGACTCTTACCTGTCTTTGACTGCAAGTTCACCCAAGCATAGGAAGGCCAGGCAAAACCCATGTCACGGAAGCAATCACCATTACCATGCCAAGCCTCATCATCAGTATTACCAGGATAGTATTTCAGGGCCTCATCGGCAAAGTCGCCGAACGTTTGTTTGATCTGCATCCGATAGGATTCAGCCTTGATATTTCCAGGTGAGAAGAGCGCACCCTCATCACTGTTGGTCATTACAATAACAGGAACATCGTTATATTCCCCTCGCTCATAGAGACGGTAGAGGTCATCGGTGATCACATACCCATCAACACAAGGCCAGAAACCACCGAAGCCCACGTCACTTCCGCAAAGAGCCATGGCATCCATCTTCCGCATTTCCTTCAGCGATTTCTTCTTCAAATGCTTCTGGAAGGCGAGTCCGTGCTGCTCTGCTCCCTTCTGGGATGCATTGGTTACCATGGTCCTGTTCCCATCCTGCCAGGGTGCGAACGAGCCGCCGCTCTGACTGATTGCCGCACGGAAGAGTCCTTTGGCCAATGGGGAGGCACAGAGGATGCTACAACTGATGGCGCCGGCACTCTCACCGAAGATGGTTACCTTTGAAGGATCACCGCCGAAGTTCTGGATGTTCCGCTGCACCCACTGCAGGGCGAAGATCTGATCCAGCAGACCATAGTTGCCGGAATGACCGTTCTTCGACTCCTTGGTGAGTTCAGGATGTGCCATGAAACCGAGGGCACCGGTACGGTATTCGACACTAACGATTACCACACCCCGAAGAGCCAGATGCTTCCAAAGGTCGCCACCATAATGTTCCGTCTGGAACCCGCCACCATGAATCCATACCATCACTGGCAGACGATCGTTGACAGAAGTGGCGGGTGTAGCAATTCCCAGATAAAGACAATCCTCACTCATCATGTCGGCTGTACGTCCAGGACGGGTAGGCTGCGGAGGCCAAGGCCCGAACTTATCCGACTTTAACACGCCCGTCCAGGGTTTTGCAGGCTGGGGTTCTTTCCAACGGAGGTTCCCTACTGGTGGAGCTGCATAGGGAATCGCTTTATAAACGGCCAGTCCCATATCATCGGGAACACCTTCCAAATCACCTGTCTCCACATGTGTCCTTAAAAGAGGCTGTGCCTGTATCATCGATGTTGTCAGCAGACCGACGATGACCAATAAGATTCTTCTCGTTTTCATAATTGCAAATGATTGATTTTACTGACTACAAAGATACAACTTTTAGATGAATCATCATGAATCTTTTCGCGAAAAACTTGGGGATTCAAGAAAAATCTTTTAATTTTGCACGCACATTGTGAAATGAAACTTCTACTTACTTGCAAAGAAAGAATGAATATGAGGATAAGAATCAGATTATTTACATACTGTGCCCTGCTCATGGTGAGCATTGTTTCTGCTAAGGCACAAAACGATGTAGGAACCTATCATGGTTCAGATATCTATACCGCTGGAGATGAATACCGAAACAAATTCAATCACCTTGACGTGGCCGTAACAACTGGTACGACTGGTATCGGTGCAGAATTGGCCATGCCTGCCAGTGATATGGTGCAGATCCGCGCAGGTTTCGCTATCATGCCATCCTTCAAGACAGACATGAATTTCAGGGTAGGTCTGAAGAATGACCCGGAAAAAGACAAGAACGGAAACAAGATCGAGACAAAGTTCGACAAGATGTCAGGGGTATTCAAACAGATGACCGGCTATCAGATTGACCGTAATATAAAGATGTATGGTCGTCCCACATTCTACAATGCCAAACTGCTGGTCGATGTTTTCCCATTCCCAAACAAGAAATGGTTCGTTACCGCGGGCTTCTACTATGGCAACCAACAGATTGCCAGAGCATACAATGCCAATGAGGACATGAGCAGTTTGGTGGCTGTGGGTATGTATAACCATATCCATGATTGCATTGTCGCTGGTGAACCGATCTTATCTACCACTGTAGGGAAACTGGATTACACCATTCAGTTCGACCCGTCTGACGAAGATGACAAAGTGATTATTGATAGGTTTCAAAAATACGGACGCATGGGTGTTCATCTAGGTGACTTCGACGACGGCACACCTTATTATTGTTATCCCAACGAAGAGGCGATGATGGAGGTGAAGGTAAAGGCCAATCGCTTCAAGCCCTATCTGGGATTTGGTTATGGTACAGAGATTCCGAAGACCGACAAACTTTATAACTTCGCCTTTGAATGCGGTTTCATGACATGGGGTGGCACGCCGAAGATCCTTACCCACGACGGTGTTGACCTGGCAAAGGACGTGAAAGGGATCCGTGGTGACGTAGGATCGTATGTCCGTTTCTTCAAGGGATTTAAGGTCTTCCCCGTACTGAACCTACGCATTTCCAGAAGGATTTTCTAATTTTTTTATGTTCATGCAACTTTTTGTGATCCATTATCGTCTAACAGACAAAGTAATGAATCAACAAACAAAAGAACAAAAGCATGAAAAGGTATTTAATAATTATCCTACTGGCAGGTGCCCTGCTTGCTCCAGTAACCATACAAGCACAGAAGCACCGTCATCACCCACAGGTGGTGAACCCCACTTCGTTACCCGATGACACTGCGGGTATCGTAGCCTACTCTGACACGACCTCCATTGACACGGCGGGGACAAGTCTTCCTGCAAGTGTTAATGACAACCTTGACGATGAGGATTTCGATGTGGACGATTTTTCTCTTTTCGACCTGAAAGATATGTTTGGTATTGGCGTTGGAGGTACTATTCTTGCCATCTTCATCGTTCTCATGACCGTTCTCGTCGCACTGGCTCCCTTCTTGATCATCGCATTAGTTTTCTATCTGATCTTCAAGAACCGTCGTCAGCGCTATGAATTGGCAGAGAAAGCCATGGATAGCGGACAACAGATTCCTCAGGAACTGATACGCACAGAACGTCAAAGCGACGATTATCTCTGGAAGAAAGGTATTAAGAACATCTTTGTCGGTATCGGTCTGGCCATCCTGTTCAAATGCTTAGGAGCAGATCCTCTAACCGGTATCGGTTGGCTGGTTGCCCTCTATGGTGTAGGACAGGCCGTGATTTCCAAGACTTCCTCGTCCAAACGCGACAAGCAAGATGATCTTATGCCCCCTACTGTTTGATCCTCATTATTTACTTCGAATAGAAACAAAACTCATTAATAATAATTATTATGGCACAGAAAAGATTATTGCGTTCTAACGACCGAGTCATAGGAGGTGTCTGCGGCGGTATTGCAGAGTATCTTGACATAGATCCCACAGTTGTACGTGTAGCATATACTGTACTCACCCTGTTCACCGTGTTCTGTGGCATTCTCCTCTACCCCGTTCTTTGGATCATCATACCAGAGAAACGTGTTTACTAAGATGAAGTCTAATCCCATAAGATGAAGACAAACAGCGATCTCTCTCTCGTTACGCAGGTGGCGGTATTTCATAACAAGCGGGCATTCGACCAGCTTGTCAGGAAATATCAGTCACCTGTGCGTCGGTTCTTCCTGAGCCAGACATTGGGAGACGGACCGCTTAGCGACGACCTCGCCCAAGAGACCTTCATCAAAGCCTATACGCGGATTGCCAGTTTCAAAGGACTCTCCGGGTTCTCCACCTGGCTCTACCGCATCGCCTATAACGTGCTTTACGACTACCGTCGTTCGCAGCACATCACGGAAGATATCGACACAACAGCCATGCGACTGGTGAGTGAAAAGCCTGTCGATACCTCCTTGCAGATGGATATCTACGACGCACTGAAAACACTCAAGTCAGATGAACGCACCTGTATTACGCTACAGGTAATGGACGGATTACCTATCGACAAGATCTCTGAAATAACGGGAATGCCGCAAGGCACCGTGAAATCCCACCTCTCAAGAGGAAAAAAGCAACTAGCAACATACTTAAGCGAAAATGGATATGGAAGATAAGAAAAAAGAACAATACAGAGAGACCGTAACTAACGAGCCTATTATGGTCACGCAAGAGGACGAGACACTGGTCAACAGTTTCTTTTCCAATCATCAGATTGAGGTTGAAGACAACGGCTTCAGCCATCGTGTGATGAGAAACCTACCGAAGAGTGCTTGGCAGAAAAACCGTATCTGGACCATTGTCTGCTCTATTCTCGGTATCTTACTGCTGTATTATACCAAGGGTTTACAGACACTTTTGGGTACTTTCTTCGGGTTATGGGCAGATATCTCCACGAATGTGGCCTATCAGCAGAACCCGTTGGTTATCTATATCACCCTCATTGCGCTACTGATGACAGGCGGATATATGGCTGTCAGTTCAGAGCGTTTGAAATAGAATCAAATAATATTTACTCGATAAAGAGGAAACCGTCGTCTTCATCCGACACGGTTTTCTCTTTTTTCTTAGGCGGGTTCTTCAGCTGACCGTTCTCATCAAACATACCGTAGGTGGTACGTAACACCACAAACTCCGTCCTACGGTTCAGCTGATTACAAATCTCTTCTTTCTCAGGATCGTCGAGTGCCTTCACGAACTCCTCTGTCAGCACATCATTCTCTTTCAGCCATGGATATTTCTCCGTGAGTTTCTTACGGATGGTCTTGGGTTTCTCCACGCCGTAACCCATCGGTGTGAGTCGTTCCTTGGGAATTCCATGTGCGATGAGGTAGTTCACTACCGATTCGGCACGCCGCTGTGACAGTCGTTTGTTATACTCAGCACGACCACGATAGTCGGCATGGGCGCTCAGTTCTATCGTCACATTGGGATTCTCGTTCAGCATGTCCACCAGCTCATCCAGAGCCGTTGCCGACTCCGGTCGTAATGTGGCCTTATCGAAATCATAGAAGATATTATCAATGAGTACCGGTACACGGATGCTTGCCAAGGGGAACTGCAACGTGTATTCCTCCGACTCCTTGGCCGGTTTCACGCTGATCTCCTCACGATGGTTCAGGTAGCCCTTGCAGGAAGCCAGCAGGACATAGTCAACTCCCGGCTGCAGTTCCTGCTCAAACGAGCCGTCACCCTTCACGCTCAGTTTCAGGTTTGTCCCGTCGTTACCCACCATATACACCTGTGCGGCAGGCAGTTCATAGCCGTCCATCTCGTACACCCATCCTTTGAGCGTCTGCACAATCTCAGGATTCTCAAAACTATAGATATGATCCCATCCTCTTCCGTCACCGCGGTTCGAGCAGAAATAGCCCCTGTTCCGCAGTCCTTCAAAAGTACAACCGAAGTCATCCCCCTGTGAGTTCAATGGGAAACCAGGATGTTCCAACTTATATTTCCCCCTTTGATCCACCTTTGCGATGAAGATATCCAGTCCACCCATGCCCGGATGACCGTTCGAAGAGAAGTAGAGATCACCGTTAGGACGGAAGGTCGGGAACATCTCATCCCCCTCCGTATTCACCGGTGCGCCGATATTCTCCACACCACCAATGCCAGCAGCTGTCAGTCTGACGCGCCAGATATCCAATCCGCCCATGCCACCAGGCATATCAGAAACGAAATACAGCCATTCACCATCAGGTGAAACAGCAGGATGGGCGAAGCTTGACAGCGTGTCGCGAGAGATTTCCAGCTTGGTTGCCTTGCCCCATGCGGCATCAGAGCGGTTAGAGGTAACGATGGTAGCATAGCGGGGATAGTCGGGATCGGTGGAGCACTGCGTGAGATACATCACCCGCTGATCAGTAGAGAAACAACATGCCCCCTCATCATATTCAGTGTTCAGTCCGCTCTCGATGGTCTGCGGCTTCGTCCACTTCCCCTTGTCATCTTTCTGCGAGAAGAAGATATCACCAGCCTTGGCACCTGTGATGCCACTGAGTTCATCACCCTGTGCCTCCTTGCGAGTGGAAGTAAAGAAAAGTTGATCATACTCATCGCCGCAGAGCATCGGACTATAATCGGCACGACGGGAATTGAAGATATCCATCTTCTTCACCGTATAGCGTGATCCCAATTGCTTGATTTCCGGTGCTGTACGCGCAGACTCCAATCCATTGCGTGCCAATTCATTATCAGGCAGGGAATCGAGCACCCCCATGAACTCCTTTTCCGCCTCCTTGTAGTTACCATTGCGGAGCAGTTGACGGGCGAAAGAGAGATGGGTATTGACATCATCCTGCTTGTACCTGATGGCATTGCGGTAGGCGGCGATGGCCTTCTGCGAGGAATTGATACGCTCATAGCACTGCGCCATCTTCAGGGCAATCTGCCCACGACGGTCACGTTCCTTGGCGGAAGTCTTGGAATAAGCCTGTTTGAACTGTTCCGCCGCATCGTAATACTCACCGATGGCGAGGAACTTCTCACCCTTCTTCATGTTCAGATCGGCACCGCACGATGAGAACAAGACTACCAGCAGGAATAAAAACAGCGTATTTCTGCGTATCATAAACTATAAACGACAGAAAGCGCGTTTTATTGTGTACCTCCCTGCTTCGGCTTGGTGCGTTTGCCCGATGACTGGTTGGCCACCACTGTCACCCGACGGTTTGAATTGTCGGCCAAGACCTGGTTGACAATCGCAGTGATCTGCTCCTTCAACTCATTGACAAACTGGGCAGGATCGTATTGCTGGTGCTCGATGTCGCGGAGTTTCTTCTCCCAGATACCCGTCAGCTCACAACTCTTCAGCAGTTCCTCCTTGATGATGTCGATCAGTTCGATACCTGTAGGCGTCGCCACCAGTCGTTTCTTCTCCCTGCGGATATAATTCCGTTTGAACAAGGTCTCGATGATGCCCGCCCTTGATGACGGTCGTCCGATACCGTTCTCCTTCATCGCTGCCCGCAGTTCCTCATCCTCCACAAACTTTCCAGCCGTCTCCATAGCCCGTAATAGTGAGGCTTCATTATAATAAGGAGGCGGGGTGGTCTGCTTCTCAGTGAGCGTCGGCTCATGCGGTCCGCTCTCTCCTTTCACGAAGGCAGGTAACGTCTTCTCCTCATCCTCCTTCTTCTCTTCATCAGTAGGAAGAGCAGATGACTGCTGTGCATAGACGGCTCGCCAACCCGGATCCAGGATTTCCTTACCCGTAGCCTTGAACTCGATTCCATCCACCTCGCCCAACACCGTGGTTGTGGAGAACTTACAATCGGGATAGAACACACTGATAAACCGTCGTGCCACCAGGTCATAGACACGTCGTTCAAAGTCTGACAGGTTCTGCGGAATCACTCCTGTAGGAATGATAGCATGGTGGTCGGTTACCTTACTCGTATCAAACACCCGTTTCGTCTTCGGCAACGGCTTGCCACCCAAGGGGCGCACCAGGTCGGCATAAGGTGCAACCCCTGCCACCTTCACCTGATACAGACCGTTCATGATCTGCGGACATTTGGGATAGATATCATCCGAGAGGTACTGGGTATCCACACGTGGATAAGTAGTGAACTTCCGCTCATACAATGTCTGGATGGTGTTCAGCGTCATCTCCGCACTCATGCCGTACTTCCTATTACAATCCACCTGCAACGAGGTGAGGTCGTACAACTGCTTCGGCTGTTCCTTCCCGTTCTTCTTCTCCACCTTGGTCACCGTAAACGGCTTCCCCTTAATGATCTCGAAGCTCTTCTCACCCTCCTCCTTACTGGTGAACTTACCTTTTGTCGCTGTAAACAAGGTCTCGCGGTAGATGGTGGAGAGCACCCAGTAAGGTTCCGGCTTGAAGTTATCGATTTCCTTCTGACGGTTCACAATCAAGGCCAACGTAGGCGTCTGTACCCGACCGATACTCAGTACCTGACGGTTCTGTCCGTATTTCAGCGTATAAAGACGAGTAGCGTTCATACCGAGGATCCAGTCACCGATAGCTCTTGACAGTCCTGCCATATACAACGGCTGGTATTCTTGCTGGTCCTTCAGTTTCGAGAAACCCTCACGGATCGCCTCATCGGTCATTGATGAGATCCACAAACGCTTCACGGGGCACTTCGCCTGCGCCTTCTGCATCACCCATCGCTGTATGAGCTCACCCTCCTGTCCGGCGTCACCGCAGTTGATGATACCATCTGCAGCCTGCATCAACCGTTCAATCACGGCGAACTGTTTCTGGATTCCCTTATCGTCAATCAGTTTGATGCCAAAGCGTGGCGGAATCATCGGCAAGGCACTGAGACTCCACGCCTTCCACATCGGCGTATAGTCGTGCGGCTCCTTCAGCGTGCACAGGTGACCGAACGTCCACGTCACCTGATACCCGTTGCCTTCCATATATCCATCCTTGCTACTGGTAGCCCCGATAATGCGGGCGATATCCTTCGCCACACTCGGTTTCTCGGCAATACAAACTATCATCTTTCACAGTCTATTGATGTGCGAAGGTACTCATTTTTTCCGAATCCACAAAAAAACTTGTACCATTATTTGCTTTACTGACTCTCATACACCGCTAACTAGGCTACTTACACCCAGAAACTAGGCTAGTTACACCTAGAAACTAGGCCACTTACGCATAGAAACTAGGCTAGTTTCCACCACTTACTAGGCCACTTACTCATGGTTGTCTTTGCAACAACTATTACAACTTGTTTTATTAAAGAAAACAGCCCGTCCACCGTTAGGTAAATCGGGCCGTTCTCTTCTGATAAATTTAAGAATATATATAAAGATTGATGTTGGTTCATCGATGCAATGTGGGTGGCAGATTCATTTCCCTATTAAGACTAATGAAGAAGCCGAAGCTCTCATCACTTTCGGTGTCCTTGTAGGTATAGATACCATACTTGTTACTTTCATCCTCCTTTTCATTCACTTTCTTCCTTATGCCGGCGGAAAACTTCTGTAGCTTTGCCGGAAGGGCGGTAAGAGACTTCACGAAAGTTGTTGCTAGGACTGCCATCCTATTTAGCACCTTGTTAAACATCTGTTGTATTTTCTTTTCCATTGCTCTTTCTTATTAGTTCTATTGTGAGTGCAAAGTTAGGTGCGATTCTCATACGAAACAACGATTCCATGCTTTTTCGACTGAATATGTTGCGACAGAAGGCGATTATTGCGACAAATTGAGCTCATACCCCTTGAATTTGTCGCAACCAAGGGGAAAAACAGAAACCGATTGGTGCTTATTCCATAAAATATATAGGTAATAGTGAACTTTTCGGTACGAATGTACTCATTATTTGGGAAATAATGCCGATATTTGTAGCGTGAAAGATAAAATGATATGACAAAGAAACGACTCAATACCTTCCCGTTACTGGTATCGTTGATGATGCTGGTGGCATTGCCCTTGGGTATGACTGTCATGCTCTCCTCATGTGGCGATGTGTTTGAGACTCATCCCTACGATGTCAACGTGAAGGGTGAGACAGGCATCAATGCAAAGCAGATCGCCATCATTGAGAAACAGTTTGCCAACAAGGACACCCTTCGTGTGGCATTTATCAGCGATACCCATCTGTGGCACTCCGATGCTCGTGACCAGATAGCCGACGTAAACCGCAGAAACGTTGATTTCGTTGTGCACTGTGGAGATCTGACAGATACCGCCACTGCCAAGGAGTTTGAGTGGAGTCGCGACATCCTGATGGGTCTGCATTCCCCTTTTGTGGCCCTAATCGGCAACCACGACTTCCTCGGCACGGGTAACCAGACCTACGAGGTGATGTACGGCGATATGAACTTCTCGTTCATCGCCGGTCGTGTAAAGTTCCTGTGTCTCAATACCAATGCTACGGAGTACACCTACTTGGCTGCCATACCCGACTTCGACTACATGGAGGAAGAGATGGTGAAGGACACGGAGAAATTCGACCGTACCATCATCGTGATGCATGCCCCACCCTATAGCGACCAGTTCAACAACAACGTATGCAAGGCCTTCCGCCGCTACCTCGATTACTTCCCTGGTCTGATGTGCTGCGTCTATGGACACAACCATGAGGACGTGGTCTCTGATTTTTACAATGACGGTCTGATATTCTACGGTATCGACTGCGCTGTGCACCGCAACTACAGAATAATCACCATTACACCCGACGGCTATGAAGTGGAAAAGATTAATTACTAATGCCGTCATGCTGATGTGCGCCTTGCATGTGACGGCAGGCGATAGCCTTGATGTAAAGCAGAGCAAATACGAGAAGCGTATTCAGCGGATGCAAAACACTTGGGCAGCCCTCATTCCCTCCCACTACGTTATTCAAAACGCCGGTAATATGGGTATTGTCTCTATAGGTACGGGCTGGAGTTATGGCAAGCGCAGGCAATGGGAAACTGACTTACTCTTTGGCTATATCCCCCAACATGAATCCACTCGCGGGAAACTGACAATGACTGTGAAGGAGAATTATATTCCTTGGGACATCAACCTCTCGCCCAAGGTGCCTGAAGGACGGTGGAATTTTGAGCCGTTGACCGCCAGTCTTTATATCAACACCGTATATGGTCATGAGTTCTGGAAGAGTCAGCCTGGTCGCTATCCCGACAAATACTACGAACTCATGTCAACCAAGTTCCGACTGAACTTCGCACTCGGGCAACGTATCATGTTCAAGATTCCAGAGAACAAACGCAAAAGGCACAGTAGAATGTCGCTCTTTTATGAGGTGAGCACCTGCGACCTCTATATACGCTCCTTGTTCCAAGACAGCAGTATCCCGCTGAAAGATATCCTCGGACTGTCCATAGGACTCAAATTCTACACCTTATAGACGATGATGAAGAAGACTTTCCATAGCAGACTCATGGTCGTGGCCATCATGTTGATGGGTTCCATCAGCGTTTCGGCCCAAGATGACATCACGGTGCAGTCGCGTGACCAGCAGATGAGGTCGCGGGTAGATAGCGTACTGGCTGAACGCTACTACCGCTCGTCGTACGACACGAACTATGTGGTGCGCCCAGAATGTAAGCTCACGCTGAAGGTGAGGATGAACCAGACGGGCAACGACTTCCATGCAAAAGGAACAGTCAATGACATCTATTCGAGGGCTGACCTCAGAACCAGTCATAAGACTACCTTCTCGGTGGCTGGCATCTACCGTGGAATTGGCATTGGCATGGCCATCAATCCCGCCAAATGGAAAGGAATCTATAAGGATTATGAGTTCAACCTCAACTACTACAGTAGGAAATTCAGTCTGGATTTCAGTTACCAGCGATCAGAATCACTGGCAGGCGATATCCACCGCGATGACAAACTGCAGCGGTTGGAGTCGGGCGATGTCACATTGAAGGTAGCCAATCTTGCAGGCTACTACACCTTCAACAATCGACGTTTCTCCTTCCCTGCCGCCTTCACCCAGAGTTACATCCAGCGCCGTTCTGCAGGATCATGGCTCTTAGGCTTCAGTTATCAAGGCGGCAGTATCGAGACAAACAATAAACTGAAAGAGAGAAACCCGAATGCCCCCGATGTAAGTATTAAGATCGGTCATATCGGCATCGGTGGCGGTTACGGCTACAACTGGGTGTTAGGCAAGAAATGGCTACTCCATTTCTCCATGCTTCCTACCGGTGTCATCTATAACCGCAATAACTTCACCACGAACGGCGTACAGAAGAAAGCCAAGCACATGCGCTTCAACATGATCTTCAATGAACGTGCCGCCATTGTCCGCAACTTCTCCACGCGTTACTTTGCCGGAGCCACCCTCGTCATGAACAACTCTGTTTTTGACGACAAAGCGGTGATTGTCAACCAAAATAAATGGCGGGCACGTGCCTTCTTCGGTCTGAGACTATAATCTCATCTCACCCTACAACTTTTCAAAACCGATATACGACAAATGACTTGGCGGGGATGATTGCCTTGAGCACATTCCCTTCGGTCTGCACATCTCCTGTTTGTGGCACCACATTGTTCTTATGCTCAATGGTGTTGGCCGCATCCATGCGGTCGGCATGCAGGGTGGTAACCGTTCCTTTTCCTAAGTTCTTGATGCCCTTGAAGGTGATTTCGACCCCCTTCGACTCTGACGAGGTATTGGTGATCTTCACGATGTAGCCGTTGGTGTTCTTGTCATACACAGCACTGGCACAAAGACCATCCTGACCAGTAACCGGTTTCTTTCCTTCCAGCAGACTCAGCACATGGGTGCCGGGGTTCTTTCCGTACAGTTGCTGAACATAATAATTCGGCGTACGTACGGTGGTGAGGTTATCCATCCAGATCAGGTCGGGACGCCACTGCCAACCCTCCACATGTGCAAAGAGCGGAGCATAGGTGGCCATGTGAACGATATCGGCATTGCGCTCGAAGCCCGTCATGATGGCAGCCTCACACAGTGCAGCCTCGAACACGTTCTTCGCTGTGGGGAAGTCGGCTGGTTCTTCCTTTACATGACAAGCATATTCGCCTGCAAATACCTTCGGACCCTTACGGTCGTAGTTGTCATAACGGGTGACATTCTTCATGAACCAGTCCTGATCGCGGTAGTAATGCTCATCCACGAGGTCAGCCTTCAGACGGCGCATCTGCTCCCAACCATACGAGAACTGCTTCCCGTCGTTATCATCCGGTGACGGTCCGCTGGTTCCCACGATCTTCATCTTGGGATATTTCGAACGGATGGCAGTGATGAACTTCTCCAGTCGTACAGGATAGAGAGGTCCCCACTGCTCATTACCGATACCGATCAGCTGGAGGTTGAAAGGAGCGGGATGACCCATGTCTGCACGCAGCTTACCCCACTTCGTGTCTGTACCACCATTGGCGAACTCGATGAGGTCGAGGGCATCATCGATATACGACTGCAAATCATCCACTGCCACATGACATACGGCCTCATCCTTATCATCATTCTGGAACTGACAAGCCAGTCCGCAGCTCAGTACCGGCAGCGGCTGTGCCCCTATCTCCTCTGACAACAGGAAGAACTCATAGAAGCCCAGACCATAACTCTGGTAGTAGTTCGGGAACAGACGGTGCGGGAAGGTGTAGTTCCAGCGGTTCTCGTTCAGTGGACGGTTCTCTGCCTGGCCCACGGAATTCTTCCACTGGTAGCGACTATCCAGATCGGTTCCTTCCACAATACATCCGCCAGGGAAGCGGAACACGCCAGGATGAAGATCCTTGAGATCCTTGACAAGATCACTGCGAAGCAGTCCTTTCCATGCATCAGCAGGGAACAGACTCACATGATCGAGGTCAACAGCATCCTTCCCTTCGAGGTAGATGCGCATGAAACCCTTCGCATCGGTCTTGGGTGACTTCAACGTAGCGTCGTATTTCTTCCAGGTATTGCCCACGATGGTGATCTGTTGCTTGGTCATCACCTCATCATCACTGCCCACCAGCTCCACACGGATCCTGGTATTACCTGCCGTACGGGCATACACAGAGAAGTGATAGTCCATGCCCTTCTTCAGTCCCATGCCGAAGAAACCACGGTTCTCCAGTCCTGTAAACTTGTCACGATGACCGGATTCCTTCAGGGTGACATAGTGGGGATTCCGTTCAAATGCCGGATTGGCATCATTCACCTGCACCTTTCCATAGGTGCTCCATCCCATGAGGTGTTGCGGGAACTCGAAGGAGCGGTTCTCCACCAACTCAGCATAGAGTCCGCCATCGGCTCCGAAGTTGATATCCTCGAAGAAGATGCCGTACATGGTTGGTTGGATGGGTGCGCCAAGTTTCTTGGCATTCACCGTGAACTGATGCTGTGCGCTGGCGTTCATGACGCCCAGGACAGCCATGGTCGCAAGGACCCAAACTCTTGCTTTTTTCATTGACAGTTAGTTTATTGATAATGTTATCTGGGTGCAAAGATACAAAAATCCACCTCATGAAAGGTGGATTTTATGTATTATTAGGTGGACGAAACGGATTATTTACCCCGTATAATATCGATGATAAAGCCGAATCGTTTGTTTTTATACTTCACCTGATACTTCGGCAGGGCGAAGCCTTCCATGCTCCAACTGTTGACACCGCCCACACCGGCATGCTCACTGTCGATGAAGAGGTTGGTGTATTTCGACTTCGGCACATCCTTCACATGGCGCTGTTCCTTGTTATCCCCTTCATCAAGATCCTCAATGTCGTAATGCAGAGCCGACATATACAGCTTGTGATGAGAAGAGATAGACAGTCCGCTGCCCGCCGCATCGGTCTGCTTCCACCAACGGATATCACTCTTCGTACCTGTCTCCTGAGGACGGATATACGGATAGAACTGTTCATCGGCGGTCTGTTCATACAAACCAACGCGCTGCGATTCCTTCCTGTCGGCATAGTTCTCAATGGGTCCACGACCGTAGAACTTACTCTTGTCCATCTCATACGGCAGTTGGATCACCACACCGAAGCGCAGCATGTCGGCCACCTTCGCGGTATCATTCACCGTCATTGTCTGGTGGATGAACAGCTGTCCGCCAGCTAAGACGGCATAGTTCATCTGTAACTGTGCCTTTACCTCCGGCATATCATACGTTGCTGTGACATCCACATAGTTCTCACCCTGCTTAGTCTTGGCTTTCTTGGCCTCGAAGGCGGTGAGCTTCAGCTGCGGATTGCGCCATACATGATACCTGCGCTGTATCCATGCACCCATATCATTATCTGTGACGGCACGCCAGAAATTCGGTTTGATGGTGCCACCTTCACCCAGAAGCTGCTTACCTGCTGCCTCATAGTGGCAGAGGAAGCCCGTGGCACGGTCGAAGACCAGTTTCACATCACCTGTCTGTACCGACACCTCCTGTGCTTTCTTGTCCTCTTTCACCTTGAACTTCGCAGCGATTGACTCAGAAGACTCCCTCTGTCGTTCGTCATTGACGGTCAACTGCCGATAAGCAATCACCTGTCCTGCCTCCATCAACGGCTCCGCCTTCTTCAGTACGAAGTCGATGTTGAGCAGTTGTTCCTTTCCTTTATACTCATTTAAATTCTTCAGCGGGAGAGAATATTCCTTGGTCTGCTGGGGTGCAATATCCAACTGGTCAACTGTTCCCTCCTGCACCTTCACGCCGTCGGCCATCAGTTGCCATACCATCCGCACATTACTCAAGTCTTTGAAGAAGTTCTCGTTCTTCACGCGAACCACGCCTTCCTTCACATTTGCATCCTCCACCCAGATATTCTGGTAGAAATAACCCACCTCGTACATCTCCGGATTCGGCACACGATCAGGAGAAACCAGACCGTTGCAGTTGAAGTTGTTGTCGGAAGGATCGTAGTCGTTGTAATCGCCGCCGTAGGTGTATTCTATACTAGTGTTACTAGTAGTACTAGTTGTACTAGTTTTTCCAGGGTGGCGGTGAAGGGCCTGATCAACAAAGTCCCAGATAAAGCCGCCCTGATACTTCGGGTATTTACGGATCAGATCCCAATATTCCTTAAAGCCACCGCAACTGTTACCCATCGCATGACTGTATTCGCACTGGATGAGTGGCTTGGTAGTAGCGGGGTTGGAAGCGTACCGCTCGCACCAGTCGTGCGAAGCATACATCGGACACGTAATATCACTGGGTGTTCCGTTGGCTGCCTGCTCAAATTGCACAGGACGATAGGCATCCTGACTCTTGATCCAGTCGTATGCTGCCTTGAAGTTCGGACCGCCGATGGTCTCGTTACCTAACGACCAGATGATCACACTTGGGTGGTTGTAGTGTACCTGAACGTTATGCTGGTTGCGCTCAAGAATCTGCTTGGCGAAGAGCGGTGTATAGGAAATGGCCTCCTTGGGGTTGTAGCCGAAGCCATGACTCTCCTGGTTTGCCTCCGCACAAAGATAGATACCATATTCGTCGCAGAGGTCGTACCACACAGGATCATCGGGGTAATGACTTGTTCGTACGGCATTGATATTGAACCGTTTCATCACCTGAATATCCTGAATCATCCGCTCACGACTCACCACATAACCGCCGTCAGGATCCATCTCATGACGGTCAACACCCTTGATGAGGATCGGTTGACCGTTGACCAACAACTGTGCATTCTTGATCTCCACCTTGCGGAAGCCCACCTTCTGACTAATTGCTTCGAACTCAGCACCGATCTCAGGATATTTCTTGGCGGGGAGCAGACGAGCCACCAACGTATATAAATAAGGTGTCTCGGCAGTCCATTTCTTCGGGTTCTCCACCGTCAGTGTCACACTACCCTGCTTCGGCATCGATTCCTTCCATGTATTGATCGTGCCACTGGTCACCTGACGACCGTCAGCATCATACAGTTCTACCCGTATTTCACCCTTGCCGGCAGCCTTGACATCCACCTGCAACACACCGTCGCGGTAGTCGTTCACCAGATCAGGCGTGATACGGATATCCTCGATATGGTTCTGGGCGTTGCGACAATACAGGTAACTATCACGAGCCACACCACTCAATCGCCAGAAGTCCTGGTCCTCGCACCAGGAGCCATCGCACCAGCGGAATACTTGGAAGGCGATGAGGTTCTCACCCGGATGGACATATTTCGTAACATCAAACTCCGCAGCGATCTTTGCATCCTCACTATATCCCACGAACTGTCCGTTCACCCAGAGGTAGATACACGAGGTGACACTGCCAAAGTGGGCAATCACCTGCTGTCCTTTCCAAGATGCAGGAAGCGTGATGGTCTTACGATACGAGCCCACATGGTTGTCCTTCACCGGTACAGGGACATCGCTGACACCCTCCTTATAGTCGGCCTGTGTCAGTTGTTTGAAATGACCGCGCCAAGCGAAACCGACATTCAAATACACGGGATCGCCAAAGCCGTTCATTTCCCAAATTCCCGGCACGGACATCTTGCCCCATTGGGAGTCGTCGAAGTCGGCACGGAAGAAATCGGTGGGTCTGTCAGATGCGTTCTCCACCCAGTTGAATTTCCAGTCACCATGCAGCGAAAGGAAGCGGGATGACTGACTCCAGTCGCCTTTCTGGGCCACTGCTGCGTTTTCACAGGCGAAGAATGAGGTATGACTCTCCATACGGTTCACACCATTCACATCCATATCATGCCACTCAGTAAAGGATTGTGACCAGGCTGATGACTGTATCATCGCCATGGCTAACACAAAAAATAGCTTTTTCATCTTCTTATTTGTAGTCTTTATATTTTCTACTTGGGCAGTGCAAATGTACGAATAAAAAAGAAAAAAAACGAGGCAATCGGTTAAAATATACGAAAATCCTACAACCTATTCATTTTTTTTCGTATATTTGTCGCAGAAATGCATGGGACCCATGTAAGAAACATCAAAAAGGACGATGGTACCTAAGTCCTGTAGGAGGAACTACTATGGATTCTACCAAACAGATGCACAACCAAGAAGACTATGAACTCGACAATGTGTACAACAGCGAAACAGATGACCTCTATGCAGAAGTAGATTCATCCATTTGGTACAATTAAAGAGTTGAAAACCGAAACTAAGGAAATGAGAGTTGGCCACCGGCCAACTCTCATCTATTTTGTAACCATCATCGGGAAAACACGCTCTACGTTCTGATCGGTAATCCTTTCCACCTGTTCTGCTGTCATCCCGTAGCATTCGGCAAGTTTCTCGAGGACAAAGCGCACGTAAGCACTCTCGTTTCGTTTGCCCCGCATGGGAACGGGAGCCATATACGGACTATCTGTTTCCAATACGATACGCTCCAAAGGTACTGCAGCAGGAAGCACCTCGGGCAGGTGTGACTTCTTGAAGGTGAGCACACCTCCGATACCTAACACGAAGCGGTCGAACTGAAGGAAGTCGGCTGCCTCCTTCTCATTCCCCGTGAAGCAGTGGAATACGCCACCCGGCAGTTCACGCTCATACTGTTTCAGCAGATGAACCATCTCGTTCTGTCCCTTCCGACAGTGGATCATCAAAGGCAGACCAGTCTCGATACTCCATTGCACCTGTTCGTCGAACGCAGCCAACTGCTCTTTCTCGAACTCACGACTCCAATAATAGTCGAGCCCCACCTCGCCGATGGCTATAAACTGAGATTGATGTTGAAGGTACAATGACTTCATTTCCCGTAGCACATCTCGCCAATCGTCCTTCACCTCCTCTGGATGCAGACCGATCATGGGATAGGCAAAGTCGGGATATTGGGCGCAGAGATCGAGGACACGCTGGGCAGAGGCGAGATCGATAGAGGGAACCAATACCTTACTGACTCCCGCTTCCCGAGCCCGTGCCATCATCTCGGCACGATCCTCAGCGAACTCCTCCCCTTCCAAATGGGCATGCGTATCAATCATTTGTTTCTCCTCATCATCTTATCTGTATAGGCAGTCAGTTCCTGCTTCCGCTCCTCCGGCACCTGCACGGCATTGAGGTATTTCCGACTCTCTTCGAAATAATAGCGTATGCGATCCTCAGCCAAGTGGTTCACACCTATCTGATTATAGAGGTTGGTAACGGCAGCGATCTTCTGTTGTGGATCAGGATTCTCGGCATTGATCCACTGTTCCAGTTCCTTCCGTTGTGCCTCATCCGCCTTGTTGAACGCATTGATGAGCATGAAGGTCTTCTTGTTACAGAGGATATCTCCACCGATAGCCTTGCCAAACACCTTCGGATCGCCATACACATCGAGGAAATCATCCTGCAACTGGAAGGCGAGTCCGATCTGCTCCCCGAACTTATACAGGTTTTCTGCATCAGAAGCAGAGGCACCACCAAGGATGGCTCCGATTTTCAAGGCACAAGCCAACAAGACACTGGTCTTAAGACGAATCATCTCAATATACTCCTCCTCGCTCACATCATCACGTGTTTCAAAACAGATGTCATACTGCTGTCCTTCACCAATCTCAAAAGTGGTTTCCAGGAACACGTCGAGAACCTCGTGCAACTTGTCCTCTGGGCACTGCATCATCTGACGGAACGCCATCAGCAGCATCGTGTCACCAGAGAGGATTGCCGTATTTGCGTCCCACTTTACATGAACGGTGGTATGACCGCGACGCATATCGGCATGATCCATCAGGTCATCATGCAACAATGTGAAGTTATGATAGGTCTCCAGGGCACAGGCCTGAGAAAGGATACGTTCAGGATCTTCCTGATAAAGGTTATAAGCCATCATCATGAGAGAAGGACGGATGCGCTTCCCACCCAATGAGAGGATATAACGGATTGGTTCGTACAAACGATCCGGTTGACGGGTATAAGGCATCTCATCAATATAGCGGTTGATGAGTTGCAGGATTTCGTTGGCTGTTTTCATATCTTAAATACGATTGGGATTGATATCATGGTACGGCACACCTTGCCGTGATCTTCTCCGGGTTTCCACTTGGGCATCATTCGAGCCACCCGCACTGCCTCACGATCGAGGTCAGGATGACGCGGACGGACGACCTTTATCTCGGATGTGCTACCATCGGTGTTGACGATAAAGGAGATGACCACCGTGCCTTGCATGTTCTGACGACGGGCCGACTCTGGGTATTTCAGGTTCTTGGTGAGCCATTTCATAAACTCTGTCATGCCACCGGGGAACTCTGGTAAACGTTCCACCACACGGAAGTTCAGCGGGTTGTTGTCAGCATCGATGGCCACTGGAGGAATCGGAGGCACCTTTTCCTGCTCTGCAGCCTCAGTCTCACCCTCAAAGAGTTCCTGACGATTCTCCACCAGGCGGTCGGTGGCATCCATCATCACGGGCTCATCCACAGGATTGATGCGGGTGGGAGGAGCAGGTTCTTCTTCTAGTTCTTCGATAACTGCAATCATATCCTCCTGATCCACGGCAGGTTTCAGTTCCAGCTCCTGCACAATCTCATCAATCAGATTCTCATTATACTCCACCTCGACGTCCCGGAAGTTAAACTCCAGGGCAACGGCGAGAACAGCCAGCACGAGTACCACGCCCAGCAGGAATCGTTTCTTCCACTGGTGTTCCAGATCAGCTTCGTATGATTTCTTGACTTCCAAGTTACACTAAATTGCTGTTTTTTTCGTTATGATAATGATTGCTTTGCAAAATTAGTATAGATATTTGTAAAAAAGGTGTATCTTTGCACTAAAATAAATGAATTAAATGAAAAAAGTCATATTTTGCCTATTCTTTTCGCTCATCAGTGTTCTCACATGGGCACAAGACAGTCAGACGGGCTATAATTTCCTGCGACTGCCAGTGAGTGCGCATGCAGCGGCATTAGGCAGTGACAACATCTCCATCATTGAGGACGATCCCTCGCTGATGTTCCATAACCCGGCTCTGCTTTCATCGGTAAGCGACAAGACGCTGAACCTGAACTACATGAACTACATGGAAGGAGCCAACGCGGCAAGTGCCTCGTTCAGCAAGATTGTCAAGGAGAAAGCCACGGTAGGTGTCATGGCACAGTTCCTCGACTATGGTAAGATGAAGGAGGTGGATGAGCATAATGTGCAGACCGGCGAGTTCTCTGCAAAGGATATCGCCATTGCCGGTGCCCTCTCCTACCAGTTAGGCACCAATATCGTGGGTGGTATTACAGCACGGTTCATCACTTCTTATATTGGTGACTATAACGCTTTCGCCATGGGAGTTGACTTAGGTGTGAACTACTACCATCCAGAGAAGGAATGGTCGGTATCTGCCGTGGTGAAGAACCTTGGTGGAGAACTGGATGCGTATGAGGAGGAATATAGCAAGCTGCCGCTCGACCTGCAGATCGGTGCCAGCAAACGACTGATCGGATCACCGCTCAGACTTTCGGCCACGCTTGTTGACCTAAACCACATGAACAAGAAGTTCATTCATCATCTTGTGGCAGGTGCCGACATCATCTTGTCACCGCAGATCTATGTGGCCGTCGGTTATAATTTCCGCCGAGCCAGTGAGATGGAGATCGTCAGCAATGATGAGGAACGGGGAAGCAGTCATGGCGCAGGCTTGTCATTAGGTGCCGGTCTTCAGTTAGACCGCTTCAAACTGAACATCGCCTACGGTAAATACCATATCTCGTCACATTCGCTGTTGGTAAATGTGAGTTATACATTGTAAGTAATAAGGAATATGAAAAAGATTACGATAGCTATTGACGGTCATTCCTCTTGCGGGAAATCGACCATGGCCAAAGACCTGGCCAAAAAGATAGGATATATCTATGTGGATACGGGTGCCATGTATCGTGCCGTTACCCTCTATGCCCTGCGTAACGGGTTGTTCAACGAGGATGACAGTATCCGCGAGGAGGAACTGCAAGCAAAGATGCCTGAGATCAACATCTCGTTCAAACTCAACGAGGAAACGGGAAAACCCGATACCTATCTGAACGATGAGCTGGTGGAACAGGATATCCGCACGATGGAGGTATCGAACCTTGTTTCTCCCATCGCCGCCCTACCTTTTGTCCGCGAGGCCTTGGTTGCCCAACAGCAGAAGATGGGTGAGGAGAAAGGTATCGTAATGGACGGTCGTGATATCGGTACTGTGGTCTTCCCCAATGCTGAACTGAAGGTCTTTGTCACCGCCTCTGCCGAAGTGCGTGCGGAACGTCGTTACAAGGAACTGTTAGGGAAAGGAATGGAAGCCGATTACGATGAGATCCTGAAGAACGTGCAGGAGCGCGACTTCATCGATTCACATCGCGAAATATCACCACTCCGCCAAGCCGAGGATGCATTGGTTCTTGACAATAGTAACCTGACCATCCCTGAACAGAACGAATGGCTTTATGAGCGGTATCTAGAAAGAGTAAAGGAGTAGTTATTTGAGGATGGCATCACGGCACTCCTCCATGAGCCATTTCGGTGTACTGGTGGCACCGCAGATACCCACGGTCTTGAGTTCATCGTTAAGCCACTGCGGATCAATCTCATTTGGTCCTTCTATCAGATGACTGTTGGCATTCACACGCTGACATTCGTTGAAGAGTACCCTTCCGTTACTGCTTTTCCTCCCACAAACAAAGAGGAGCAGGTCATGACGGGCGGCGAAGGATGCAATACTCGGCATACGGTTCGCCACCTGTCGGCAGATGGTATCGAAGCTTTTGAATGTGGCATCGGGTGAGATATTCTGCTTGATGTACTCGATAATCCGCTGGAACTCATCCAACGACTTGGTGGTCTGGGAGTACAGATAGATGTCGCGACTGAAATCCAACTTCTTCACATCCTCGAAACTGGCAATGACTATCGCGTTGTTCTCCGTCTGCCCCACCAGTCCTAACACCTCGGCATGTCCGGGCTTTCCGAAGATCACGATCTGCTTCTCGCCATTTGTTTCCTGATCTTCATTCCTCGAGTCATACTGTTTCTTGATGCGGCGCTGCAGCTGGAGCACCACAGGACAAGTAGCATCGATAATCTCAATGTTGTTCTTGCGGGCCAGGGCATACGTCTCTGGCGGTTCACCATGCGCACGCAGCAACACCTTCGCATCATGCAGTTGCTTGAGATCGTCATGGTTGATGGTAATCAGTCCCATCTGTCGCAGTCGTTCACACTCCATTCCGTTATGAACGATATCGCCCAGACAGTACAACGTACTACCTTTCGCCAGTTCCTCTTCCGCCTTGCGTATGGCCGTGGTCACACCGAAACAGAAGCCCGACCCTGTGTCTATCTCTACCTGATACATCTTCTTTCTTTGTTAATGACAACCGATAGAACTACCCTTCCTTTCTAACCCGGAATCCTTTGATGTCATTGAAATACTTTTCCAATAGTTCACCCGCCGCCATAAAGGAAGTCTTCTCGCCACGTAACACCGACATCTCGGTCTTTGTCAACTGCTGCTCAATGACCTGATTGTGATAGAACGAGTTACGCAACTGCTCATTGATAGTTTCGTACATCCAGTACTTGCTCTGCTCATTCCTTCTGACATCGAAGTAACCGTTTGCCTTGACGAAATCGATATACTGATACACCATATCCCAGATCTCCTTGATACCCGTACCATAGAAACCACTATAGCAGAGCACCTTGGGTAGCCATCCACTATCGGGCATGGGGAAGAAATGCAGGGCATTCCTGAAGTTCGTGGCAGCCATCTGGCACTTGTCAACGTTGTTCCCGTCGCACTTGTTGATGATGATACCATCGCTGATCTCCATGATGCCGCGTTTAATGCCTTGCAACTCATCACCCGTTCCTGCCAACTGGATCAGCAGGAAGAAATCAACCATCGAATGACATGCCGTTTCACTCTGTCCTACACCCACCGTCTCTACGAACACCTTGTCATAACCTGCGGCCTCACAGAGGATGATGGTCTCGCGAGTCTTGCGGGCCACACCACCCAAGGAACCTGCTGTGGGCGAAGGACGGATGAAGGCTTCTGGTCTTACCGACAACTTCTCCATACGGGTCTTGTCACCCAGGATACTACCTTTCGAACGCTCCGAACTCGGGTCGATGGCTAGCACTGCCAGCTTTCCGCCATGTTCATCCAGCACATGACAGCCGAACGCATCAATAGAAGTACTCTTACCAGCACCAGGTACACCACTGATACCGATGCGGATGCTATTGCCGCTATACGGCAGACATTTCTCGATCACTTCCTGCGCCTTGACCTGATGGGCGGGGTTCACACTCTCCACGAGCGTCACAGCCTGACTCAAAATGGTGACGTTACCTTTCAGGATACCCTCAACCATATCGGCCACACTGATCTCACGACGACGAAAGCGCCCTCGCTGCAGATAAGGATTAACGATCGACTGCTGTGTGACACCAGCGTTCACCTGCAATCCTTTGTATTCTTCGTTGTTTTCTGGATGTTCCATAGAGGGAAAGTGATAAGTGAATAATGATTATTTCACATTCAAAGGAATCACCAGCTTCGGTGCCACCGGAGCGTTGGTAATCATCAGTACACGGGGTTTCGTACGGGCATTGCGAAGGACCTTTGCCTCAGCGGTAATCTTCAACATGGCCGTCTCATGAGGCTTGATATGCCGTTTGTTCAACTTCACCTTCAATCCAGCGGTGAACAACTGCAAGGAATTGATTTCAAGAGGTGACTTACCCACGTTCGAGATAGTGATAACCTCGGTCTTCTTAGATTTCTTTCCGAAGTCAAGATCTACATACTCTCGCGACAGTAGAACCTCAGGTGCATTCTCCAACTGACTCTCCGTGAACTCGGTGAAGGCTGGTAACAATACAGCTGACACGGGAATTTCCTTTTCCGGAGCGACCTTATCCCCTGGGAACATCCCGAGGAAGATACTTGTCTGTGTCAGACCATAGTCACGTAGTTTCCGGGAATCAAGGGAAATGGTAATTGTTCCCTGTCGTCCTGGGGCGATGGTGGTGGGTGATACGATGGCATTGAGGTATTCCGGTAGGTGCATCACCGTCGGTGTGATCGACTTAGCACCTCTATTCATAATATGGATCTTCTCCATCGGCATATCACCACGGGTCACATCATCGAACTCAATATTGTTCTTGTCTGCCTTGATATCCGCCAAAGTGTAGTCGTAAGTGCCTTCATAATCCACCAATTCCTCTACTACCACACCACGGATGGACAGGTAGTAAGGTTTGTCGGAAGCGTTGCTGTAAATTCCCACATCCTTCATGAAATGTCCTAACTGACGGGCATCGTAGGTGGCAGCGATCGTGAAACCGTCACCGGCAGGAATTGCCGAATGGGGGTACTCCACCGATGTACAGCCACAGCTGGTCTTGATGGTCTGTATCGTCAGCGGGGCAAACCCACTGTTCTGCATCTCGAACTTCACCGTTACAGGATGTTCGTAAACCACACTTCCGCAATCAATCACGTCGGTCTTTGCGGTAATCTTCTGTGCCTGTGCATGGATTGTTGCCCATGCACAGACCGCTAATAGTATTGTTGTTTTGTTCATCATCATTTAATTACAATCGTCTGCGACTTGGTCGTACCCATATACTCAGGACTATAGGCGCACTGCACAACGCAGGTTCCTGTCTCGTAAGTGCCGGGACGGTCGATATAATACTCCGCCTCCACCACATGCTTCCCCTTTGAGAGGATATCAAAATAGTACTGGGTGGTCTGATCCTTGGGCGCGCAGTAATAGCCCCAGTGGTAACCGCTCCGCTGATTTACTGGCTCCATACAGGCAGCCCGCTTGTCGATCAGTTGTACATAGTCGTAGTCATGGTCAGCCTCAATAGTCAGTCGCACCTTAACGCGGTCGCCCACCTTCAGACTCGTCACGGGCTTACCATCCTCGGTGAGCAGCTGACGTCTAACCTTCAGGCCAGAGCTGTGATCCTCAATCGAAGTTGTTGGTTGCAAGAACTGTGCATAGACAGCTCCCCACGATGTTCCTGTACTAATCTTCTCGGCAGTCAACGAACGCGCCTCTTTCACTGGAACAACGGTCTTGACATATCCCATACCTGCTGTTGCCTTGGGCAGATCAAGCTGCTGCCCGTCAACTTTCAGCACGGTCTGTTCCTGATGCGCAAGCAACTCGGTATTCCCGTTGAGGAAGGCGAACACTGCATTCACGCAATTGATCGGGGTATCCCAGTTCTGTGTCCGCTTCTGCAACAGTAACCAACGGCGCAGTTCCGTGATAGTCTGCTGGTCAGTCGGATTCAGCAGCTGCCATGCCTCGATGACAGCAGTCTGGGTAGGAATGCGGTAATCGCACCACGAATAGCCGGCACGCGGCGTATCGAAGTAGCGTCCTTGCTCCTCGGTATATACCATAAACTCCTTCAGACTCTTCATATAGATGTCAGCCTTCTCTTTCTTGCCGTTCCTAGCGAGGACGACAGCCATCTTCGCCTTGGCATACATCGACTGACGGGTATTCATCTTCTCCAGTTTCCCGAGCAGATAATCCGTAGCTTCCTGTTCTTTCGCACTCAACTGACGGTTGGCGATGGCGTTGATATACACCCACTGCAAAGCATGGGAGTACCAAATATATACCTTCTCGCCCTTCTTCTCACGACGTTTCATGTCGGCCACCTCATCGATAACGATCTTACTGAGATAGTTGTTGGCCTGTGAAAGGATGTTCTTCGTGGCAGCATCCGTACCGATGAGCAGGTTCAGACGGGTCAGAAACTCCATCACCTCGGCGGTCATGCTGGGTGAACCGTTCATTCCTTCCCACCAAGAGAAAGAGCCGTCACCTTTCTGCAGTTTCTTCAATTGATTCAAAGCTGTCTCCAACCGGTTGTTGAGAGCGTTCTCATCAAAGAAGTTTGCCAAAGCCTTCTTCTGACTACTCTCATCGTCTGCATCGAGCACCCACGGTGTATCGTTCAGCACAAGTGCCTTCAGTTCCTGGTTCTTCTCCAAGGCACTCATCAGGGATGTCTCATTCCCCTCTTCCCGCTGCCACTGTGCGAACACGTTCTTCACCTGCGGAGCCTGTCCGATGAGGTGAGCACCCAGTTTATTTGCGTAATAGGCTGCCGCCAGACTAATGGCATTCTTCTCGTTGACATCACCCACGAAGGGAAGTGTCTGCACCATCAGCCATGCCGGGTTATTGGTGTATTCCACCGTGAGCTTGGTATTCTTCGCATCCGAAGGAACAAATTTGGTCAGATCAATGGTCTTCACCCCAGGCTCATGTTGCGTAAACGGTACCGTCTTGGTAACCATCTCGCTATTCGGCAGGATAGGCAGATAATGCTGCTCACCATCACTAAAGCCGTCGCCATAGGCAATAATCTTACAGATCAACAGACTCGGCATCTGCTCTGTCGGTTCCACACGGAAGGTAGCACTACCCGTATCTCCTTGCTTCACACTGAACGGCTGGGTAGATTCAAAGACCGTCTGTTCTGTTTCCGGATCGATGAGTCGGATACCCACTTGTCCTGTCACATCCTTCTCTGCCGTATTGAATATCTTCGTTGTGATGCTGGCCTTATCACCGGTACGGAGGAAGCGCGGTATGTTCGGCTGCACCATCACATCCTTCTTGGCCACAGCAACACCGTCCAGCATCCCGTAATTCATCTCCTTGTCGTGAGCCAAACCCATGAACTTCCATGTGGTAACACTCTCTGGTAGAGTAAAACGTATGGCAACATTTCCATTCTCATCGGATACCAGTGTTGGATAGAAGAAAGCAGTCTCGTTGAGGTTCTCACGTACCTGCGACTCATCCATCTGCTGATTGCCAGATTCTTCCTTTATCGCACCGGTCATGTCGCTTTTCATTTGAACAACATATACGTTCGGCACGGATAAACCGGCCGCTGTTCCAGAGAGTACACTGTTATCACCTGCTACATCTAAGGCCACCTCCTCTTCAGCCACAGCTCCAGTTTCCATCGGCATGGCCTTCGTCTCCTTGGCTGCCATCGCCATATTTCTTGATGCTCCCAACATCCCACGTAAGCGAATGCCATGATAACTGAACTGAGAAGCAAACTCGGTGATATCATCCGTGAAGGATGAGAAAGCGATTCGAGGATAAGTGATTTTTGGAAGTTTCTGCGAAGCCGACAAACGAAGCAATCCATATCGCAGGTACTCCCATGAATGATAAGGCAGACTCTGTGTAATTCCCGTACTGAAGTTCCAGTAGTGCATGGCAAGCTGGTCAAGACTCTTGTCGTACATCGTAGCCATGAACTGTGCATTGGCCGGTGTTCCGTCAGGATGTGTGATATTCAGCGTCCACTCCTCCTGCTGTCCGGGAGTCAGCAGGTCACGGAACGTCACCCACTTCACCTTCAGCTTCTTATCGGGTAGGGGTCGTTCAATCGAAGTGGAATGGGTATAAACGACACCCTCTTTCACCCAAGCGTAACATAGACATAGTCCTGTACCATATTCCTCCTTATACTTGAACTCCCGGGTAATGATGCTGTTGGACATCTTCAGCGTACCACTCTCAATCACACGGTTACCCGAAATGATGGAATACACCACATGAGTATCTTTGTCGGATGATCCAATCTGTATGGTAACAGGTCCACCATCACGTGGGAAGGAAGTGGATGTCCGGTAGAACCAATCGTGCGTCTCAATACAAGGAACCTTGTCACTCAATGAGAATACCACGAACTCTTCCTTGATGGTATCTCCGGCACAGGTAGCTTCAATGACATGTCGTCCAGATGACAACGAAAGGGCATCAATGGCCACCTTCTCATTCGCCTTCACCGTACCCATATCTTTCCCGTCGATGGAATAGTTCACCGTTCCCTCCACTTCTTTGCCTGCTGCATTCCGCAGCGAGAAGGTGAATTCTTTCAAGTCCTTCTTCTCACTTCTTTCTGCAATCTGACAAGAGAAGGCTGTGGGTTTGCTGCCCAATGGCACATTGGTGGAAGCTTCGTGTGACTCGCCGCCCTGATCGGTCACGGTAGCTCTGACGTTGAACGAATAGAACCGCGGACGACGATACAGTGGGCCACCAGAGGAAAGATCATCCTCTTCCACCCATTCCGGCAGTTCCAACGGGACCTCGATCTGGAACTCACCCTTCTCATCGGTAGTCACCTCACCATCACTCAGTTCCTCGTCGGAATCGTCGGAATCGAACCAACGCCACCACCATGACCGTGTGCGAACGACGTTGTATGACACCTTTGCTCCTTGAACGGGAACCCCGGCATAGGTCTTTGCACGACCCGTCACCTTAACCACATCACCACTCTTGTAAGCTTCCTTTACCTCATCGAACTCAACTTGGAATGTGGGACGCTTGTATTCCTCCACACGGAAAGAAGTTGATCCATGATTAGGTATTTGTACTTGGAACCGACCTGTTAATCCATTGGTTGGCAAAGCAAAATCAATGGAGGCAGCACCATACGCATCGGTTGTCACCTCCTTCTCCTCCACGGTCTTGTAATTCGCATTCAGCAGTCGTACGGTATAATGTTTCCCTTCCAATGCCTGTGTCTGCAGATCGTTGACTTGATGAGCCAGTACCGATACATGGACTGTCTGACCAGGACGATAGATGGAACGATCGGTAAAAACACTGATGATATCACGCGTTCTCTCATCATTATTATAATAGAAACGTCCTCCCCAGAATGAGCGGTCGGGCAGATAGCGGTCATCGCCTGCTGATACAAAGACCTTGTCAGGACGTCTGTTTTCCTCTTCATCCGCCTGATAGATGACCTCCCCTTTCTTGTCACAGGTCAGATTCACCACCTTGTCAGCCTTCCTGTATCCCTGCGGAATGGTAAGTTTGATTTTTGCCCCAGGTACTGGCTGTCCTGTCGTGGCATTCACCACCACATAACGAACCTTGTTGTTCGGCAGCGATTCCTCCAGACGCAGCAGGTTACTTACATAGAGAATCATGCGTCTTTTATCAATCTTGTTCTTCGGAGCAGTAACCTCCACTAGATAGATACCCACGGGCAGAGGACCGATCTCCATCGAGTCTTTTCTTGAATAATATTCCTGTTCGAAGAAAAAATCCTTGGTATAAACCTTTTCCGAGCCGGAAATGAGTTTCAGCTTCTCATTCTTGAGATTGGCGTTGATTTCGCTCTCGCCCGTATGGTTCAGTCGCGTCACCGTAATCGTCAATTGTGGCACATTACGGATAGAAGATAACGACACTTGTATCGGTCGGTCTGGCAATGTCACCTCACGTTCCACCGACAAGGAGAACATAGGCTGACGGAGATTTGCTTCCTCTTCCTGGAACCACTTGATACGTTTCCACGATCCCCATCGGTTCTGTGCTTCGTGGATATAGGCGATACGGTCGTCAATGGAAACATCTGTGCAATCATCCATATATGAGCAACGTGCGATGGCCACCTCTCCGCATTCGGGCAAATCGCCAAACTCCTCAATCAACGAATCGAGAGCAGCAGCGTACTTGGACGTCTTGAACCTAGTACCTTCCACATCCTCAAAGCGCTGCTCCACTTCACGAAGCTTGCAGATAAGCATTCCCCGACGGTTCCCTGTCTGCTTGTAGTAATCATAAGCCAACTGATAGCTCTCTGCTTCGAAAGCCAGCAGATGTAACAAATCATTGTTGAAGATCTCACTGTCATCTCCTTTCTCCACCAATGGCTCGAACTCGGCTGTACGATGACGAGAAAGCATTTCAGGATCTGCCAACGATTTCGCATAATAAGCTGCGCTTAACAGACTGGCATCATCCGCCATCTGGGGATTCTTCTCATATACACTTCCTAAGATATTGTTCAGCACGGCAGCTAAGGCAGGGTCTTTCTTTTCTGCCACCTCTGTCTGCAGCTTCAACCGCTCCACGGCTGGCTGCAGGGAGTCGGGCGAAATCTCTACCATCGCCTTACAATGCTTCAGTCGCGCCTTAATCAGCTGACCATAATTCTTTTCCTTTCCGGCTTTGTCGATAATCTTCTCCAACACCGTCATCTGTGTCTGGGGCAGATCTTGTTTCTCTGCCTCGTTGACCTGTTTCCACAGGCTATCATAACTTTGTCCGAACAGATTGAAAGGCATAAATACTAGTACAAACAGTAATAATCTTAAACAATAATTCTTCATGACCGTTATTATCTTTGGTTCATAAGATTAATGCAAAGATACGAGTTTTCTTGCATAACACAAACACTCTTTAACGATTTATTTGAATATACTAAGAAACTTTAGCAATGGTTCCGTGATGTTTGCAAAAAAACCATGAAATAATTGCATGTATGAAGAAAACTATGTATCTTTGCATAATTGAAAATTGAAAAACTAGTTGAACTAGTATAACTAGTAAAACTAGCATAACTAGAAACCCTAATATTTCAAAATTCGATATGACTAACAAAACGTATGGACATTTCGATGATGCCGCCCGAGAATACGTCATCACCGACCCGCAGACACCCTGGCCCTGGATCAACTATCTGGGCAACGAAGACTTTTTCTCACTGATTTCCAATACCGCTGGTGGCTATTCCTTCTTCAAGGATGCCAAGTTCCGCCGCATCACCCGCTACCGCTACAATGGCGTACCGATGGATAATGGTGGTAGGTATTTCTATATCGTAGATGAGCAGCAAGGGGAAAGAGTAGTATGGAACCCTGGCTTCAAGCCCTGCAAGACTCCGCTCGACTTCTACGAATGCCGGCATGGTATGAGCTACACCCGTATCACCGGAAGAAAGAACGGCATTGAAGCCAGCGTACTCTTCTTTGTTCCTCTGAAGAAATGGTGCGAAGTTCAGAAACTGACGCTGAAGAACACCACTGGCGAAACCAGGAAATTCAAACTCTTCTCATTCGCGGAATGGTGCTTGTGGAATGCGGCCACCGACATGGAGAACTTCCAGCGAAACTTCTCCACAGGTGAGGTGGAGATTGATGGAAGCGTCATCTATCACAAGACAGAATACAAGGAACGCCGTAACCACTATGCGTTCTATAGCGTAAACGTACCTATCAATGGCTTCGATACCGACCGTGAGAGCTTCATCGGTTTATACAATGAGTTCTCTTGTCCTGACTGCGTGATGGCTGGTCAGCCAAAGAACAGCGTGGCACATGGATGGAGCCCCATCGCCTCACATTATATAGAGGTAGAACTGAAAGCCGGTGAGAGTAAGGATTTCATCTTTGTCTTAGGTTACGTAGAGAACGAGCAGGAAGAGAAATACGAGAAAGAGAAGACACCAGGACTGATCACTTCGCTTGACAAGCTCGACCGCACCTTCATTAACAAGACCAAGGCTCGTGCCTGCATCAAGGAGTTTGATACCACCGAAAAGGTGAATAAAGCCTTCCAGGAGCTCAATGCTTACTGGGATGACCTCCTCGACCGCTACAGTGTGAAGAGCGGAAACGAGAAGCTCGACCGTATGGTGAACATCTGGAACCAATACCAATGTATGGTGACGTTCAACTTCTCTCGCTCTGCCAGTTTCTTCGAGAGTGGTATCGGACGAGGCATGGGCTTCCGCGACAGCAACCAAGACCTGGTTGGCTTCGTACACCAGATTCCCAGCAGAGCTCGTCAGCGCATCATTGACATTGCCTCCACCCAGTTCCCCGACGGCGGTTGCTATCATCAGTACCAACCACTTACCAAACGAGGGAACAACGATATCGGCGGTGGCTTCAACGACGACCCGATGTGGCTCATTTTCGGTACGGTGGCCTATATCAAAGAGACTGGCGACTTCTCTATCCTTGACGAACCTGTGCCCTGGGATAACGAACCGGGTACCGATGTGTCACTGTTCGAACATCTTCGCATCTCGTTCAACCACGTCATTGAGAACCTGGGTCCGCATATGCTACCGCTCATTGGTCGTGCCGACTGGAACGACTGTCTGAATCTGAACTGCTTCTCATGGGATCCGAATGAGAGTTTCCAGACCACAGAGAACAAGACCGAAGGCTCTAAGGCCGAATCGCTGATGATTGCCGGTTTGTTCGTGGTGTGTGGCAAAGACTATGTGGAACTGTGCAAGGAACTATCAAGTAAAACTAGTGGAACTGGTCAAACCAGCAATTACTCCGCTGAAGCTGATCGGGCACAAAAAGCAGTGGATGCCATGATTGCCGCCGTGAAGAAGCATGGTTGGGATGGAGAATGGTATCTCCGTGCCTATGACTTCTACGGCAACAAGATCGGCTCGCACGAAAACGAGGAAGGAAAGATCTTCATCGAGAGTCAGGGCTGGTGCACCATGGCGGGTATCGGTATGGAAGAAGGTATGGTGGACAAATCACTCGATGCTTGCAAGAAGTATCTCGACTCTGAGCATGGCATGGTACTCAACAATCCTGCCTTCACCACCTACCATGTTGAGATGGGAGAAATCTCCAGCTATCCCGCTGGTTATAAGGAAAATGCAGGTATCTTCTGTCATAACAACCCATGGGTGATCATTGGTGAGACCGTCGCAGGACGTGGAAACGATGCATGGGAGCACTATGTGAAGATCTGTCCGGCATTCATCAAAGACCAGACCTTGCACAAGGTGGAACCGTATGTCTATTCGCAGATGGTGGCAGGAAAAGATGCCGCCAAACCCGGTGAGGGTAAGAACAGCTGGCTCACAGGTACCGCAGCCTGGAACTGGTACACCATCACGCAGTTCATTCTCGGCATCAAACCCGATTACAACGGACTGCTCATCGATCCTTGCGTACCTACATCTGCCAAGGAATATACCGTGAAGCGCAAGTTCCGCGGGGCTGAATACATCATCACCGTGAAGAATCCCAATGGGGTGCAGAAAGGTGTCAAGTGCATCACCTTTGATGGCAAGGTCGTTGAGGGCAACGTGATTCCCGCCACCGAGGGCAAGCACACGGTGGAAGTCACCTTGGGATAAAGGTATAAAGATATGTTATCCGAAATAATTCCCACGTTGGGAACAAATTATTCCCAACGTGGGAACAAATCGTTCCCAGCTTGGGAATAAAATCAATATAACTAAGAATCCATGATCAACAAACAACTATTACATCCGGAAAGCATTGTCATCATCGGTGGTTCAAACAATGTCCATAAGCCCGGTGGTGCCATCGTACGTAACATCATTCAAGGCGGATATAAGGGAACCCTGCGCATTGTCAACCCCAAGGAAGACGAGGTGCAAGGAATAAAGGTGTTCCACGACGTAAAGGAATTACCGCCCACCGATATGGCCGTGCTCGTTGTCGCAGCCAAGTTCTGTCCTGATTACGTAGAATACCTTGCCAAGGAAAAGAACGTACGCGCCTTTATCATCATCTCCGCTGGCTTCGGCGAGGAGACAAAGGCTGGAGCGGTCTTGGAGGAAAAGATCCTCAATACCTGCGACAAATATGGGGCTTCCCTCATTGGACCGAACTGTATTGGACTGTTGAACCACTGGCACCATAGTGTATTCACCAAACCGATCCCTACCCTCGACCCTAAAGGTGTTGACTTCATCAGCGGATCGGGCGCCACGGCGGTGTTCATCCTGGAAAGCGCCGTAGCAAAAGGCCTGCCGTTCAACAGTGTATGGAGTATCGGTAACGGGAAACAGATTGGCATAGAGGATGTACTGCAATACATGGATGAGCACTTCGATGAGGAGCTCGACTCGAAGGTGAAGCTCCTTTATATAGAAAATGTGGGGAATCCCGACAAGCTCTTGTTCCATGCCAGCTCACTGATCCGAAAGGGTTGCCGCATTGCCGCCATCAAGGCTGGCTCGTCGGAAAGCGGCAGTCGGGCTGCTTCCTCCCATACCGGTGCCATTGCCAGTAGCGACTCTGCCGTAGAGGCTTTGTTCCGAAAGGCAGGTATCGTACGTTGCTTCTCGCGAGAGGAGCTGACTACCGTGGGATGTATCTTCACCTTACCGCCTCTCACAGGTAAGAACTTCGCTATTGTTACCCATGCAGGCGGTCCTGGTGTGATGCTCACCGATGCCTTGTCGAAGGGTGGCATGAATATTCCCAAGCTTGAAGGACCCGCTGCTGAGGAGCTGAAAGCACAACTTCTGCCTGGCTCATCGGTTTCCAACCCCATCGACATCCTTGCCACGGGAACAGGAAAAGAACTTGGCATTGCCATCGATTACTGTGAACAACGCTTCGATGAGATTGATGCGATCTTTGTGATTTTTGGTACCCCAGGACTGGTTCAGCTTTATGAGGCATACGATGTGCTTCATCAAAAGATCCTTTCTTGCAAGAAACCCATCTTCCCCATCCTGCCCAGTGTACATACTGCAGGACCCGAAGTGGCGGAGTTCCTGAAGAAAGGACATGTGAACTTCAGTGATGAGGTGACCCTAGCAACGGCACTCACCCAGATCATGAAGACACCACCACCCGCAGCGCCTGAGATTGAGCTCTACGGTGTGGATATCATCAAGATCCGAGAAATCATAGCGGGTATCCCTAGTAATACGGGGGATACTGGTAATACTGGTTATTCTGGATATCTTCCCCCGGAAACCGTACACCAGTTGTTGGAATGCGCTGGCATCCCCATGGTTCCCGAGAAGGTCAGTGCCGATCTAAACGAACTTACCACCTTCGCCGACAAGGTAGGTTATCCCGTTGTGGCAAAGGTGGTAGGACCGGTTCATAAGAGTGATGTGGGCGGTGTAGCCCTGAATATCCGCACCCCAGAGCATCTTGCCCTCGAGTTCGAGCGGATGATGAAGATCGAGGGTGCTACTGGTGTGATGGTACAGAAGATGCTCAAAGGTACCGAACTTTTCATCGGTGCGAAATACGAGCAGCGCTTCGGTCATGTGGTACTCTGCGGTCTTGGTGGCATCTTCGTGGAGGTGCTCAAGGATGTATCGAGTGGTTTGGCACCACTCTCCTACCCTGAGGCCTACTCCATGATCCGTTCGCTTCGTGCCTACAAGATCATCAAAGGCACACGCGGTCAGCAAGGCATCAACGAGCAACGCTATGCCGAGATCATCGTTCGTCTCTCCACCCTTCTCCGTTTTGCTACGGAGATCAAGGAGATGGATATCAATCCATTACTGGCAGATGACAAGGATGTGATTGCCGTTGATGCGAGAATCCTGATTGAGAAGAACGGTATCAGTTCCTGAAGATTAGTCCATCGCCGAAGCAGTCGATGATGATGGCCTTATCACGGTTCACGTCACCAGCCAACAGTTTCTTAGAGAGGTCGTTCAGCACATAGTGCTGGATGGCCCTTTTTACTGGTCGTGCGCCAAACTCCGGATCGAAACCTACCTCTGTCAAGTAGTCGATAGCCGGCTGTGTCCATTCCAACTGAATATCCTGATCCTTCAGCATTTTCTGAACCTGCTTCATCTGCAGCGTCACCACATCGGCAATCTCCTGTTGGGTAAGTGGCAGGAACATGATGGTCTCATCGATACGATTCAGGAACTCCGGTCGGATGGTCTGCTTCAGCATCGTCATCAGTTGAGCACGCAATGCCGACAACTGGGTATCACGGTTACCGCCGTTTTCCATCTGTTCAACAGTTTCGCGGATCAGCTGACTACCCAGGTTACTGGTCATGATAATGATGGTATTCTTGAAGTTCACCGTCCGTCCCTTGTTATCGGTCAGTCGTCCGTCATCCAGCACCTGCAGCAGGATATTGAACACATCGGGATGCGCTTTCTCAATCTCATCGAAGAGCACCACACTATACGGCTTATGGCGCACGGCCTCGGTGAGTTGTCCGCCCTCGTCATAGCCGATATATCCCGGAGGAGCACCAATCAGTCTGCTCACCGTATGCTTCTCCTGATACTCGCTCATGTCAATACGTGTCATCATAGATTCGTCATTGAACAAGTATTCAGCCAAGGCCTTCGCAAGCTCTGTCTTACCCACACCCGTTGTACCTAAGAAGATGAACGAGGCAATGGGACGTTTCGGATCATGCAATCCTGCTCTGCTACGGCGTACGGCATCGCTCACAGCCGTGATAGCCTCATCCTGACCAATAACCCGCTTGTGCAGTTCCTCCTCCAAATGCAGCAGTTTCTCCTTTTCGCTCTGCATCATTCTTGTCACGGGAATACCCGTCCAACGACTCACCACCTCAGCGATATCATCAGCCGTCACCTCTTCACGCACCATGCCCATACCGTTCTGGGCCGATGCCAGTTGCTTCTGGATCTGTGCGATATCCTCTTCGAGGGCCTGCAACTTAGAGTAGCGGATCTCAGCCACCCGTTCATAGTTACCCTCACGTTCAGCCCTTTCCGCCTCGAAACGTAGTTGTTCCATCTCCTGCTTATCCTGCTGGATCTTGTTCACCAGATTACGCTCGTTCTCCCATCTGGCGCGGAAAGCGTTCTCCTTCTCGCGCAACTCGGCAATCTCTTTATCAAGTTGTCCCAGCTTACTAGTAGAACTAGAATCGCTTGCATCACTAGTTTCTCTAGATATTGCAGATCTTTCAATCTCCAACTGCGCCAGCTGACGGGAGATGTCATCCAGTTCCTCAGGAACACTGTCACGCTCCATACGCAGCTTAGCGGCAGCCTCATCCATCAGATCAATGGCCTTATCCGGCAGGAAACGATCGGATATATACCGTTCTGAGAGTTTCACGGCAGCGATGCAGGCATCATCCTGAATCCTCACCTTATGATGATTCTCATAACGTTCCTTCAATCCACGCAGGATACTGATGGCACTCAACTCATCGGGCTCATCCACCATTACGGTCTGGAACCTACGTTCCAGTGCCTTATCCTTCTCAAAGTATTTCTGGTATTCGTTCAGGGTGGTAGCGCCAATGCTTCTCAGTTCACCACGAGCCAAGGCAGGTTTCAGGATATTGGCCGCATCCATGGCTCCCTCACCAGCACCTGCTCCCACAAGCGTATGGATCTCATCAATGAACAGGATCACGCGCCCTTCACTCTTCGTCACCTCATTGATAACGCTCTTCAGTCGTTCCTCGAACTCACCCTTGTACTTCGCACCGGCCACCAAGGCACCCATATCGAGCGAGAACACCTGCTTGTCCTTCAAGTTCTCGGGCACATCACCACGGACGATTCGCTGGGCAAGACCCTCCACGATGGCAGTCTTACCTGTTCCCGGTTCACCGATTAAAATAGGATTGTTCTTGGTACGACGGGAGAGGATCTGCAGGATGCGTCGGATCTCATCGTCACGACCGATCACAGGGTCGAGTTTTCCTGCCCTAGCCTCCTCTACGAGGTTCTTCGCATACTTGCTCAGACTCTGGAAGTTCTCGTCACCGCTCATACTCTGCACCTTCTGTCCTTGGCGTAACTCCTGCACAGCCTTCATCACATCATTGCTGTTCATACCCGCATCTTTCAGGATACGACTTGCTGTGGAGTTTACCTCCAAGAGCGCCAACAGGATCGGTTCGATGCTCACGAACTCATCACCCAACTGCTTCGAGTGATCCATCGCCTTCATCATCACCTCGTTGGTCTCACGGCTCAGGTAAGGCTCACCACCCTGTACACGTGGCAGGTGTTGGATCTCACTATCAATCAGTGTACCCACATGCGCCGCGTTCACCCCCAGCTTCTGGAAGATGAAGTTCACTACGTCTTTTCCTTTCTCCATTACACCTTTCAGCAGATGTACAGGTTCGATGACCTGCTGACTGTTCTGCCGCGCCGTGTTCACGGCACTTTGTACCGCTTCCTGCGCTTTGATCGTAAAATTCTCTAATGTCATGATTAGCTCCTTTCTTGTTTTGTTCTAACAACCCATCATCAAAACACGTACCGATGGAGCGAACATGACAAATTGGCACAAGAAAGTCGCATAAAAAAGAAAGTCCGTAACGTTACGGACTCATAGTCCGCAAGGCGCGGACTGGGAGTCCGAAACGTTCGGACTGATACTAAACTACTGTTTATTGATTACTTTCCTTCAATATCCTTGAAGTACTTGTATGTTGCCACCTTCAGTTCATCCGTAGCAGGCTCATCACAAACGATAATACCATGCTGATGCATCTGCAGGGCACTGATGGTCCACTCATGAGAGACGGCACCCTCAACAGCAGCCTTCAAAGCACGTGCCTTGTGGTGTCCGTTTACCAGGATCATCACCTCGCGGGCATCCATCACGGTACCAACACCAACGGTCAGCGCGCTCTTCGGCACCTTGTTCACATCATTGTCGAAGAAACGTGAGTTGGCGATGATGGTATCTGTGGTAAGGGTCTTCTGACGTGTACGGGAGGTCAGTGATGAATACGGCTCGTTGAACGCGATGTGGCCATCAGGACCGATACCGCCGATGAACAGGTCGATACCACCTGCTTCCTTGATCATCTCCTCATAGTGTGCGCACTCTGCTACCAAGTCCTTGGCATTGCCGTTCAAGATATGGATATGATCCTTGGGAATGTCGATATGGTCGAACAGGTTACGGGCCATGAAAGAGTGATAGCTCTCGGGATGATCCTCAGCCAGTCCTACATACTCATCCATGTTAAAAGTGATCACATTCTTGAACGATACGCGTCCTTCCTTGTTGGCTTTCACCAAACAAGCATACATACCCTCAGGAGAAGAACCTGTAGGCAAGCCCAGCACAAAAGGCTTTTCAGCGGTCGGCTGGAAGGCATTAATACGCTCAATCACATGTTCTGCCGCCCACTGCGACATCTTCTGATAATCTTTTTCAATAATTAATCTCATAAATGTGTCTGTTAAAATTGGTTCGATTCTGGCTGCAAAAATAATAAAAAAATGGGAAAACGGTATCTTCTTACCTGTTTTTTTCATTTCTTTGACTTCATCGAAGATACTCTCGTTCGGAAAAACTCAAAATCTTTTGGTATTTCGCTCACTAAATCGTATCTTTGCAAAATAATATATAATAAAACTGAATGAAAGAATTCGTAATATCTGAAGTCAAGGCCGAAACTGCTGTTCTCGTAGGACTGATTACCAAGGAACAGGATGAAGCCAAGACCAAGGAGTACCTTGACGAACTGGAGTTTCTGGCCGATACTGCGGGGGCAGTGACCGTGAAACGGTTCACCCAGAAAGTGGGTGGACCGAACCAGACCACTTATGTGGGTAAGGGAAAGTTAGAGGAGATACGCGATTATATCAAGCAGGAGGAAGAGAACGACAGGGAGATCGGTATGGTGATCTTCGACGATGAGCTGTCACCACGACAGATCCGCAATATAGAGAGTATGTTGCAAGTGAAGATCCTCGACCGCACCTCTCTTATCCTCGATATCTTCGCCATGCGGGCACAGACCGCCAATGCGAAAAACCAGGTGGAGCTGGCACAGTACCGCTACATGCTTCCCCGACTGCAACGACTATGGACCCACCTGGAACGTCAGGGTGGCGGCTCCGGTAGCGGTGGCGGTAAGGGTAGCGTAGGACTACGTGGACCTGGTGAGACCCAGTTGGAGATGGACCGCCGTATCATCCTACAGCGTATCACCTTATTGAAACAACGCTTACAGGACATAGACAAGCAGAAAGCTACACAGCGCAAGAACCGCGGACGACTGATCCGCGTGGCACTTGTGGGATATACAAACGTGGGAAAGAGTACGCTGATGAACCTGCTATCTAAGAGTGAGGTGTTCGCCGAGAACAAACTCTTTGCCACCCTTGATACAACCGTCAGGAAAGTGGTGGTTGAAAACCTTCCTTTCTTGCTGGCCGATACAGTAGGATTCATCCGCAAGTTGCCCACCGATCTCGTGGAATCGTTCAAGTCAACCCTCGATGAGGTGCGCGAAGCCGACCTGCTACTGCATGTGGTGGACATCTCACATCCCGATTTTGAGGAGCAGATCAAGGTGGTAGAGAAAACACTGCAAGAACTGGGTGCTGCCGATAAGCCTTCGATGATTATCTTCAACAAGATCGATGCCTACTCGTGGACGGAAAAGGAACCTGATGACCTCACGCCGCCCACCAAGGAGAACATTACTTTGGATGAGTTGCGCAAGACCTGGATGGCAAAGCTCGACGATGCATGTATCTTCATCTCAGCCAAGGAGAAGACGAATATTGAGGAACTGCGCGATCGCCTATACAAAAAGGTGAAAGAGCTGCATGTACAGAAATACCCATACAACGATTTCCTCTATCAGACGGATATCGAAGAAGAATAAGTAAATAACAATCACAAACAATAAAATATGGATTACAGATTATTAACCGAAGAAGAGATTATCATCCTG
>JBGUJY010000025.1:0-11746 GCA_045114185.1 Prevotella sp. | reverse complement strand
AAGATAAATCTCCGTGTAAACAGCGGTTTGAGGGCTTATACGGTGAGTCAAGCCTCCGCAGAAGAGGTAATTCTTACAAGTATCAATATTATTCCCAAGAATACACCTGTTGTCCTACATGGTGCTCCAGGAACCTATTTCCTAAACTATGCTGATCAAGAGGTGAGTGCTCAGGAAGAAAATTTGCTGAAGGTAAGTGACGGATCTGTCGTTGGTGATCGTCAAACCATCTATTCCTTAGCCAATATCGACGGTATAGTGGCTTTCTATCTGGTAGGACAAGACGTGGTAATACCTGCAGGAAAGGTGTATCTGCAGATTGAACAGGAACAAGCATCCCTGGCGAGATGCCTTACGATGAGTCTGAATGAACAACGGGGTATAGCAACTGATATCGTCCGCGTTCGTCATCAGGAAGATATGGGATGGTATACTATCGATGGCAGGAAGGTCAGTGGGCGACCATCCACGACAGGCCTGTATATCAGAAACGGAAAGAAACACATCATCAACGAATGAAATACGAAAGGGAACACACATGAAAACATATGTTCAACCTTGGATCAGTAGGGTGGAAGGAGAGATGGAAGCAGCGTTACAAACACAGTCGTCTGACAAAACCTTAGGAGTGTCCCAGACGGAGATCACCGATTCCGATCAGATCTTGTCGAAAGAGAACTCGGTATATTTCGACCTTTGGGAGGATATGGAGGAAGAGGATGGACTGGAAAGGGAATGAATCACAACTGTACCTGGATGCTCATATGCTCAGCGTCAAAGTGCAGGCCAGGGCGGTTGAGGAACTGTCCAAGACTGCCATTGGAGGCTAACTCCTGCGGTGAACCGATTGCGATAGGTTGTTGGGGCTGCATGAGCCAGAGTGTGTCGGCCATCTGCAAAGCAAGCTCCAGATCATGGGTGGAGAGGAAGATGGTCTTCTGCGTCTCCCTGCTGAGTTTCTTCAGTAAGTGCAGGATCTCCACCTTACTGGGGTAGTCGAGGAAGGCCGTGGGCTCATCGAGGTAGATCACTGGTGTCTGTTGAGCCAGCGCCTTGGCAATCATCATCTTCTGTCGTTCACCATCAGAGAGTGTCTGCACCATTCGCTGACTGAGTTCCTCAATTCCCACCATTTGGATGCTCTCCTTGACGATGTCTTCATCCTTTCTGTTCAGTCGTCCCCAGAAACCAGTATAGGGTGCACGACCTAAGGCCACTAGTTCACTGACGGTCATGTTCTGCACATCTGGTTTGGTGGTTAGCACCACTCCGATCAGTCGGGCAATCTCGCGGTCGGAGAGAGCGGCGAGATCCTTGTCATCTACGAAGATGTCTCCTGCCAACGGCGGTTGAAAAGCACTGAGGGTGCGGAGAAGGGTTGACTTTCCCACACCGTTAGGACCGATAAGACAGGTGAGTTCACCAGGACGGATAACGGAGGTAATGTTCTCAGCCACAACCTTTTGGTTGTTCTTTTGCTGATAGCCGATGGAGAGGGAGTGGAGAGAGATCATTATAAGTTGAGAATTGAAGATTGATAGTTAATGGGATGCAACAATGCTTCGTGCGAACTCGATGATAGTGTCACGGCCTTTGACAGCATCTTCTTGTCTTAAGGAGACAGAGTGATCGGGAGCAATACCTTGCTCTGTACTCTGTTTATTGACATCGTACATAGGACAGGCAGAGAATCGTACACCCCAGCCGTTGGGCAGTTCACTACTGAAGGGCATTCCCGCACCACCGCCGGTATGGTCACCAACGATGATGGCATGACAGCATTTCATATATTTTACGAACTCGTTCGCTGCACTATAGACTTGTCGGTTGGTAAGCACATACACCGGTTTATGCCAGCGCACGCCGTTGCTGGGCTTGATGCGCTGCTCTTCCATGTCGGAGAAGTCGTTGTGTCCTTTCCCGGTCTTGTGCCGCATATAACCCACAAGAATCTCCTCATCAGTAAAGCGCGCCGCCAACTTCTCTGCTACGGACAGCAATCCGCCGCTATTGTTGCGGATGTCGATGATAAGAGCCTGACAAGGCGCAAACTCCAGTAACACCTGATCAATGTTCCCTGCCCCGAAATCACTTTGGAACGATGAGTAGCGCAGATAGCCGATATTGTCATCCAATATCTTATAGCGGAGGGAGGAGGCGATCTTATAATCGGTTCCCATATACCCGTTGATGAGTAATTCATCATAGTTATCGGGGTAGTCCTCATGCCACGACCAGTTGCGGGCCATGTCGAAGGATGAGTAGATGTTCACATGACCGTCTTTGAGTTCTGACAACATGTTGGCGCAGACCTCGAAGAGATGGGCGTCGCTCATATTGGCTGTCAGCTGTTTCTGGTATTTTGCATGGATATCATCCCAATTCACTCCCTTTTCCTCGAAGAAGCAGTAGTGCTCGTCCATGATCTTCCACAAAGCCTCAAAGTTACCGTTAGGACTATCGGGGAACTCCTCTTCGTCAATGCAGGCGGAGAAGAGTAGCGGACATAGGGCTATGAGAAGGTAGATATATTGACGACGTATCATGTTTCAGTATTTAACGGAATAAAGGACGGACCAGTCCGAGGAGTAGCATATGGGAATAGGTATGGTATTTCAGATTGTTCACCTCCGCCTGCTGGTAGTCTCCCAGATATCCGATGCGGAAGGTGGATCGCTTTATCGTAACATCGAGTGTCAGCTGCTGTCGCAGAGAGGGTGCGCAGATGGGTGTGGTAGGCACGATGTTATGGTCGTAGTTACCCCGCGAGAAAATCTCATAATAGCTCTGTCCGTAGTTCGGACTGAACATCAGTCCTAAGAGCGGTGCCGACAGCTCATAGCGAAGGATTGATTGCTTGCGGAACAGCGGGAATCGCCAAACAGACATTACATCAGGACCGATATGCAGATAGGCACGAGCTTGGGCAGGGTTGTTGGCATTGCGGGTGTTATAAAGGAAACCCAGACCGCCCTCAGCTTGTCCACCAGCCTCAATACGCCATGTGTCACGGAGTTGCCAGGCATGTCGGATAGCGTGTGCTACAGTGATGAGTCCACCAAGTTCATTGCTGTTATCTGCACGCTGTGCCGCATTTTGGAACGATACGGAGAACGTTGATTGACTGTTCCATGCGGGACGCTTGAGCCATTGGCGGTGCGACTGGGTGATGATGCGCAGTTCGGTGCCCGAATATTTCTCGGGACTGATATAGGTATCAAGGATGTTGGTGGAGCCGATGCCCACCATATCAACCTTGTAGTTAACTTCCTGCGCGGTGGCTGCTAACGTGCTGATGGCGCAGGCTATACCTATAAACAGTTGTTTATAACTCATCAGGGAACAAGCTTAATTGGCGATGATTATCTGTGGAATCTGAGTTTTCTGGTTTTTCTGAAATCTCTGGATTATCTTGAATTTCCTGATCTTCCAGACTTTCTGGATCATCCGTCTCATCAGCATCCTCTATTTCTTCCGTATCCTCTGATTCCTCCGGCTCAGGGAAACGCTGTGGTTCCAGTTCTTCGATGTTGCCAATAGCCCATGTACTGATGCGCTTTCCTTTCGCCTTGAAGCCCTTTACGGCGATGAACTGCTCCGCATCGATCTCCAATGGTTCGCGGTAGGCATCGTTTCCACCAAAGACAACCTTGATGAGCGGATAAACCGTATCAGTAAGGATAATCAGTTGTGAATTGGCATTCTCGCCCAGGAAATTCTGTTTGCGCTTCGAGGCTTCGATCACAAAGCGCTTGAGATAAGGATAGCCCTGCTGGTCAGCATCATAGAGAACCACCGTCCACACCTTATCGGGCTGGTATTTCTCAATGCGTAGGATGTTGTTCTCGTAGTGGTTCGATACGTCGAAGTTCGTGAGGTAGAACTCTCCGTTCTTCAGGATTACTAGGATCTGGTCGTCATCATGGAACTCTCCAAGGAACTCTCCGTGCTCGTCGTAGTTCAATCGGTTGATATCTGGATCGAACCAGATCTTCCTACCGCCCAATGTGGAACGACCATGACTCTTCAATGAGATGCGGTGTACGGGATATTTCGTCAGCAGGTAGCCCTTCGCATTCTTTCCCTTGATGACCAGTTCACTGAAGTCCTTGTCGATGAACAGCTTCTTCTTATGTACGCTGGGTTCGAAGGTAATCTTAATGACCTCTGCTTCTCCGTTCGGATTAGCAGTGAAGTAGAGAACCTTGCTACCTTCCTTCCCTTGTGTCAGGTCGTATTCACGATCGCGAGTCACACTGGTCACGTTGAAGCGCTTGATGAAATAGAAACCCTTACGACCGTCACGATATACCACATTATATATTGTACGACTATCGTTCTTCTTGAACACCGCTAGGTAAATGATGTTCTTGCCTACGAAGATCTTCTCGGCTACGCGGATAATCTTATACTTACCGTCGCGGTAGAAGATGATGATATCGTCGATGTCGGAACAGTTGCAGACAAACTCGTCTTTCTTCAGTCCTGTACCAATGAAGCCATCCTGACGGTTGATATACAGCTTCTCGTTGGCCTCGGCCACCTTTGTTGCCTCAATGGTATCAAAGTTACGGATTTCAGTGAGACGCGGATGCTCAGCTCCATATTTGTCCTTTAGATACTGGAACCACTTGATGGTGACACGTACCATGTGCGCCAGCTTGTCGTCGATGTCGGCAATCTCGTCTTTCAGTCGGAGAATCAGTTCATCGGCCTTGTCGCTGTTGAACTTCAGGATTCGTGCCATCTTGATGTCCATGAGTTTGAGGATATCATCCTTGCTAACTTCACGGATCATCTGCGGATAATATGGTGTCAACCGGTCATCAATATGTTCACAGGCTGCATCCATGGTTGGTGCCTGCTCAAACTTCTTGTCCTTATAGATGCGCTCTTCGATGAAGATCTTCTCCAAAGAACAGAAATGTAGCTGCTCCAAGAGTTCATGCTTGCGGATTTCCAGTTCCTTGCGTAGCAGTCCCATCGTACTGTTCACAGAGTGACGCAACACATCACTCACAGTTAAGAACTGCGGTTTGTTGTCCTCGATCACGCAGCAGTTGGGAGAAATATTGATCTCACAATCGGTAAAGGCGTAGAGGGCATCGATCGTCTTATCGGAGGAGACACCTGGTGACAGATGAACCTGTATCTCTACCTCGGCAGAGGTGAGATCGGTAACATGCTTGGCCTTGATCTTCCCTTTCTCGATGGCTTTCGTAATACTCTCACACAAGGTGTTTACAGTCTTGGAGTAGGGGAGTTCACGGATGACCAGCGTCTTGTTGTCGAGTTTCTCGATCTTAGCACGCACTTTGAGCATACCGCCCCGCTGACCGTCGTTGTATTTGCTGACATCAATGCTGCCGCCTGTGGGGAAGTCGGGATATAGCATAAAAGGCTCACCTTTCAGATAGGCGATGGCTGCCTCACAGATTTCATTGTAGTTATGGGGGAGTATCTTCGAACTCAATCCTACGGCAATACCTTCTGCTCCTTGGGCCAGCAACAGCGGGTATTTAGCAGGAAGGGTAATGGGTTCCTTGTTACGACCGTCGTAGCTCAGCTGCCACTCGGTAGTCTTGGGATTGAATACCACGTCGAGGGCAAACTTTGACAGTCGTGCCTCAATATAACGAGGTGCTGCGGCACGGTCGCCTGTGAGAATGTTTCCCCAGTTACCCTGACAGTCAACCAACAGATCTTTCTGTCCTAACTGCACCAAGGCATCACCGATGGAGGCATCGCCATGCGGATGGAACTGCATGGTGTGGCCCACAATGTTGGCCACCTTGTTGTAGCGACCGTCATCCATGCGTTTCATGGAGTGCAGAATGCGGCGCTGCACAGGTTTCAGACCGTCCTCAATATGGGGAACGGCACGTTCTAGAATTACATAGGATGCGTAGTCGAGGAACCAGTTCTGATACATGCCACTCAGGTGGTGTACGGCGGCTGCATCGAAGCGGTCAACAGGCTTGTAGTCGGAGTGGCTGTCCTCACTCAGTGTGTCGTCAGATTCTATATTCTTGATTTCGTCGTCCATTTTACTCAAATTTAACGCAAAAATACAAAGAAATTTTGAAAAAAGCAGTAACTTTGCGCCAAATTTCGAAATTTTAGTAATTAATTATGGCACAGGAAGACGTTTTTAAGAAGATCGTATCGCATTGCAAGGAATATGGTTTTGTATTTCCCAGCAGTGAGATCTACGATGGATTAGGCGCTGTTTATGACTACGGTCAGAACGGTGTTGAACTGAAGAACAACATCAAGGAATACTGGTGGAAGAGTATGGTACTGCTGCACGATAATATCGTGGGTATCGACTCTGCCATCTTCATGCACCCCACAATATGGAAGGCCAGCGGACACGTGGATGCTTTCAATGATCCGCTTATCGATAACCGCGACTCGAAAAAGCGCTATCGCGCAGATGTGCTCATCGAGGATCAGATTGCTAAGTACGAGGAGAAGATCCAAAAGGAGATCGACAAGGCAAAGAAACGTTTCGGTGACAGCTTTGACGAGCAGAAGTTCCGTGAGACTAATGGTCGTGTTCTCGAGAACCAGCAGAAGCGTGATGCCCTTCATGAGCGTTATGCTGCAGCCATGAATGCCATGGATCTCGATGCCTTGAAGCAGATTATCATTGATGAGGAGATTGTTTGTCCGATTAGCGGTACCCGCAACTGGACCGATGTACGCCAGTTCAACCTGATGTTCTCTACCGAGATGGGTGCTTCTGCCGACAACTCCATGAAGATCTACCTCCGTCCGGAAACGGCACAGGGTATCTTTGTGAACTACTTGAATGTACAGAAGACAGGTAGAATGAAGATTCCTTTCGGTATTGCCCAGATCGGTAAGGCTTTCCGTAACGAGATTGTGGCCCGTCAGTTCATCTTCCGTATGCGTGAGTTCGAGCAGATGGAGATGCAGTTCTTCGTAAAGCCCGGCACAGAGTTGGAGTGGTTCCCGAAGTGGAAGCAGACTCGTATGGCTTGGCATCAGGCACTGGGCTTCGGAGCTGAGAACTACCGTTTCCACGATCATGAGAAACTGGCTCACTATGCCAATGCTGCTACTGATATCGAGTTCCACATGCCGTTCGGCTTCAAGGAGGTGGAGGGAATCCACTCTCGTACGAACTTCGACCTTTCTCAGCATGAGAAATACAGTGGCAAGAGTATCAAATACTTCGATCCTCAGACCAACGAGAGCTACACTCCGTTCGTTATCGAGACTTCTATCGGTGTTGACCGTATGTTCCTCTCTATCATGTGTCATTCTTATCAGGAAGAGCAACTGGAGAATGGGGAGACCCGTGTGGTCCTGAAACTGCCTGCAGCGCTTGCTCCTACTAAGTTGGCCGTATTGCCACTGGTAAGAAAAGACGGTCTGCCAGAAAAGGCTCGCGAGATCATCGACAACCTGAAGTTCCATTTCAACTGCAGCTATGATGAGAAGGATACCATCGGTAAGCGTTATCGTCGTCAGGATGCCGTGGGTACACCGTATTGCGTAACGGTTGACTATGACACACTGAAAGATAATACAGTGACACTGCGCTTCCGTGATACCATGGAACAGGAGCGTGTCAGCATCGATCAGCTGTTGGGAATCATCGAGGACAAGGTGAGCATTGCCAGCTTGTTGAAGAAGCTTCAATAATCATCAAGAAATATGAAGAATACCACCAATCAGAGAATACTGATGCTTGCGTGGGCAGTACTGATGGTACTGCCCATGGCATTGCTTACTTCCTGCAGCGAGAGTGACGAAGAGATCACAGAGTTCGACAACTGGCAGGAACGTAACGACACCTATTTTAATGAGGTGTATAACCGTGCCAAGAGCAGCAGTACCGGTGAATGGAAGGTCTTTACTCAGTGGAGTCTCAATGAGGAGATGGCTACGAAAGCAGAAGACCATATCGTTGTGCAGGTACTTGAAACAGGTACAGGCAGCGGTTGTCCGATCTTTACCGACTCGGTGTCTATCCATTATTCCGGTCGCTTGATGCCTTCAGCATCCTATCCGGAAGGTTATGAGTTTGACAAGAGTTGGTCGGGGACCTTCAATGCGGCCACTTCAAAGCCTTATTCCGGAAGTGTTAACAGTTTTGTTGACGGATTCGCAACAGCCCTCCAGAATATGCATATTGGTGACCATTGGAGGGTTTATATTCCCTATCGACTGGGATATGGTAGTAGTTCTGGCAGTATTCCCGCTTATTCTACACTGATCTTTGATTTAAGACTTGTTGCTTATTATAAGCCATAAGCAGATAAAAAGAAATGAGAAGTGACATCTCTGTCACTTCTCACTTATTCAATTTTCTAGAACTTTCTTGTTAAGTGGTGTTGACCGTGTTAGCGACTCTGCATGTCATGGTCTAACCACATGCCTGTAATTGCGAAGACTGCAAACAGGGCGCACAATGTTGAAATACTCATGTTGTTACCCTTTCCTGAAATTTAATATATTCAACTTCTATGTATAGTCCCGCCCTCACGGGCATCGTGTTATCCTTATCCAACCTTTACTTACCTTAACTAATCCTATTGAATCACCTTTCTAACCTAAAACTAAAAACCTATGAAAACCTATGAAAAAACTATCGAACCTTTATACAATCTTTACCTTCTAATACCTCTTGATTTCGAGTGCAAAGATACTACTGTTTTCGCACACAGCAATGATTTTTCGCCATTTATTCTCTAAAAATACGTTTTTCTTGATTTATGTCAAACAAGTTTATTATCAAGGGTTTTTGCTTGTTCAGAAATAAATGTTATCTTTGGCTTCGCCGAAGGTACTTTTGTTCGCAAATGTCAAAGAAAAATGAGCTTTTCTTTGGCATTTCACTCACTTAATCGTAACTTTGCATTCCCCATGATGTCGAATAAGAAAAGCGAGGCACTACTGGAACTGATCCGTAATGGACAGTCGATGACAGGCGGTCAGAAACTAAATCTGATCGTTCAGTTGAGTATTCCTTCCATTCTGGCTCAGATTACCAGTGTCATGATGTTCTTCATCGATCAAGCTATGGTGGGACGTATCAGCGTGGAGGCTGCGGCAGCTTGCGGTCTGGTGGAGTCGAGCACATGGCTTTGCGGTAGTATGACGGGTGCTGCCTCAATGGGTTTCTCCGTACAGGTGGCCCATTTTATAGGAGCAAACGATTTCGATAAGGCGCGTGATGTGTTCCGTCATGGGTTGTTGTGCACCTTGCTTTTCAGTGTACTTATCAGTGTAGTCGGTTTGTGTATTGCCGGACGACTGCCGTATTGGTTGGGAGGTGGGTCTGACATTGCAGGTGATGCCACAACCTATTTCGCTGTGTTCATGCTTGTAATACCGTTCTTTCAACTATCCAGTCTGTCGGGTGGTATGCTGAAATGTTCAGGAAACATGCGCATTCCGAGTATGATGAGCATCATCATGTGCATCATGGATGTGGTCTTTAACTTCATCTTCATCTTCATTTTTCATTTAGGAGTGCTTGGTGTAGCGATGGGAACAGGTCTTGCCATCATTATTGGTAGTTGTGTACAGGCCTATTATGCCATCTTCCGTAGCAAGACCATCGGGTTGTTCCAGAAGCACAAGGATAATTCTTATAACTCCGAACCCTCGTCATCCCGTATTCTCGAACGAATGACCTTCCATTGGGATTATGTGCGAAACGCTTTGAAGATCAGTCTGCCGATGGCAGCACAGAGTATCTTGATGAGTGGAGCACAAATCGTGAGTACGATGATTGTCGCTCCTTTGGGGAATATTGCCATTGCTGCCAACACGTTCGCTATCACAGCAGAGAGCTTGTGTTATATGCCAGGCTACGGTATCGGTGAGGCAGCCACGACACTCATAGGACAAAGTATGGGTGCTGGCCGACGGGAGTTGTGCAGGAGCTTTGCCAGGATGACGGTTTTCTCAGGAATGCTGGTCATGGCACTGATGGGAGCCGTAATGTATCTTTTAGCTCCCCAATTGATGGCGTTGATGACTCCTGTTCAGGAAATCGTAGATCTTGGTGCATCCGTTTTGCGCATCGAGGCGTTTGCAGAGCCGATGTTCGCAGCTTCCATTGTATGCTACAGTGTCTTTGTAGGAGCTGGTGATACATTGCGTCCTGCTGCTATGAACCTCTGTTCCATGTGGCTGGTGCGACTTACCTTGGCGGCATGGCTGGCTAAGGACTATGGCTTACGGGGTGTATGGACGGCCATGGCCATTGAGTTAACCTTCAGGGGCATCCTCTTCTTGTGGCGCATGTTCCGCGGCAATTGGATGAAAGGTCTTGTTCATCGTCAAACACAATCAGAACAATAATAATATGGAAAACTCAAAACAGTTCAATGAGGAGCAGCTAGAGGTGATAGAGGCCACGGGCGGTTACCATTTGGTCTTGGCTCCTCCGGGATGCGGAAAGACAGCCGTATTGGCGGAGCGTATCCTTCGAGCCCATCAACGTGGTGTACCCTTTGAGGATATGGCTTGTCTTACTTTCACGAACAGGGCTTCGCGGGGCATGAAGGAGCGGATAGAAGCATCGGTAGGTCCTTTGGATACCAGTCAGCTATTCGTAGGAAACGTCCACCGTTTCTGTTCGCAGTTCCTGTTTACCAACCAGGTAGTGGCCGAGAGTACCACCATTATCGACAACGATATGTCCATCAGTATCATTGCCGACTACATGGGAGAGGATGAGCTGCATGTCTTAGGTGACAATAAACAACGACAGCGCTATGCGCAGGTGATGAACCTTCAGCATTTGATGTACCAGTGTCGCAAGCATTATCCCAGTGATCTGATGATTCATCGTGATGCCCTTTCCCCCATGGCCTTGCGAGAACTGTGTACAGATTTCAGCTTGTCGTACTCGCAGGATTCAGTCATTGAACTGTATGAGCATATCGAACATTATGCCAGTCAGCCGATATTCATGAGTGCTGAGGCCCAGGCGCTTGTCAAGGCATTGTATGCTGCTTGGTGCTATGAAACGTACAAACGGGAGCATGATTTGCTCGATTTTGAGGATCTGCTACTGACAACCTATGATGAGGTGACCGCAAGAAAGCAGGATACAGAAGAAGAAAAGCCGTTGAAGAAGTTCCGTTGGATACAGGTGGATGAGGTGCAGGACTTGAATCCTTTGCAGTTGGCAATCATTGATCTGTTCACTGCAGAGAATGCCACGGTGGTATATCTGGGTGATGCGCAGCAGGCCATCTTCTCTTTCATGGGAGCAAAGCTCGATACTTTGAACATGCTGAGGCAGCGTTGTGGAACATCAGGACTGCATAACTTCTATGTCAACTACCGTTCTCCGAAGTATTTGTTGGATATCTATAACACCTATGGTGAGCAGCAGTTGGGTATTGCCAAGGATTTGTTACCTCGATCGTACGAGGAGGACGGGGCCAAGGAGGAGGTAACCAACCAAGTAGTATTGGTGGAGAACGAGAACACGATCGATTCATGCCATGAAGTGGCTCGAAGAGTAGAGCAGTTATATAAGGACAATCCTGACGAAACGATTGCTGTTGTAGTGGCCTTTAATGCGGATGCCGATGAGGTGAGCAATATGTTACGGGTGCCCCATTTCAAGATTTCTGGCATAGATGTCTTCAGTACACCGGATGTACGTCTGCTGCTTTCCCATTTCAATGTGGTGATCCAGGAGAACAACTTCATTGCTTGGGCACGGATCTTCACAGGACTGAAACTCTTT
>JBGUJY010000024.1:0-95235 GCA_045114185.1 Prevotella sp. | reverse complement strand
ATTCATATATAAATAACTTAATTTCAACAACTTATGTGGTTAATCAATTCATCAATTGGTAGAAAAGTTGTAATGTCCGTCACGGGTATTGCGCTGATCTTGTTCCTGACCTTTCATGGTTGCATGAACGTGGTGGCGCTTTTCTCGGAAGAGGGTTACAACATGATTTGCGAATTCCTGGGTGCCAACTGGTATGCTGTTGTAGCAACACTTGGTTTGGCTGCCTTGGCAGTGATTCACATCGTCTACGCCTTCATCCTGACGGCGCAGAATCGTACGGCTCGTGGTGACAACCGCTACGAGGTGTCGACGGTGGTCAACCCCGGTAAGGTGGAGTGGGCATCGAAGAACATGCTCGTGCTGGGTATCATCATCGTAATCGGCCTCTTGCTGCATCTGTACAACTTCTGGTACAACATGATGTTTGCAGAACTGGTGGGAACATATCAGCAGATTGATCCCGCCGATGGTTTCGCTTGGATTGTGGAGACATTCTCGAGCCCTGTGTTCGTGGTGCTTTACATCATTTGGCTTGTTGCCCTCTGGTTCCACCTGACTCACGGCTTCTGGTCGGCTTTGCAGACCTTGGGTTGGAGTGGTAAGACTTGGCTCTGCCGCTGGAAGTTGATCGGCTTCATCTATGTGACGCTGCTCATTCTCTGCTTCCTGGTCGTTGTTCTGGCTTTCGCATTCAAGTGCGCTCCGAGCCTCTGCTAATGTTCAACCTTTAATTCAAAAAGATTATGGCAAAAGTAATTGATTCTAAGATTCCCGCAGGTCCAGTACCTGAGAAATGGAAGGAATATAAGGCTCATCAGCGTCTCGTCAACCCGAAGAACAAGCTGAAGCTGGATGTGATCGTGGTTGGTACTGGTCTGGCTGGTGCTTCTGCTGCCGCTTCACTGGGTGAGATGGGCTTCAATGTGATCAACCTGTGTATTCAGGACTCTCCCCGTCGCGCTCACTCTATCGCCGCTCAGGGTGGTATCAACGCTGCCAAATGCTATCAGAACGATGGTGACTCTGTCTATCGTCTGTTCTACGACACCGTGAAGGGTGGTGACTATCGTGCTCGTGAGGCCAACGTCTATCGTCTGGCTGAGGTATCAAACAATATTATCGACCAGTGCGTGGCTCAGGGTGTTCCCTTTGCTCGTGAGTATGGTGGTATGCTGGCCAACCGTTCTTTCGGTGGTGCTCAGGTAAGCCGTACGTTCTATGCCAAGGGTCAGACTGGTCAGCAGCTGCTGTTGGGTGCTTACTCTTCTCTGAGCTGTCAGGTTCAGGCTGGTAAGGTCAAGCTGTACACTCGTTATGAGATGGAGGATGTGGTCATCGTTGATGGTCGCGCTCGTGGTATCATCGCCAAGGATTTGACGACAGGTAAGCTGGTTCGCTTCAGCGCCAATGCTGTGGTCATCGCTACTGGTGGTTATGGTAACACCTACTTCCTTTCTACCAACGCTATGGGCTGTAACTGCTCTGCTGCAGTTCAGTGCTATCGCAAGGGTGCATACTTTGCAAATCCCTCTTACGTTCAGATTCACCCCACCTGTATTCCCGTTCATGGCGACAAGCAGTCTAAGCTGACGCTGATGTCTGAGTCACTGCGTAACGACGGTCGTATCTGGGTTCCCAAGAAGATTGAGGATGCCAAGGCTCTGCAGGCTGGAACGAAGCAGGGTTGGGAGATTCCTGAGGAGGATCGCGACTACTATCTGGAGCGCCGTTATCCTGCCTTCGGTAACCTCGTACCTCGCGACGTGGCCTCTCGTGCCGCTAAGGAGCGCTGCGACAAGGGCTTCGGCGTGAACAACACGGGTCTGGCTGTATTCCTCGACTTCTCTGAGTCTATCAACCGTCTGGGCATTGACATCATCATGCAGCGTTATGGCAACCTCTTCGAGATGTACGAGGAGATTACCGACGTGTTCCCTGGCGACTTGGCCAATGAAATTAACGGTGTGAAGTACTACAAACCGATGATGATCTATCCCGCTATCCACTACACAATGGGTGGTATCTGGGTTGACTACGAGCTGCAGACCTCTATTCCTGGTCTGTTCGCTATCGGTGAGTGTAACTTCTCTGATCACGGTGCTAACCGTCTGGGTGCTTCTGCTTTGATGCAGGGTCTGGCTGATGGTTATTTCGTATTGCCTTATACGATTCAGAACTATCTCGCCGATCAGAGCATTTGGGGCAAGGTATCTACCGATCTACCTGAGTTCGAAGAGGCTGAGAAGGCAGTCAATGCCGAGATCGACCGTCTGATGAACATCAAGGGTAAGCGTTCTGTTGACTCTATCCACAAGGAACTGGGTCATATCATGTGGGAGTATGTAGGTATGGGTCGTACCGCTGAAGGCTTGAAGGAAGGTCTGAAGAAGATGCACGAACTGGAGAAGGAGTTCGACTCCAACCTCTTCGTTCCTGGATCTAAGGATGGTCTGAACATCGAGCTCGACAAGGCTATCCACCTGCGTGACTTCTTCACCATGGGTCAGCTCGTAGCTTTCGATGCCCTCTCTCGTAATGAGTCCTGCGGTGGTCACTTCCGTGAGGAGTACCAGACCGAGGAAGGTGAGGCTAAGCGCGACGATGAGAACTACTTCTACGTAGGCTGCTGGGAGTACCAGGGCAAGGGCAATGAGCCTGAGCTTATCAAGGAGCCGCTGGAATACGAGGCAATCAAGGTACAAACACGTAATTATAAGAATTAAGTAACTGGTCCGGTATGTTGCTATCATAGTAACCTCCGCCTAAAATAGAAAAGAATTATGGCTAAAAGTATAAGCTTTACAATCAAATTTTGGCGCCAGAACGGGCCAAAAGACCAGGGACACTTCGACTCTTATGAGATGAAGGACATCCCTGATGATACTTCATTCCTGGAGATGCTCGATATTCTTAACGAGAATCTCATCAACGAAGGCAAGGAGCCATTCGTGTTCGACCACGACTGCCGCGAGGGTATCTGCGGTATGTGCTCACTGTATATCAACGGTACGCCTCATGGACTCACTGAGCGTGGTGCCACCACCTGTCAGCTTTATATGCGTCGCTTCAATGATGGTGATGTGATCACCGTTGAGCCATGGCGCTCTGCTGCCTTCCCTGTAATCAAGGACTGTATGGTTGACCGCAACGCCTTTGATAAGATTATCCAGGCTGGTGGTTATACCACAATCCGTACTGGACAGGCTCAGGATGCTAATGCTATCCTGATTCCGAAGGAAGATGCTGACGAGGCAATGGACTGCGCTTCTTGCATCGGCTGTGGTGCTTGCGTAGCTGCATGTAAGAACGGTTCTGCTATGCTGTTCGTATCAAGCAAAGTTTCTCAGCTCGCCCTGCTTCCCCAGGGTCGTGTAGAGGCTGCTAAGCGTGCCAAGGCAATGATGCTCGCCATGGAAGAGGCTGGCTTTGGTAACTGTACCAACACTCGTGCCTGTGAGGCTGTATGCCCGAAGAACGAGACCATTGCTAACATCGCCCGCCTGAACCGTGAGTTCATAAAGGCCAAGCTTAGCGATTAGTGAGAGCAGAACTAAGTTAGTTCGTAACACCTTGTTATAATAAGAGCGCTGCAGAGGATTCTGTGGTGCTCTTATTTCATTTGTAGATACTCTACGCGACAATTTTAAGGGGCTTTCGCTGGATTTGTCGCTAATAACGGTCTGTGTCGCAACAAACTGAAACGAAAAACGCAAAAATGGTTGGAACCCATCAAATACTGCCTTATCTTTGTATCGAAAATCAGAACAAACTGAAAATAATAAACATTAAAAATATACAGTTATGAAGCAGACAAATATGTTTTTCGCAAGAGTTGCAGGCCTGATGACCAGCGCAGTTTCAAGCAAGGTAAATGCCAATGAGATCTTCGTAGAACAGTTACCCATGCCCGCCAAGACCTTCGTACTGAAAAATTTCCCGCACAAGACAATTGCTTATGCAGAGATGAATATCGATTCAATGGGAGCTGCTTATACGATCAACCTCAATGACGGAACTGAGATCGATTTTAATGTGTTCGGCGATTGGAAGTCGGTGAATTGCCACCTCGAAGCAGTGCCACAAACCCTGGTGTCAGAGCCCATGGCCCAGAAAGTTAAGAATCTCTTCGGTGACGTGCAAATTGTAAACCTCACCAAGACCGATGACGGTTACGAGGCAATACTCTCCAATGCCATCAGCATGAGATTCGTAGCATAGGGGGATGATAGTTTTCTTATGCGATTCAATTTGGCTATAGCCGCACGATCGTTTGCGTATAGGCGACAGATCGTTTGGGTATAGGCAAACAATGGAAAAGAGGCGGTTTTCTCCCTTATTCCTTATGGTTTCGCCCCGTAAGTTATATGGTAATGCCCTCTAATTCCATGCAAATGGTCACATGGTCACAGCTGTGACCATGTGACTGTTGGAATCACAAAAGGTTACATGGTTACAACTGTAACCGTAACCGCGCAGAGGTAAACAATTTGTTGAATTGTTTTATAAGATATTGATTATTATGTGTTTATAATAATAGTAATCTTTCCTAAAGGACTAAATGGTTACATGGTTACAGCTGTAACCGTAACCGTTTCATTTTATTATTGTCAGGTTGATCGCTTTGTATGCCACAAGGTGGTAGGGACCGTTGTCGTGTACTTCACAGATGAGGTGACAGGTCGTGGGTAGCGCATTCTGAGGAACGTGAATGGTAGTCACTGCCTTGTCGGGATTACTAATATCCAATGTACATGAACCGATTTCAGGTTGTTGCCACCAAAGGAAGTTGAGGGTATCGCCATCAGGATCAGAAGAGCGGGATGCATCCAGACGAATGGTATCACCCACCTTTACCTGCAGTTCTAAGGGAGATAGGTCCTTTTGACCGTTCACCACAACAAGCGGGTTATGGTTACCGCGCCCTTGGTCAGCCCACTGCATGCGAGCTAGGAAATCATTGATTTCATCGGGATAGAAGTGCTTTTTATAACCAACACTGATACTACGGACGGGCTCTTGCCAACTGGTCCAAGCCGTAGTGAGAGAATCAGGACAGATGCCACGCTGGTGATAGCCAGCCCATCCTGCCTGTGAAGGATCCTCCGGGTTGTTCAACCCATTAGGCATCAGATAAAGAAAACTCGGCGTATCGCCCTCTACACCCCATTTATAGGTAGGATATTCCTTGCCCAAAGCACCCTTGCCTTGGATGAGTTGCTGATGAAGACTCCAGTTTCGTTTGCCTAACTCGCACTGCTCCTGCCATGTGCCCTCGTCCCAGATAAACTGGAGATCATCTTTGAATTCGCGGCGCAGCCACTGATGCGAACTACGGGCACGATCCATCCGATGGGCGTAATCCATATCCTGATCCGTGATGGTATAGATACGGAACTTGCGGACGAATGCTTTTACCTCTTCTTCAGAGCGTGTCTGCTGAACACGCCAGATGGCCTGTGCTAAAGTGTTTGCTCCACCCCAGGCGGCAACATAGATAGGACGATCATCATCTTCATCAGCCAGACGGATTAGCAGTTCGCTGCCTGGTGAGTCGTTGCGCTCACCAATCGAGCGGATGCCACCATACATGCTACCCATCACAGCACGATTGGTGATATACTCTGCACTGGGCCAGTAGCCAACTTTTTGTTTGGTGTTTTCCTTTTTTATCGAGAGAAACTTCTTTTGTCCGGAACGCTTCATCAAATTCGGCACATCCTTGGCATAAGCAGTAATCACGCGATACAGATACTGTGACCACTCCAACGGATAGGGATCACAGTTCCATCCCACCGTCGTGATTAACGCCTCGATCTCAAACAAATCAGCGTATGACATCAGTCGTACCATCGATTCCATATCATCGGGTTCCACATCGGCAGGAGCGATATCCGTACATACAACAAGTCGCGGTTTCAACGATGTCTGTGCGATACTCATCGAAGAAACGCACAATGCCATCAGTAGTATGATAGTTGTCTTTTTCATCTTTCTTTGTTTTAGTTGTTACAAAAGTAAGCAATTATTCCTGAAACGCAAAACAACCAGCATTTTATTTGAAAACTACCCTGAAGTTTTGGCAGTTTCTGATATTCTTTATACTTTTGCGTTCATAAACCAATATACAGGAACAAAAGGAGATATGATACAGTCACTCCAAACGCTCAGTCGCCAGTTAGCGCAGCATGCTTCGCTGTTTGTGACAGCCGTTGCCGTGCTGACCTTCTTTGTGCCCGACCTGTTTGTATGGGTGCGGGGCACTACACAGACAGTGATTTTGGGAATTATCATGTTGACCATGGGATTGACGTTGACCACTCAAGATTTCCGCATCCTAGCCCGTCGTCCGGGAGATATCCTGATAGGTGCTTGTGCGCAGTTCTTGGTGATGCCTTGTGTGGCCTGGCTATTGGTTCGGATCTTCCATCTGGAACCCGCTTTGGCTTTAGGAATCCTGTTGGTGGGTTGTTGCCCGGGAGGCGTATCAAGTAACATCATGTCGTACCTTTGTCATGGAGATGTGGCATTCTCTGTAGGAATGACTTGCACCTCCACTTTGTTGGCTCCCGTGATGACTCCTTTGCTGATGGAACTAACCGCTGGTGAGATCATTGAGATTGATGCAGTCGGAATGTTCCTGAATATCCTGATCGTTACGATTATCCCCGTTGGAATCGGCTGTTTTTTGAATTATATCTATTCCAACCGCAAGAGTTTCCCCACCGTTCAATCTCTGATGCCAGGACTCAGTGTCATCTGTCTGGCCTGTATCGTGGGTGGTGTTATTAGTACTGTGCACGATAATCTCGTGGCTCGCGGTCTGTGGCTCTTTATCTGGACCTTTGCGGTGGTGTTCTGTCACAACTCGCTCGGTTATCTGCTGGGATGGACGGCAGGACGATTGGCAGGATTTAATACAGCCAAGAAGCGCACGATCTCTATAGAGGTGGGTATGCAGAATGCAGGACTGGCCACAGTTCTTGCAGGCACCTTCTTTGCTGCCCAACCGCTCTCAGTATTACCTTGTGCCATCTCTTGCGCCTGGCACAGCATCAGTGGAACAATCCTCGCAGGACTCTTCCTGCGGTTTCAAAAGAAAAAACCATAACATAATCATTAACTACTATGGCATTAAAAGTATTATGTGACCGAATCCTCAACGATGGGAAATGCCTGGAAGGAGGCATCCTGAAGGTTGACCGTTTCATTAATCATCAGATGGATCCATATCTGATGAAACAGGTGGCCATCGAGTTTATCCGTCGCTTTGCCGATCTCGACATCAACAAGATTATAACTGTCGAGGCTTCAGGTATAGCTCCAGCCGTTATGCTAGGCTATCTGATGGGATTGCCAGTGGTCTTTGCCAAGAAGAAGCGTCCCTCAACAATGGCTGATATGTATGTCAGCATCGTACACTCCTTTACCAAGCAAAGCGAGTACACCATGATCATCAGTCGTGACTACCTTACATCTGACGACCGTGTGCTCTTTATCGATGATTTCTTAGCTTACGGTAATGCGGGCAAAGGCATTATCGACCTCTGTCAACAGGCCGGAGCCACCCTCATGGGCATGGGCTTCCTCATCGAAAAGGAGTTCCAGCATGGTCGCCAATATCTCTATGAGCAGGGCATTCAGCGCATCGAGTCAATGGCCATCATCGAGTCACTCGACAATTGTGAAATCAAAATCAAGGATGACTGACCCATGAATCCCGCGATAGAACACCATCCTTTCGATCCTTTCCTGCCCGAAGGAGCAAAGATGCTGATGCTGGGTACGTTTCCACCTGCTGAGAAGCGATGGTCTATGCCCTTCTATTATCCTAACTTTACCAACGATATGTGGCGTATTGTGGGATACTGTTTCTTTGGCGATAAGCAACACTTTGTGGCAGACGATGGACGGCACTATCGACTGGATGATCTCAAGGCGTTTCTCACATCGCGTGGCATCGCTCTCTACGATACCTGTACACAAATCATCCGCACAAAGAATACGGCCAGCGACAAGGATCTTCAGGTGGTGAAACAAACCGATATTCAATTCCTCTTGCGCCAAATACCCCAATGCACAACGATTGTCACAGCGGGTCAGTTGGCCACATCACTTTGCGCTCAGCAGATGGGCGTGGAAGAACCCAAGGTGGGAACCTTCGTGCCCATCCATTTTGAGGGACGAGTGTTACGACTCTATCGTATGCCAAGTTCTTCGCGGGCTTATCCGATGACGATAGAGAAGAAAGCGGCATTTTATCAGACAGTTTTCGATCATTTATAAAATAATTAGTATATTTGCTCCATGAACAAAAATCAAGTATCCATGAAGAGACTATTTACCTTAGCAGTGGTTTTGCTGACAACCATCACACTGATGGCAGAGACAAGGGCTTGGGTGACGGCCAACGGTCGCATCGAATTAACAATTAGTGATAATGGCGGACTGGCCACCTACGACATCAGATACGATGGCATGCAGGTAATGGAAACGTCACGTTTAGGCTTTGAGGCTGATTTCGGCGACTTTACGAAGAACCTGAAGATGGGCGACTCTAAGATGGAGTTCAGGGACATCTCCTATCAATCCAACCGACCGGTTTCGAAGAAATCAAAGGTTTCACAAAATGCAGAACGCTATACTGTAGAGTTCACAAATGCCAAAGGACAGAAAATGAAGGTGGTGTTCCATATGACGAATAACAGCGTGTCTTACTGTTATGAGATCCCTCGTCATGGTGAGAATCCCAAGTGCGGGGTTATTCTTCGCGAGGTGTCTTCATTCAAGTTCCCTGATGGCACCAGCACGTTCCTTTGTCCACAGATAGGTCCGATGACGGGCTGGGAGCGCACAAAACCTAGTTATGAGGAGGACTATAAGGCCGATGCTCCGATGACCGACAAATCGCGTTTCGGACAAGGATATACTTTCCCATGTTTGTTCCGTGTGCCGGTTTCAGTTTCTGGAAAATCTGGGAAGACCGCAGGTTCTTCCAATGCCTGGGTACTTGTTAGCGAGGTAGGTGTTGATGGCAGTTACGTTGGCTCTCACCTGAGTGATTATCATCCGGAAACAGGTTACACCATTGCCTTCCCACAAGCTGGTGAAAACAATGGCAACGGAACACCGTATGTTGGTATCCCACTACCTTATACCACTCCGTGGCGTACCATTGTTATCGGTGCTTCACTGAAGCCTATTGTGGAGAATATGGCTGGTATAGGACTATTGTCATCTAAGTATGAAGCCTCTCAGGAATACAAACCTGGTCGCTACACCTGGTCGTGGCTCGTATGGCAGGATGAGTCTATCAATTACGACGATCAGGTGCAGTTCATCGATCTCGCTGCAGCCATGAACTTTGAATACTGTCTCGTTGATAACTGGTGGGACCAACGTATTGGTCGTGATAGAGTAGAGGAGTTGTCGAAATATGCTCAGTCGAAGGGTGTATCACTGATGTTATGGTATAACTCCAACGGTTACGAGAACGATGCCCCACAGACACCGCGCGACTGTATGTCAACGGCCATTGCCCGTGACAAGGAGATGGCATGGCTTCAGAAGATTGGCGTGAAGGGTATCAAGGTTGATTTCTTCGGTGGTGACAAGCAGCCCACGATGCAGCTCTATGAGGACATCCTTTTCGATGCCAACCGTTATGGTCTGCAGGTCATCTTCCACGGCTGTACCATGCCGCGTGGTTGGGAATTCATGTACCCCAACTATGTAGCTTCCGAGGCTGTGCTCGCTTCAGAGAATGTCTTCTTCTCCGAGGGACATGCCAAGAGCGAGGCCTTTGAACTTTGTCTGCACCCCTTCATCCGTAATGCCATGGGACCAATGGACTGGGGCGGTACGATTATGAATAAGTTTCTTTCACGCGACAATAAGAGTCGTCATCGTCGCTACACTACAGACATCTTCGAAATGGCTGTAGCCATCGTTACACAGACACCTATCCAATGTATTGCCATCCAGCCCAACAACCTGCAGGAACTGCCGCAGTTTGAACTTGACTTCCTGAAGAAGGTGCCGACAACATGGAACGATACACGCTTCCTTGACGGTTATCCAGGCAAGTACGTGGTATTGGCCCGTCGTCATGGTGACAACTGGTATGTGGCTGGTCTGAACGCTGAGTCAGAGGCTAAGACATTGACGATAGAAATGCCTGAGTGGAAAGGTCAGACGGTTAACTACTATGTGGATGATGCCAATAGAGAATCACAACTTCGTCAACTGAAGGTTGACAAAAAAGGTAGGGCAACCATCACGATGCAGCCAAATGGTGGTATCATTCTGACAAATAATTGAAATCAGTTAGTTAGTCCTTGAGTAAGATCCCCGTGAAGATCCTGCCTGAATTGATGCCCAGACAACGGGCGGAGAAATAATCGGCAGATTGTTTCATGGTGCATACTGGTGAGACGGCGATGTACTCTGGAAGGAGTCCTGCTGCCATCAGTTGCTGACGGTTGCACTCAGGGAGGTTGATGTGCCATTTCTCCATTCTCTCACTGATGGTCGGCAGGTCGAAACCTTCCTGCAGGAAGGCTTCATAGACCTCATCGCCTACCTCGAAACTGTCGAGGCTGATGCCGGGACCTATCTGTGCCCGTAGTTGTTCGGGAATGGTGCCGTAGGCTTTCATCATGGTTTCCACAGCCTTTATCACGATACGTTTGACAGTGCCCCGCCAGCCGGCATGAATGGCGCATGCGGCATGGTGCTCTTTGTCATAGAGTAGTATAGGGATGCAATCGGCCGTTGATACCCCTATACATACTCCGATGAGGTTCGTTATCAATGCATCCACACCTTCCAACTCCTCCTGCCTTCCCGTGGCAGGAAGAGTCAGAAACTGCTCATCGATGCAAATAGTCTTTGTCAGATGAACCTGATGAGGCATGATCAGACGGTCATCGCTGACACCAAGTAATTGGCACAGTGCCAGGCGATTCGCGTGGATGTCCTCTTCCTGATCGCCACAATAACGGTTGATATTGAATGCAGCATAACGACCTTTACTGCAGCCACCGTGACGGGTGCTGCTAAAGGCGGTTACGTTACCTCCCATATCGTAAAAATCCAATTGTGGTTGTATCATCTGCTTTAACGACTTAATACTTTTCTGGTCTTGCCATCCTGACCTTTGATAATGTTGATGCCTTGTGTAAGACTGTTCATACGGGCTCCTGAAATACTATAGATGCCTGCGGCACTTGATGTTGCGTCGCTGTGTATCTCGTTGATGCCTGTTGTCCCGTTGATGGAATGAACCTCAATGCCGGTGATGGCGATATCGTCTTCAGCATCCTCTTTAGTGAAGGAGATATTGAACTCAGCCCATTCGTCAGGGATGTTGAAATCGATTGCTAAGTTTTCGCCTACCCCAACAGTCTGCTCGAACACCACGTCTTTCTGTCCAGCCAGTCGTTTGAGTTGCACGGTGACTGTCTTCCCAGACTCACCGATGGCATTGAAGGTGAGGCGGTAATCGCCTTTGATGAACTGCAGTGAGGGATAGACATTGGCGTTGGCATCTGTGTTCTGTTCTTTACCGAAGGAGCAGATGGTAGTACCTGAGTTGATGGTCCATCCGTGCTTCTGAGGTTCCCATCCTTCCTGCTCGATGCATGGACGCCACTTCAAGGTGTAATCGCAAGCATCATCGAGGGTGTATTGTTTCATGAAGTTCCACATGGTCTTGCTGGCATTGCCATCCTCGGTACTATTGGTTTCAGGAGAATGTCCCATACCATTGATGGAATAGAATACGATGGGGAAGCCACCTTGGCCTGCCGCATACACATTCTTTGTGAACTTACCTGATACCTTGGTTACTTCCGGAACAGGGTTGCAGCCGTTGCGCGCCACGATATTATCAATGATCTTCGATACATAGGCCGACTTCACAAGGTCATCAGTGGTGCCGTGGATATGTAAGAAGGGAACGGGACGTGCTCCTGTATGATGGAGATGGAACTCGTTGATGGGGTAACCGCTGATGGAAGCATAGGCAGCGAACACATCACCCAAGAGGTTGGCCACAGTATAAGTCATCATACCGCCATTAGAGAAGCCGCAACAATAAATGCGCTTGCGGTCAATACTATAGTTGGTTGCCACATCCTCGATGATGGCTTTGATATAATCGATATCACCACTCCATTCGCCTGTGGAGTTCCAGCCTGGCAGACTCATATTGCCGAAGAATGGGAATTTCACATTCTCTCCGTGTCCATAGACCACGATGATGCCTTCGGAATTGGCAATGGCATCGAAGGCCGGCTGTTTGTTATCGGATGAACCGCCAGTGCCGTGGAGGCAGAATACCAATGCCGTGTTTTCCTTCACGTTCTCAGGAACGTAAAGACGATACTTGCGTGTTTTGTTACCTACTTTGATGTTGACTGCTTTGTCAACTTTTCCTGCCCATGATAAGGCACCGCCTAAGATGAGCATCGCTACCAGGAGCGAGATTCTAAAGTTTTTCATTTCTTTTGATAGTGTTAATAGGATTGAGTTTTGTCAGAGTGCAAAGTTACATCTTTTCTCATAAAACAGCAATTATCATTTAAGATTTTTCCCTTTTTCTTGAATATGCCAGTTCTTTTTTCTATATTTGCACCCTAATATGGGTCGTGCAAACAGACCATTATAGCGGACATAAAACTAAAAACCCAATCATATGAAGAAGAAATTGATGACCCTCGGAATTTCGGTAGCAGTGCTGTCAACCTCCATGATGCAGCTCACTGCTTGTCAGGAAACCCAGCGTGAAAACCCGTTGTTACAAGAGAGCACAATACCGTTTGGTGCTCCCGATTTCAGTAAGATCAAACCGTCTGACTATCTGCCAGCCTTTGAGATTGCCATTCAGCAGACTAAGGATGAGATAGCCCAGATAACAGAGAACAAGGATTCTGCTACGTTCGAGAATACCATCCTTGCCTTTGAGGAGAGTGGAAAGACGCTTGACCGTGTGACGCGTACTTTCTTTGCCTTGGTAGAAGCCGATAAGACTCCCGAAATTGGTGAGACAGAAAAGAAGGTTACACCGATGCTGACAGACCTTGAGAATGAGATATCATTTAACAAAGCCTTGTTTGAACGCATCAAACAAGTCTATGAACGGGAACATGATTCTCTTCAGGGCGAAGATAAGAAACTGTTGGAAGAGACCTACAAGGACTTTGTCAGAAAAGGTGCGTTGTTGCCTGATGATAAAATGGCACGTATGAAAGAGATCAATATGCGCATCTCAGACCTGCAGCAGCAGTGGGGTGATATGTTACCAGATGCTACCAATGATGCCGTGGTGTGGGTTGACAGCAAAGAGCAGTTGGCTGGTCTTAGTGAGGCCGATATCGCCCAATGTGCCAAGGATGCTGAGAGCCGTGATAAGAAAGCACCCTATGCCATCGTCATCGTCAACACCACCCAGCAGGCGCTGTTGGCCAGTCTTGACAACCGTGACCTGCGCCGTCAGGTCTATGAGGCGTCTATTCACCGTGCTGATGGATCAGGCAAGTACAATACCTATCCGTTAGTCGTTGAGATTGCCAAGTTGCGGGCAGAGCAGGCAGAGATTATGGGGTATCCGAACTATGCATCCTATTCGCTTGAGAAGACCATGGCAAAGACCCCGGATAATGTCTATGCCTTCCTTAAGAACCTGATTCGCGAATATACTCCCAAGGCTCAGGCCGAGACAAAGGCCATAGAAGAATATGCCCGTAAGACGGAGGGTGCCGACTTCCAGTTACAGCCCTACGATCGTTTCTACTATTCTGCCAAGATGAAGAAGGAGCAGTTGGATATCTCTGATGAGGAGGTGAAGCCTTATTTTAATGTTGATAGCGTACTCTTAAATGGTGTCTTCTATGCCGCCAATCGTGCCTACGGACTGACGTTCAAAGAGCGCACAGATATCCCAACATATCATCCCGACATGAAGGCCTTTGAGGTGTTCGATAAGGATGGACAGTCAAAAGCCTTGTTCTATTGCGACTATTTCCGTCGTCCCACCAAACGTGGTGGAGCATGGATGGATGGCTTTGCCAAGCAGAGTCGTCAGCGTCAGCAACTGCCCATCATCTTCAACGTGTGCAATAATGCTAAGGCCCCCGAGGGACAACCTTCTCTGCTAACATGGGATGAGGTAACCACGATGTTCCATGAGTTCGGACATGCACTGCACGGCATTCTATCAGACTGTCAGTATAATAAGCTGAGCGGTACATCAGTGGCTCGTGACTTCGTTGAGATGCCATCGCAGTTCAATGAGTCGTTTGCTGCCATCCCAGAGGTATTCGATCATTATGCCCGTCATTACAAGACTGGTGAGTCAATGCCTGCCAGTCTGAAGGAGCGCATGCTGCAATCGATTACATTCCAGACAGCCTATGCCTTGGGTGAGAACCTGGCGGCTACTTGTGTCGATCTGGCTTGGCATATGCTCCCCTCTGACAAGATTCCTACGGCTGAGCAGGCTGGTGCCTTCGAGACTGAGGCTTTGCGCCAGGTAGGGCTCCTTGATGCCCAGATTCCTCCTCGTTATTATACCAGTTACTTCAACCATGTATGGGGTGGTGGCTATGCTGCAGGATACTACAGTTATTTGTGGACAGAGGTGCTGGCAGACAATATTGCCGATGTCTTTGCTAAACGCGGTGCGTTGGCTCCTGAGACCGGACAGGATTTCCGTGACAAGATCCTAAGCAGGGGTAATACGGGCGACCTGATGCAGATGTTCACCGATTTTACAGGAATGAAGAGTCCTGATGCTTCCAGTCTGCTTAGGGCAAGAGGTCTATAAAGATATATAAAAGAGGTATGAAAAAACGTGTATTCTGCCTGATGGCAATGATGATGGTGCTTAGCACCGTTATGGCACAAAGACTCATTCCCATCAACCGTTATGGTTCTGATTGGAAAACAGAAAGTGTATCCACCAAAAACAAACCCAATGGTTATATCTATCGTCTTCGTGAAGAAGTACGGCGTCCGGATTTACCAAAGGTTCCAGAGACAGAAGGTCTGTTTTTGTTTATCTCTGAACCGATAGACATCGGGTGGATGGGATTGTTCAGATTGCCGTTGGCTGCCGATGACTATAAATTCGTAGTAGTTATCTACGACTTTGAACTTAAGCCATTGCATGTGCTAAATCTGTGCGACATCACTAACAACAGCTATTGTGAGGTGCAGGATGTGCGCTGGGATGCAGACAACCATCATCTGCTTTTCAATATGGCTTGTCCCAGTTATTCCAGCATGATCAATGGAAAGGGCAGCAAGCTCTATTGCTATAGTGTAGGTGACAACCGTCTTGTTTGGGAAACAGATTATCTGGTGAGTAACGATATCTTCATCCTCAACGACAAGTATGTATTCTGCTCGTATGGCTTTACCTCTGAGAATAAGTACCTGTTCATGCTCGATAAACTGACAGGGAAGGTCTATAGTAAGCTTCCTATGGTATATAAGGTAGAGTATATGGAACTGCAGGAGAAGAACGGCAGAGAGTTGCTCTATGTTGTTGACTACAACAACAATCTCTATACTTACGCCATTGGAGGACAGTCATCCGCAACAAAGACTGGTAGTAGCGCACAGAAGCCGAAGGCATTCACAGTGGTCTATGCTACCTCAGACGATGGTTTCCTGAATGTCAGGGCTGGGGCTTCAACCAAGTCGAAGGTTCTTACGAAACTATACGGACAGATGCATGGACTTGGCTCGGGTGTGTTACTTGAGAAAGGAAACACATGGAGTAAGATCAGTGTGGATGGAGTTACTGGATGGGTATATAATAAATACTTGGGTTCTCAGAATTGGTATGACGGAAAAGGTAAGACCGTGATGATTGCCAACCGTGACAAGATGCCTATCTATGGGGAGAACTATGTGGGTGAGGGTGAAGATCCTGTGTTCACCACCGTCCCCAAAGGTACTATCATTGCCGACCAGTATGATGAGCACGAAGACTATTATGTCCTGAAAACAGGTCATGACTACCTGTTCATCAAGAAGAATGATGTGAAGATCGAGAAGAGATAAATGCAGCGGGTAATCCGACATATCATCCTGACCCTGTTAATGGTCATTTGCTTGGGTGTTGAGGCTCAGCAATCTGTAATGCCTGCTTCCTTGAAGACAGGCGATACGATTGCCGTGATCTCACCATCGAGTGTGCCTGATTCTGCCACCGTGGCAAAAGGTTGTGCTACCCTTCGCTCATGGGGCTATATACCCGTGGTAGGTGCTCACGCAATGAGCAGTTATCATGGTTTCGCAGGAACGGCTGATGAACGTGCTGCGGATATGCTATGGGCATTGAGAGATCCTTCAGTGAAAGCCATTATCTGTAGTCGTGGCGGTGATGGTGCTGTTCAGGTGCTACAACGTATCCCCTTACAAGAGTTCCGTAATCATCCAAAGTGGGTGATGGGGTTCAGTGACGTAACGGCCTTACATAGTGCAGAGGTATCGGCAGGGGTAATGAGTATCCATAGTTCGATGTGTGATGGCATTGCTATGCGGGGAGAGCGTGACTCAGTGAATATGATCCTTCGCAAGTTGTTACAAGGTGTGCTTCCTGCCTATCAGGCACCAGCCCATCCGTTAAACCAGCAAGGAGAAGCCACCGGACTGCTTGTTGGCGGTAATTTCTCCGTTTTCTGTGGCATGGCGGGTTCTCAATATGATTTCCTGAACCGTGTGGATGAGGGGTTGATACTCTTCATCGAGGATACGGATGAGTCGATGTCAAAGGTTGACCGTATGCTTCATCAGTTGGAGATCCGTGGTATTCTCTCCAAGTTGAATGGTATTATTGTGGGACATTTCTCCAAATACAAGTATCCAGAGAGTGGCTTTGCTGATATGTACGAGATGCTTCACGAGTACTTACAGCACTACAACATTCCCATCTGCTATGACTTCCCTGTCGGTCATCATAGCGGATGGAACTATCCGATGGTGGAAGGTTGTAGGGTGAATCTGAAAGTTGGGCAGGATGGCACGCTGATTCAGTTCGTACATCCTGAATGAGAAAAGGTGCTCGTTAGGAAACATCATCCATGGGGTAGTGTACGCCCCATTTCTTCCGGAAGTCATCCATGAGTTGCATGATATAGAGTGTTTCTTCGTGCGGCATCTCACGGGGCTCCAGCAGTCCTTCAATCAGTGCTTCACGACAAGCCAGGAACTGGTATTCATAACCCGTGATTTGTTGTGGCACATGGATATCCTCCACGAACTCACGGTCGTGAGTATTTACTGTTATCTTCTGCGGATTGTTGATATTGTCGATGATCAGGTTTCCGTCAGTGCCTGCAATCACGCCAATATTATCGCCTACACAGGCGGCACTCGATTGCAGGTTACAAAGCAAGCCATCTTCCAATACCAGACTGAAGGCGTTTGTCAGATCCATACCCGTCTTGCTCTTCACACACTGGCTCTCTATCTGAACAATGTTCGCAGGGAAGAACATACGTACGAAGTTCAAGGCATAGACCCCTAAATCCAACAAGGCACCGCCACAGAGGTCAGCACGCATGATGCGGGGCTTATCACCCATGGAATAGCCTAGTGTGGCCGTGACGAGACGGGGTGTTCCTATACGACCGCTATTGATCAGGTCGCGTACCATCTTAACAACAGGCTGATAGCGTGTCCAGATAGCCTCGGCAAGGAAGACCTTCCGTTCATGCGCCAGTTTGACGATCTCAGCAGCTTGTCTGTAGTTGGCCATGAAAGCTTTCTCCACCAGACAAGGTTTATCATTCAGCAGCGCTTCCTTGGTGACATCAAAATGATGCGAATGAGGCGTGCCTACATACACGAGATCAACCGCCTCATCCGCAATCAGTTCACTATAGGAACCATATGCCTTCTTCACATTCCATTGCTTGGCAAATGCCTCAGCCTTCTCTAACGAACGTGAAGCAACAGCATAGCATTCACATTCTGTGAGTCCATTCAACGTGATGACAGCCTTCTCGGCAATCCATCCTGTTCCGATAATACCGACTCGTAATACTCCTTTCATATTTCCATTATGTTATTTTACTCTCCAAACATTCAGTACGATGCCCTGGAAACCTTGTGAGAACGAGGGCGCACAGAGGAAGAGTGAGTTGTTCAGCCAAGCATACTTGCTGTCAGCGGGTGCCTCAAACTGAGGAGCGCATCTGAAATAGAACGATGGCCTGCCACCCTGTTCAGCACCGCCAGAAGCGATGATACCTCTGTTACGGATATGGATATAGATACCATCATCGGTCTTAATGCTGTAGATGGCCTCAATCTCCGTACGACCTCCGCTTGCCAACTGATAGTCAGCACCGCCATTCAGGATGGTTCCCTTGATGTTAGGACCTTCAAAGGTTCCTCCTGTGATGGGAATAACGGTACGACGACCATGTTGTGTCTCACCACAAGAGTAACTCTCACCCAATGTCACTTTCAGTTGCATGACGAACTCCAGTTGTGGAGCGTCTGCACCCACTTGATTCTGTGCGCTGACATTCAGTACGAATGCCAGCAGCACAGCGATTAATGATATAATCTTTTTCATTTGTTGATAACTTTTTTACCGTTCTTAATAATGATACCCTTGTAACTAGCGTTCACCTTACGTCCGAAGAGATCGTAACTGTTCTGTGGAGATACGGAAACATCGTTGGTAAGATCAACGATACCGGTTGCCGTGTTGATAAACTGGATCCGATCAATATTACAGTTAGAACCAGTAATCACGAGGCGAAGTATCTGCTCACCAGCCTCCAACGGTTCGCTCAAGGTACCCTCAACTGTTGTGTAGGTATCCCAACTGTTACTACCCGTCTGAGGAACCTTGACATCAGCCAGTTTCGTAATCTTGCCGTCTTTATTCAGGTTGATAGAGAATCCTGAATTGGTTGTGCCGGAAGAAACGATAGCCTTAAAGGAATAGGTTCCTGCTTCTTGTACATCGATGGTGTATTCTACCCATTCACCAGTATTCGTATAGCCGAGGGCTCTTCCACCATTACCGTTTACAATGTCTACGCCTTCGCTGGTACGGAAATTGGCATCGCCTTGATTATTGACATCGTTATCATGATAAGCGGCACTTTCGCCACCCTTGTCGTAGTATTCGGCTTGCAGCACTCCAGGAATAGCAAAGGGTCCTGCCTTCGCAAATGGTTCACGCTTGGGATTGACGTTCAGGATATAAGAAGCTGTCTTTGACATGCCATTGGCATCTGTTGCGATGGCCATGATGGTATATTTGCCTTGGTTCTCAGGCTCAATTTCAAAGATATAAGGAGCTTCTGTCAGCGTGGTTGTCAGCAGATTGTTAACATATATCTTTACATTAGCAATGGTGCTTGTCTTCGATGATGCGTTAATCGTGATAGTAGCTTTCTCGCCACCAAGAATGGCTACAGGACAATCTTCTGAGAAGCTGATATCAATATCATCGTTCTGGCTGTCTTTCTGGAAAGTAAGACTCTTGAGATAGAAGCCTCCCTTATCGATATTCACACAAATTTTGTGGCGACCAGCTGTCAGTTCTTTCTTGAGGGCATAATGCATAGTCTGGAAATTGTCTTTGCTGCCAGTCTTTGGTACAGCAATAAAATCAGAGAGGTATTCCAATCCGTCCATAGAGTATTCAGCTAGGTGGAAGACACCAGACGAACTCGTAGAGGCAATCTCTGCATCAAACGAGTAGAGTCCATCTTCCTTCACATCAACTGTGTATTCCATCCAGCCGTCTGACTGCATGGATGCAGTGGCAGAGCGTGAAGCGTTGTTGTAAGTTACTTTTTGAGCACCTTTGTCGAATTCAGTCACATTAATAGTACCAGGTAGTTCAACCGGGACTCCATTGAAAGGCTCTCTCAGTTCTGTTGAATTGAGTACGTTGAAACGCGAGAAACGCTCGTAGGTTGAACCGTCGGTAGCTGTGGTAACAGCCTTCAGTTCCTTCCATCCAGTATCGGCATCTACCGGAACAGCATATTCAGTCACATAGGGAGCCTCTGTCATGGTGGCAATCAGCTCTTCACCTACATAGAGGTCAATCTTCTCGATAGCCTTGGTGGCCATACTTGCACGTACCTTGATAGGCAGTTTGTCGCCCTTAGCCACATACATGTCAGCAGGTCTTACATAAACAGAAGCCTCTTTCACCATTCCTGGGAAAGGACTCTTGGCATTCTTAGCAGCATCGGTTTGCATATACTCGCGCAGCCAGGTCATGGCAGGACGATCCTTACCGTTCTTAATGATACCCGAGTTGCTTACCCACGTGGCTCCATGAATATATCCCCAGACAGTGACACCAGCACAGTGCTCTGCTTCCCACATGAGAGGGAATATCTTTTCATATTGCTTCTTTTGTGCATTGTCATCAGCGACGTTGATATCCAACTCCGTGATATACATCGGCATCTTCAAGCCGTCATTCAGCGTTTTCATCGAGCTTTTCAGTTTATCCACGCTGATATCATCAACATCATGCGACTGGTTTCCGTAGGCATCGATGGGAGCACCAAAATCGCGCAGTGTCCTGACAAGTTCGAGGTAATTATTAGTGTCATGCTGGAACGTGTTGTAGTCGTTGTATATCAAGATGGCATCCGGATAGCGCTCATAGGCCATTTCAAAGGCTCTGATGAGCCAGTCGTAGCCAGTCTTGCCACCACCTCCCAGCGACTCCTTCATCAGCGGATTACCCTGCTGGTGCATACCTACGGCCTCGTTAACAACGTCAATCAATGGTAATGTTGGATATTTGTTTTTGATGGCATCAAACCATGTTACAATGGCATTATAACGCTCATTGATGGACAAGCTATTACTAAACCAGTTCGGGTACTGAGCTCCCCATACGAACGCATGGAACTTATAGGTGAACCCATATTTCTTGGCATAGTTAAAGGGTGTGTCGCATCCCCAGTTAAAACTACCTCTTGTACCTTCTACCGACCCCCACTTTGATTCGTTCTCAGGAGTAACCTGGTTCCAGAGCTTGTAATACGGCTCTACGCCGCCCCCAGCATCCATTTGGTACCTTGTTGTGATGTTCCCGAGGAACTTATCAGGGTTAGACGATAGCTGTGCATGCGACTTCATAGGTGCAAGACACGCGATGAGAGTTAGGGCGCAGACAGACATCCGTACCCGAACAGTGTTCAGATTCTTGTTCATAGTTTTGTACATATTGTTTTTAGTTATTTGATAATTCTGTTGAAAGATGATGCAAAGATAATCATTTATCTTTAAAAAAACTATAAAGGATGTTTCAAAATAATGAAAAAAAAGTGAGAACGATAAGTTCTCACCTTCTTTTTATAATAATTGTGATCTTATTTCACGTATTCAGCGAAATCTGTAAGTTTCATATCACCCTTGCGAGCCAGCGTATCGTGCATAGCGAAAGCGGCAGGGAGGTTATGACGAGTCTGTCCCATCTTGGCAATCTTCAGGTAATCCCACAACAACTGCTTGTAGTCAGGATGTGCACAGTTCTCGATGATGGTCTCAGCACGCTGGATAGGACCCTTACCACGAAGGTCAGCAATACCCTGCTCAGTCACGATAATGTTCACATCATGCTCTGAGCTGTCCTGATGACTGACGAACGGCACAATCGAGGAGATAACGCCACCCTTAGCCACAGAAGGACAAGTGAAGATGGAGAGGTAGGCATTGCGAATGAAATCACCAGAACCGCCGATACCGTTCATCATCTTCGTACCACTGATATGTGTAGAGTTCACGTTGCCGTAGAGGTCGGCCTCAATGGCTGTATTGATGGCGATGACACCTAAGCGACGAATAATCTCAGGACTATTAGAGATCTCGCTCTGACGGAGTGTCAGGTGATTCTTGAAGTAGTCCATGTTGTCATATACCTGCATCAGGCACTCATTGGACACTGTCAGTGAACAAGCAGAAGCATCTTTTACACGACCGCTGAGCATCATGGCCACCACAGAATCCTGCAGTACCTCAGTGTAGATATTGAAGTCGGGCACGTGCTTGTCTTGTCCAAGAGCGCCGAGGATAGCATTGGCTGTGGATCCCACACCACTCTGCAGCGGCAAGAACTCCTTGGGGATACGACCCTTATGCATCTCCTCTACGAGGAACTCTGCTGTAAGGAAGCCGATCTTATCGGTAACAGGATCACTGTCTTTGAATGCACGGGCCTCGTCGGGGATGTTACACTCCACAACACCTACCACCTTTTCTTTTGGGATAGATACATAGGGAACGCCGATGCGATCGCTTACATGCTCAATGGGGATAGCCTTGCGATAAGGGGGATCCAGCGGCTCATATACGTCGTGGATGTACTTCGCATTCGGATTGTGGAACGAGTTCAGTTCCAGAATCACATGTTTGGCCAGACGGGCAGCAGTGGGAGAGATACCACCGGCAGCAGTCAGAAATACATGATAGTCATTACCCACCTCTTCGATGTCGCACACCTCGAGGATGGCCCAATCAACATCACCATAGAACCCATAGCGCAACTCCTGTGCCATGTGACTCAAATGCAAGTCGTTGTAAGGAATCTCACCCAGGTTCACATGCTTACGGAAATCGGGGTTGGTGGTGTAAGGGGCACGGTACTTGATAGCCTGTGCGTTTGCCAGATCACCATCGGTGCTTTGTCCTGTAGAGGCACCCGTAAAGATCCCTACCTTGAATTCTCTTCCTGCCTCATGCTCCTTAACGGCAATCTTGGCCAGTTCTTTTGTTACAGCCTTGGCAACACCTGCGGGAGTGAACCCACTGAGTGCCAGGTTCTCGTTGTTTTTAATCAGTGCTGCAGCCTCGGCAGCAGTCATACGTGTATAACCCATATCTGTTATTAAGAATGTGATTGTTTGATATTTGCCCGCAAAGGTACGAAAAAACAAAATAAAAAAGCCTATAATTTCCATGAAAAGATAGAAAAAGAATATTTTTTTGTATTTTTGTGTCACAAATCCCGATATCTTACGTAATAAGGGTAAAACAAGTCATGATGACACAAGAGGAATTCAAACAGGAAGTGGTACGCATCAGACCCCATCTGATGATCACAGCGAAGCGGTATCTGGAAGATGCCGATGAAGCAGAGGACATCGTTCAGGATGTACTGCTGCACCTGTGGCAGATGACTGATACCCTGCACATTCCCTTTGATTCTCTGGCACATGTGCTGACAAGGAATCTGTGCATCGACAAGGTGCGACGAAAAAAGCCGTTCGTGCAAGTAGAGCAGATACCCGACATCAGTGAGGATACATCCCATCATGAGTTGTTAGAGAGTACCATGCGTGTAGTGGAAACGCTGCCCGACTTGGCCCAGACTGTTATCAGATTGCGTCATATGGAGGGCATGGAAATGAAAGAAATCGCCGATCTCATCGGCTCCACTGAGGTGGCAGTGCGGAAAGCACTCAGCAGAGCCAGAAAAATGTTGAGAGCCCGAATGGTGGAAGTGATGTGCGAGAAGTAATCAATGAAAAGAGGTAAAGAAAAAAGAGATGGAGAACGAATTAAGAATACGGACGCTTACAGAACGGTTCTTCGAAGGAGAGACAACCTTGGCCGAAGAACATGAGTTATACGAGTACTATCGTAGCGGTGAGGTTCCAGCAGATCTGCTACCCCTGCAATCGATGTTCCTCGGACTCGAAGCGATGGAACTGAAACAGGAGGAGCCGGAACATAAGGAAGTGCCGTTGCAACTAAAGGAAACGAATTCCGTGACAACAAGGCGCAAACCAATCATCTGGAGATGGATTACAGCGGCAGCAGCCGTACTGGTCTTGCTCATCAGCGGTGCTTCCCTGTTCTGGAATCAGCAGAACGAATGCGTCGCCTATATCTACGGAGAGAAATGTACTGACCAAGATGTGATCATGCAGGAACTCGAACGGAATATCGGCACGATGACCGAAGGTCAGAATGATATAGAGAGTCAGTTAAACGAGATGTTCAATATTAATTAATCATACGATGAAAAGATTAGGTATCATACTTGTCATACTGCATGTTGCCCTGTTCGCTCAGGCACAGCAGGGACTACCAATCGATAAGCTGTTCCAGGGACTAGTCATTCCGCAGGAACGGATGATGGAGACAAAGGTACGCGGAAAGATGATTGCCAAATACCAACTGTCATATTTCCATAGTCTGCGGTTCAATGCCACTCCCAGGGAAATGAAGCTCATCATGACTCTTGTGGATATGGGGAATCCCAATAAAGAAAACTTACAGGAAAGAAGCATGATGAGTACCAATACCACCGAAACCCGCATGGTCCGTCTGGATCCGCAAGGGAAACAGAACCGCTACCTTTGTGCGAAAGCGAACAAGAAGGGTTCGAAGGGATACGAGATGGTAGTGATCTACATGGAGGGTACCCTCTCCTCTTTAGAGAAAATGAAAGAGTTTTTGAAATAAATGATTAAAACAATAAGAATATGAAAGAGATTATTATTACACTTGCAGCAGTTTTATTGCCACAGATGGCCAGTGCACAGAGTATAGAGAACGATTCTATTGTCATTAAACACCCAAGGAAGGTGACCATCGTCACAAGTGACTCCAGTCAGAAGATTATTGTTCAGGGCAAAGAGGGTGACGACGACTACGAGTATCGTAACACACTCCAGTTGGTGGATGATAATTATGTAAGTAACATAGAAATCAATAAAGACAGCTGGAGTCTGAAAAGTCTCATCCCATCCTATAGCGTAACAGGTGATACAGATGAATCGGGTCCGGTACAAGTGGAGATAGGTGGTGCGCCGCTAATCGGATTCACTGCACCTACACACTGTGATCCAGGAACCAATTTCTCAACATTCCGTTCTTGGGAGTTTGCCTTGCCGTTCATTAACTCTACTGTCTTCTTCGAAAATAAAAAATATCATAGTTCAGGACTCTCTCTTGAGACATACTTCAATTGGCGTAACTACCGTATGACGGGCGATACCCGCTTTGTAAAGAACAGTAGTGGAAATGTGGAACTTGCCCCTTATCCAGAGGGGGCCAAGCCGAAATTCTCACGAGTTAAGGTATTCAGTGTCTCTGGAGCACTTCTTGTATTCCACACGTTCAAAGATTGGGGAATTGCAGTAGGACCGGTTGTCAACTTCAATACCTATGCCAGTCTTAAGACTCGTTATTCGATTGATGGTGGAAAATACAAGGATGTGGAGAAGAACATTAATCAGCGTAAGGTTACCTTCGATATCATGGGTATCATCCAAACGCCTGCGGTTGACCTCTACCTGAAATATAGTCCGAATTCAGTGCTGAAAGATGGCGTGAAGTTCCGCTCACTTACCTTCGGTTTCGCGTTGTAAGGCTACTTGTTCCCACCGTGGGAACATATCATTCCCAATATGGGAACGTTTCATTCCCAATTTGGGATTATGCTATCAGTCGCCTGATTCGCTGTGCCATCGGTCTAACAAAGCAAAGAAAATCGACTTTTTTCTTTGCTTTGTCTTTGTTTATTTGTACCATTGGCTTCGCCGAAAGTACTCTCGCTCGGAAATAAAAAGAAAGGCTTTTATTTTGTATTTCGCTCACTTATTTGTACTTTTGCATGCGAAAATAAGATAGCAATGGAACAGACACTATTGATTTACAATACCCTTCACCGTCAGAAGGAACGTTTCGAACCCCTTCATGCACCCAATGTGGGCATGTATGTTTGCGGTCCCACCGTATATGGTGATCCCCATTTGGGACATGCCCGTCCTGCCATCACATTCGATATCCTTTTCCGCTACCTGAAGCACCTCGGTTATAAGGTGCGCTATGTGCGGAACATTACCGATGTGGGTCACTTGGAGCATGATGCCGATGAGGGTGACGATAAGATTGAGAAGAAGGCACGATTGGAGCAATTGGAGCCGATGGAGATAGCGCAGTATTACACCAACCGCTACCATCAGGCTATGGAGGCACTGAACGTGCTGCCTCCCAGCATCGAGCCACATGCCACAGGACATATCATCGAACAGCAGCAATTGGTGCAGGAGATTCTCGACAACGGTTTTGCCTATATTAGCAATGGTAGTGTGTATTTTGATATCGAGGCTTACAATAAGAAATACCAGTACGGTAAGTTGTCTGGACGCTCATTGGAGAATGTCATCAATGAGAGTCGTGCCCTTGATGGAGTAGGTGAGAAGCGCAACCAGGCTGATTTCGCCTTGTGGAAGAAAGCTTCACCCGAGCATATTATGCGCTGGCCAAGTCATTGGAGCCAAGGTTTCCCCGGCTGGCATTGTGAATGTACGGCCATGGGCAGAAAGTACCTCGGCAGTCATTTTGATATTCACGGTGGTGGTATGGATCTGGTATTCCCGCATCACGAATGTGAGATTGCACAAGCTACCGCTTCACAGGGCGATGACATGGTGAAGTACTGGATGCACAACAACATGATCACCATCAACGGACAGAAGATGGGTAAGTCGTTGGGTAACTTCATTACCCTCGAACAGTTCTTCACAGGTAACCACGAACTGCTGAGTCAGCCTTATTCACCCATGACCATCCGCTTCTTCATCCTTTCTGCTCACTATCGTAGCACGGTGGATTTCTCTGATGAGGCTTTGAAGGCTAGTGAGAAAGGACTGGAGCGATTGATGAACGGCATCAACGATTTGCAACGTGTACCTGTATCAGACAAGTGTGATCCTGAAACAGAGCAGTTCGTGAAGACGCTCCGCCAGAAGTGCTACGATGCAATGAATGATGATTTCCTGACACAGATCGTTATCAGTCATCTTTTCGAGGCTTGTCGTGTAGTGAATACTTTGCTCGACCACAAAGCACAGATTTGTGCTGACTGTCTGAAGGAGCTCTCCGACACCATGCATCTCTTCGCCATCGACCTCTTAGGTCTTCGTAACGACAAGGGTGCAGACAACGATGCTCGCGAGGAAGCCTACGGCAAGGTGGTGGATATGGTGCTCGACCTGCGTGCTAAGGCCAAAGCGGCCAAGGATTGGGCTACCAGCGATCAGATTCGCGATGCACTCGCAGCAGCAGGCTTCGAAGTGAAGGACACCAAGGATGGTGTGACGTGGAAATTGAACAAGTAAGAATTCTCATGCTTACTTTTGAAATAATACAGGGATGCACAAATATTGCATTCCTGTTTTTTTGTTCAATGACGCCAAGTCCGCATCGATTGCAGAAGCACACTGAGAAGGATGAGCGTGATGCCAAGATAAAAAGAGAAATTGATCTCGCGACCTTCACCGAAGATCAGGAATGCAAGGATAATGGTATAGCAGGGCTCAAGGTTGTATGTCAGATTAACGGTAAAGGCAGAGAGCCGTTTCAAGGCCTGAATCTGCAGCAAATACATGGCTACGGTACAGAATAGTGCATGACACAGCATTAACCAGAGATTATTGCCTTCAGGGAAGGCTATAGGTAGATGGGAAAAGTTCTGAATGGTGGCCATCACGGACTGCGACGAGGGGAAGAAAGAGAGATAAATGGGTATGATGAACGATACAGCCATCAGACCGCCTGACATCTGGTACATAAGGACCGTACGACTCCTTACGCCTACGCTAGTTTTTTTATTACAGATGGCATAGAGGGCGCACACAGCAGATGAGACCACACCAACCATGATACCATGCCGATAGCGGGCATCGAATGAGAATATGCAGAGCACACCGACAACAGTAATCAGTGAAAAGAGCAATTCCCATGCTGAAAAACGTTTCTTGAAAATCAGTGGTTCGAAGATGGCGGTAAAGAACCCGATGAGCGAGAAACAAATCACACCAATCGACACGTTTGAGAGTTTGATGCTGCCATAGAACAGGATCCAATGGAACCCTAGTAAGGCACCGCAGCCGCACAATTGCATGAATTTCCGCCAGCCTACTCGTGGTAATCCTGTGAACACAAGCAGAATAATACTGGTGAAGAGCATGCGAAACCACACGATGTCCACCTCATTCAGTGTGATCAATCGTCCGAACAGACCCGTGAAGCCTGCTAGCAGCACACTCAGGTGTAATTGGATGAATCCTTTTTTCGTTTCACCCATCTGTTGTGAATGTTATTTTGAGATGTAGCCTTTCATCTTCTCTATTCCATATTTAGCAACAACCAGATCCTCTTCTGAAGTTGCTCCGCTGAAGGCAAAAGCCAATTTACAGCCTTCGCATTCATCGTAAGCACCGCCTTCATAACCAAGTTCACCCACAATAGTTTTGTGGTTTGGATCTCCGCTGTCAGCCAAGGTGGCAATGACTTCTCCACATTTAGACCAAGCGATGGCAACAAGATTAAAGCCATCTTTCTGGTTGCAATACGATCCTACGACCTTCATTTCTCCTATCCAGTCAACAGTCTCGCCATTGTTCAGAACCGAAGCGGCAGCCACACCCTGGATTCCCATCTCAATGGCCTTTGCTTTCATGTCTTCCAAGGCCATTTCCAGTTTTTCTCGCAGTTGTTCGTTAGTCATATTCTTATACGTTTTGGTTGAATCAGCTCCCTGCTGATCCTGCTTCGGTGAATGGCAGGAGAATATAGCCCCACATAAAAGGAGCATCAGTAATAATCTCTTTCTCATTCTTTCGCTATGTTAATAGATACGATCAGTCAGCAATGGTGAAATCAAGCTGACGTTTCTCGATGTTTGCCTTTGCCACCTTGATGCGGATAGGATCACCCAGCATGTATTTATTATGACGACGGCGACCCACTAACTGGTAGTTCCGCTCATCAAAGTCGTAGTAGTCATCATCGAGGTCGTGCAAAGGAATCATTCCCTCGCAGTGGTTTTCGTCGATCTCGGCATAGATGCCAAAGGCCGTAATACCACTGATGTGTGCATCGAACTCATCACCGATGAAATCGGCCATAAACTCCACCATCTTATATTTGATGCTGTCGCGTTCTGCATTCTGTGCAATTTGCTCCATGTCACTGCTGTGCTCACATAGTTCCTCGTAGTGATCACGATTGGCAGAGCGTCCTCCATCCTGATAGCGGGTAAGCAGACGGTGAACCATCGTGTCGGGATAACGACGGATGGGAGATGTGAAATGCGTATAGTAATCAAAGGCCAGTCCGTAGTGGCCGATATTGAACACGCTATACTTTGCCTTCATCATGGCCCGCAGCGCCACACTCTCAATCACGTTCTGCTCGCGTTTACCGTTCACATCATCCATCAGTTTGTTGAGGCTCTTCGAGATCTCTTCCTTGGAACCTGTGGTCTTCACCTTATAGCCGAAGTGAGTGATGAACTCACGCAGTCGTTCAAGTTTGGTAGGATCGGGTTGGTCGTGAATACGGTAGGGAAGTGTCTTGGCTTTTTCGCCTCGCTTTACCTTACCTATCGACTCAGCCACCTGACGGTTAGCCAGCAGCATGAACTCCTCGATGAGCTTGTTGGCATCCTTTGATTTCTTGAAATAGGCACGTGTGGGCTTACCCTTCTCGTCGACATCGAAATGTAGCTCCTCACGGTCGAACTTCACTGATCCGTTCTTGAAGCGTTTCTTCCGCAGTTCCTTGGCTAGCGCATCTAAGGTGACCAGTTCCCAAGCAAATTCCCCTTCGTAGCTCTTCTTGGAAGGAGCGGGCTCACCTGTTCCCTCCTTCACACCGTTCTTCTCCAGAATCTCCTGCACCTCTTCATAGGCAAAACGACGGTTACTCTTGATGACCGTATGTGCCAAGTGCCAATCCTTGATGTTCGCCTCGCCGTCGAGAACGAATATCACGCTATAGCACAACTTCTCCTCATCAGGACGCAAAGAGCAGATAAAGTTACAGAGTCGTTCGGGCAGCATAGGTATGGTGCGGTCAACGAGATAAACGCTGGTAGCCCTTTTCTGTGCTTCCTTATCGATGATGCTTCCTTCCTTGACGTAATGGGATACATCCGCGATATGAACACCCACTTCGAACAACTTGGGCGAGAGACGACGGATGGACAATGCGTCATCAAAGTCCTTGGCATCCTTCGGGTCGATGGTAACGGTGGTAACATCACGGAAATCTTCACGACGAGCAATCTCCTGCGGGGTGATACCTGGATCGATTCTATTAGCCGCCTCTTCAACGTTCTTGGGATATTTATAAGGTAATCCGTATTGGGCAAGGATGGCATGCATCTCGGCATTGTTCTCGCCAATCTTTCCTAACACATCGAGTACCTCACCCACAATGTTCTTCGATTCCTTTGACGGCCACTGTGTAATTTTCACTACAGCTTTATCATCCGTCTTACCGCCCTTGAGTTTCTTCTTGGGGATGAAGATATCATGTACGAACAGATTCCCGTCGGGGATGAGGAAAGCAAAGTCGCGCTCCACCTGCAGTCGTCCTACAACCTGATCATGCGCCCTACGGATAATCTCCGTAACCATAGCCTCCTTGATGTGCTTCTCGCGACGCGCCATCATCGTAACCTTCACACGATCACCATTGAGGGCGAACATCGAGTTACGCTCTGCCACGAAAACGGGCTTGTCACTACCATCGGCCAGGAACGAGTTTTTTCCGTTGGCTTTGCGGATAAAGATACCTTCCGCCACCTGTCCTTGCAGGTTCAGACGGTAACTGTGTTCTGCGGGCTTACTCAAGAAATCATCCCAACTCATATCCTCAAGGATGTCCATGGCGAGCATCTTTGTGGGATGAGTATCCAGGTGCAGAATACGGAATATCTGCTTGATGGTAAACGTTTCGTTGGGATTCTGATGGAATAGGGTCTGCAGCATCTCGCTCAGCTGTTTCTTGGTGAGGCGCTTGCCTTTGTTCTTTCCTTTTGCCATAGTTATTGCGGTTTAATAGAATATGATGCAAATATATATAATTTCCGCGAAAGATGTGTTTTTTGTTACGTTTATTTTGCATTTCGCCCGTTTTTATGTAATTTCGCGCACTGAATGGAAAGAGTATTGATTACTGGAGCTTCCGGATTCATTGGGAGTTTTATCGTGGAAGAGGCCCTGCAACGAGGCATGGAGGTGTGGGCAGCCGTAAGGAAAAGCAGTTCGCGTGAGTGGCTGCAGGATGATCGTATTCATTTCATTGAGCTGAACCTTTCTTCTGAAGATGACCTAAAAAGCCAGCTGAAAAATCATGTCTTCGATTATGTAGTGCATGCAGCTGGTGTGACCAAATGTCTGAAAAAGGAGCAGTTCTATCAAGTGAATACAGAAGGAACCCGTCATTTGGTACATGCTTTACTTGCCTTACAGATGCCCTTGAAGCGATTCGTCTATCTGAGCAGTCTTAGCATTTTCGGTGCTATTCGTGAAGAGTTGCCTTATCTTCCCATTCGCGAGGATGATGAACCTCAGCCCAATACGGAGTACGGCAAGAGCAAATTAGCCGCAGAGGATATTCTTGAGGCAGTTGCTGATAAACTTCCCTATGTCATACTTCGTCCTACAGGAGTCTATGGTCCTCGTGAAAAAGACTATTTCCTAATGGTAAAGAGTATCCAGTCGCATACTGATTTCTCCGTGGGCTTCAAGCGTCAGGACATCACCTTTGTTCATGTAAAGGACGTGGTGCAGGCAGTCTTTCTGGCCATGGAGCGCGGCAAGAGTGGTAGGTGTTACTTTCTGAGTGATGGACAAGTATATCAGTCGTCCACCTTTAGTGATTTGATTATCCACGAACTGGGCAACCCTTGGTGTCTGCGTATCAAGGCTCCTATCTGGGTGTTGCGTGTCGTAACCTTCTTTGGTGAGCAGGTAGGAAGGATTACGGGTAAGATATCCGCTCTGAACAACGATAAGTATCATATTCTGAAACAACGCAACTGGCAGTGTGACATTCAGCCGGCCATTGATGAACTGGGCTATCAGCCACAGTATCAGTTGGAGCGGGGAGTAAAAGAAACCGTTGCGTGGTATAAAGAGAAAGGTTGGATTTGAAAGATTTATTTAAGATAGAGAAGAAACCCTATAAGGGATTGTTTGCCTATGAGTGGGTGGTGGCAGCTTATCTGCTGCTCACTTTCATTGTCATATTTTTCTGTTATACCAAACTGCCCAATGCGCAGGCAATGATCTGGGGACGACTGCGGATGATTGCCACAACGGCAGCCATGATTCTTGTCTATAGGTTGATACCGTGCCGCTTTACACGATTAGCAAGGGCGGCATTGCAGTTGGCATTCCTCTCTTGGTGGTATCCTGATACATACGAGATTAACCGTATCTTCCCCAATCTCGATCATCTTTTTGCGCAATGGGAACAGCAACTCTTCGGATATCATCCAGCCTTGCTTTTCTCTCAAGAGATGCCGTGGCCATGGTTTAGCGAACTGATGGATCTGGGTTATGTTTCGTATTTCCCCATGATTGTCACGGTGGTGATCTTCTATTTCTTTTTCCGCTACGAGGAGTTTCATCGTACCATGTTCATTATTCTCGGTGCTTTCTTCATCTATTATGTGATTTTTATTTTCTTGCCCGTAACAGGTCCGCAATACTATTATGGAGCTATTGGAATGGATCAGGTAGCACAGGGTGTATTCCCCAACGTTTACGACTATTTCAACCATTCGATGGAACGAATGACAACTCCAGGATACGAAAACGGTTTCTTCTATCAGATGGTGGTGGATGCACATGATGCAGGAGAACGCCCAACGGCAGCCTTTCCAAGCAGTCATGTGGGTGTAACTACTGTCCTGATGTTCCTTGCATGGCACAGTAAGAGTAAACGATTGTTCTTTATTCTTCTGCCCTTCTTCATCCTAATGTTCTTCGCTACGGTGTATATCCAGGCACATTATGCCATTGATGCCATTGCAGGACTGATTACGGGAGCGTTACTATACTATTTGCTGTTAGCGGGGACGTCATTTGCTGAGAGAGAATAAGGCATTTACTGGGAGTAAATGATGTGTTCAGTGTTTTTTAACAGACAAAAGGCTGTTTGTTAACAGAATTTCGCACGCTATAAGCAACGTAATTTGGTGGTTCGAAAGAAAAGCCGTACCTTTGCAGAAGGTACTAGCACTCGACAAACAAAGAAAAATATGTTTTTCCTTTGATTTGTGCTCGTTAATCCGTACCTTTGTCACCAAATAGTAAGATAGTGAAGAAACTCTATATAGAAACATACGGGTGTCAGATGAACGTGGCCGACTCAGAAGTTGTGGCTTCTGTGATGCAGATGGCAGGCTATGATGTCTGTCAGGACATTCAAGAAGCGGATGCCGTGTTCCTCAATACCTGCTCTGTTCGCGACAATGCGGAACAGAAGATCTACCATCGTTTGGAAGAGCTGAACGCATTGCGCAAAAATAATCCCCAACCTTCCTCATATCCTCGTCCTATTATCGGTGTTCTCGGCTGTATGGCAGAACGTGTGAAGGACGATCTGATCAAGAACCATCATGTGGATTTGGTGGCTGGACCTGATGCTTATCTCTCATTGCCAGATCTGATTGCACAGTGCGAGTTAGGTCAGAAGGCGATGAACATCGAGCTTTCCACCACCGAGACCTACCGCGATATCATTCCGCAGCGTTTACATACCGCCAAGGTGGGCGGCTTTGTAAGCATCATGCGCGGCTGTAATAACTTCTGTCATTACTGCATTGTTCCCTATACCCGAGGCAGGGAGCGCTCAAGGGATGTGGAGAGCATTCTGATGGAGGTACACGACCTGCAGCAGCGGGGCTTCAAGGAGGTGACATTGTTAGGACAAAATGTGAACAGCTACGGTCTGTCACCCAGTGGAAAACCTCTTCCTGATGGAACCAGCTTTGCACAATTGCTGCGAATCGTCGCACAAGCAGTACCTGAGATGCGTGTTCGTTTCACTACCTCGAATCCTGAGGACATGAGCGAGGATATTCTCTATGCTATTGCCGAAGAACCCAATCTGTGTCATCATATCCACTTTCCCGCCCAGAGTGGCAGTAACCATATCCTGAAACTGATGAACCGCAAATACACACGGGAGGACTATCTGAACAAGGTGGAGGCTATCCGAAGAATCATCCCGGATTGCGGTCTTTCAACAGATATCTTCGTGGGTTACTGCGATGAGACGGAAGAGGATTTCCAGCAGACACTTTCTTTGGTGCGAGAGGTACAGTTTGATTCGGCCTTTATGTTCAAATACTCTGAACGTCCTGGCACTTACGCCGCCAAGCATCTGTCGGACAATGTGCCAGAAGAGGAGAAGATTCGAAGGTTGAACGAGCTGATTACCCTGCAGACACAGATTTCAGCTGACCGCAACAGACTGGATGTAGAGAAGGTGTTCGATGTGTTGGTGGAGGGATTCAGTAAGCGTTCTCGTGAGCAGTTGATGGGACGCAACGGACAGAACAAGGCCGTGGTGTTCGACAAGGCTGGTCATCATATAGGAGAGACAGTTCAAGTAAGGATAACAGATAGCTCGAGTGCAACCTTGAAAGGGTGTATCGAGGAAGGAGAAAGGAGATAAATAAGATGAGAGAGTTTATCAAAGTATTAAAACGATTCATACCGCCGTATAGGAAATACCTGTTCCTGACGGTGCTCTTCAATATTCTCAGTGCGATATTGAATATCTTCTCGTTCATGACGATCATTCCCTTGCTCAACATCCTCTTCCAGACGGAATCGGGAATGCGCGAAACGGAATGGATAGAGTGGGGCGAGATGAACCTGAAGAACTGTACGGAGGTAGTAAGCAACAACGCGAACTGTCTTGTACAGGATATGGTACTGAACTTTGGAGCAACCACTTCATTGTTGGTTATCGGACTCTTCCTGGCTTTCATGACCTTCCTGAAGACAGGTGCTTACTTCTTGTCATCTGCCACCATCATTCCAATTCGTACTGGTGTGGTACGCGATATTCGTAACCAGCTCTACCAGAAGATTACTTCCCTGCCGTTAGGTTTCTTTAGTGAGGAACGCAAGGGCGACATCATTGCACGTATGAGTGGTGATGTGCAGGAAATAGAGACATCCATCATGGCGAGTCTTGACATGTTGTTCAAGAACCCCATCCTGATCATTGCCTATTTCACCACATTGTTGATCGTATCGTGGAGACTGACTCTCTTTACCATCATCTTCGCTCCGCTTTTCGGTTGGTTCATGGGTTTCGTGGGCAGGAAACTGAAGGCGAAGAGTATTAAGGCACAGTCGTTGTGGAGCGACACGATGAGTCAGGTGGAAGAAACCTTGGGCGGACTGCGTATCATCAAGGCTTTCAACGCCGAGGAGAAGATGAACCGCCGTTTTGACAATGTGAATTCTTCATACCGCAATGATATCATGAGGGTGAATATCCGTCAGCAGATGGCACACCCGATGAGTGAGTTCTTGGGAACGGTGATGATTGTGATTGTGCTTTGGTTCGGTGGTATCCAGGTGCTGAACAACGCCTCGATCAGCGGTCCTACGTTTATCTACTACCTTGTCATCCTCTACAGCATCATCAACCCGCTGAAAGAGTTCTCTAAGGCCAGTTACAATATCCCCAAGGGATTGGCTTCGATGGAGCGCGTGGATAAGATCCTGCTGGCAGAGAACAACATCAAGGAACCAGAGAACCCCAAGCATATCGAAAATTTCGAACATCAGATAGAATTCCGCCACGTGTCGTTCAAATATGCCGACCAATGGGTGCTGCGTGATATCAACCTGACCATCGAGAAGGGTAAGACCATTGCTTTGGTGGGGCAGAGCGGTGGTGGAAAATCTACTCTGGTGGATTTGATTCCGCGCTATTATGATGTACAGGAAGGTGAGGTGCTGATTGATGGCATCAACGTAAAGGATTTAGGTATTCACGATCTGCGCAAGTTGATAGGCAATGTAAACCAAGAAGCCATTCTCTTCAACGACACTTTCTTCAACAATATCTCTTTCGGCGTGGAGAATGCAACGCGTGAAGAGGTGGAACAGGCAGCAAAAATTGCCAACGCTCATCAGTTCATCATGGCTGCAGAGCAGGGGTATGATACGAATATTGGTGATCGTGGCGACCGCCTCAGTGGTGGTCAGCGACAACGTGTGAGCATTGCTCGTGCTATCCTGAAGAACCCGCCGATATTGATTCTCGATGAGGCTACCTCAGCATTGGATACAGAGAGTGAACGACTGGTGCAGGATGCACTCGAACGACTAATGAAGACGCGTACTACCGTGGCCATTGCACACCGACTGAGTACCATCAAGAACTCGGATGAGATCTGCGTGCTCCATGAGGGACGCATCGTGGAACGAGGCTCGCATGAGCAGTTGCTCAACAGTGACGGCTATTACAAGAAACTCCATGAGATGCAATCATAGGACATGAAAGGGGGAATCGGATATAAGTTACTATATGGTTGTGCCTATGCGGTATCGTTACTACCGTATAGTCTCTTATATGTGCTCTCGGACATTTTCTACCTATTAGTATATTACGTGGTGGGCTATCGTAAGAAGGTGGTTAGACGTAACCTCGCCACCTCGTTCCCTGAGAAAGAGAAACAGGAGCTCAAGAAGATAGAGAAGAAGTTCTATCTTTGGCTATGCGATTACTTCGTGGAGACGCTGAAGTTACTGAGCGTATCGGATGCAACTCTGCTGAAGCATATCGAATTCAGGAACGTGGAAGAGTTGGAACAATGCTTCGATGACGGTCAGGCATGTGCCGCCATGCTTGGACATTATGGCAATTGGGAACTGCTGTCAGCCACTGCCTTGGCCTTGACACGATGGAAGGAGACCACTCAGGAACACCAGTCGGCTGTGATGGGACTGATCTATCATCCGCTCCGAAACAAGGCATTTGATCAGTTGTTCATCCAGCTCCGTCAGCGGAAGCAAGGCATCTGCATTCCCAAGAAAGAGATCCTTCGCTATCTGGCTAAATACAGAAAGGAACAGCGAATGTCGTTGTTCGGCTATATCGCTGACCAGAATCCCAAATGGGAGAATATCCACTTGTGGCTACCGTTCCTGAACCACGACACTCCTGTGTTCACCGGAGCAGAACGCATCATTCGGAAGATGAACAATGCGGTGTTTTACGTGGAGATGGAACGCCCCAAACGAGGGAAGTATGTATGTACTTTCCGACTGATGACTCGTGAACCAGGACAATTGGAGGAATATGCGCTCACGCATCAGTTCTTCCAGATGCTTGAGCAAACGATTCAACGCGCCCCGCAATACTACCTCTGGACACATAACAGATGGAAGAGGACGCATGAGGACTATCGAAAGAAGTATGAGTCGAAAATTGATTCTTAGGGAGAAATACAAGAACCTTAGGGAGTATGTGGCACAGATTCCCAGAAGGTTTGAAGATGAGGGAAAGACCATCTATCAGGGTCGTAACCTTATCAAGGTGTTCGATGCGCCTCACGATATGCAGATCAACGTGAAACGCTATCGGATACCTGCAGGCATTAACCGCCTCGTCTATTCCTTGGGAATCCGCAAACCCAAAGGACTGCGGGGTTATCAGTATCCGCGACTCTTGTTGGAAAAGGGGGTAGAGACACCTGAGCCCATTGCCTATATCGAGGACAGGAAAAGAGGACTCATCACCTATTCCTACCTGCTTACTGTTCAGAGTAAGCTACAACATACCTTGTATGAGTTCGGCAATGCCCCGCAAGAGCAGTGGCAGCCGATGGTGGAACCATTAGCCTCGTTCGCAGCAAAGATTCATGAACACCAGTTGATGCACCGTGATTTCTCACCAGGGAATGTGTTGTGGGATGTCATTGATGGCATGTATCAGTTCTCTGTGGTGGATATCAACCGCATGTATTTTGGTGGGGTGGACATGAAACAGGGATGTGAGAACTTTGCACGACTCTGGGGACCGAAGGAATTCTTCTGTCAGTTGATCCGCAAGTATGCATCTATCCGCCATTTCAACGAGGAAGAGGCGCTGATCATCGCCTTAGCGGCTCGTAAACGCTTTTGGACACGTTATCAGAAGAAGCACGAGGTGATGTTTGATTTAGAATTATAACGATGATAAAGAGATGTGACGATGATGAACCGACTGTGTTTTATTTCACGCAATTACCGTGGTGTTAATAGTGCAGGTAATAAGGCGAAAACAGATTATGAACGCATCCTGCGCGACATGGGGGCAACGAATCTCGGATTAGAGACCACGTTTTCCACCAGCCAGGTCATCTCCTTTGTACGCAATCTCATGGGCATCATACGAATGTCGTACAAGGTGCAGTCGGGTGATATCATCCTGCTGCAATACCCGGTCAAGAAATACTTCAGTCTGATATGCCGCATCGCCCATAAACGTGGTGCGAAAACGGTGGCATTGATACATGACTTAGGTTGTATGCGAAGGAAGAAACTCACTGAGCAACAAGAGATTCGTCGTCTGATGCATGCGGATGCCGTTATTGCCTCCAATGCTGTCATGATGGATTGGTTGAAGGAGAAAGGTTATACTAAGCCGTTAGATTACTTAGGGTTGCACGACTATCTCTCGGATTCCGAGCCAAGAACACCCAAGCAGCATACCCCTTTAAAGGTTGTCTATGCGGGTACGCTTGCTGTGCGGAAGAATGCGTTCCTGATGGACATGGCAGCACAGGTTAGCAACTACGAGCTGGTAATCTACGGAAAGCACAAAGGTTTGCCACGACTCAAGGGTGATAGCCATATTAAGGTGAACCCCTTCCTTTCTGCTGATAAGTTCATCCGTGAGGTGGAGGGTGACTTTGGCTTGGTGTGGGATGGTGATTCCCTCGAGACCTGTAGCGGTCATTTTGGTGAATACCTCCGTTGGAACACGCCACATAAGGTTTCCTTCTATATTCGTGCAGGACTCCCCATGATAGTTTGGCGACAGTCGGCTGTGGCCCCCATCGTCGAGCAGGAAGGAATAGGTTTGTGTATTGATTCGATTGAGGAACTGAACAATTTACTCCCTTCCATCACACCTCAACAGTTGTCTGAGATGCGTCAGCGGGGGAGCATCGTCTGTTCCCGTATGGCCCATGGCGAATATCTCAGAGAGGCTATCGGCAGAATCCTAGAAAGATTAAAGATAAAAAATTAAAGATTAAAATTAAGAATAAAGATAAAGGTGAGAGGCAAGATAAACTCCCATTATTAATCATTTAATGTATAATGTTTAATGTTTAATTTTTATCTCCTAAACAAGTATTCCGCGGTTTGCTCCATAGCAAACACATACCGTCGTAATGTACTAAATGGTTGCTCATCATTTGTCTGGATCAACCGTCCGTCATTCCCTATATCATAGCAGAAACTCTTCTTCATCTGCGGATGATAGAGGAAGCAGCGTACGGAATCCCTTGCTACGATCTGGTTATCGGCCGAATAGAACACCATCTGTCGCGGTTGGTGAAGTAGATCTGTACCGAAACCATTATAATCGTAGTCAATACCTATTATATTTAATAAGGTGGGCATCACATCAACCTGCATACCCAATTGATTGTATTCTTGCGGTTGGATGCCAGCACCGAAGATCATCAACGGGATGTGGTTATACGACTGTGGCAACTCGGAGTCGGCTGTCCCCACCAACTTACCATGGTCGGCTAAGACAACAAACACAGTATTTGCGTACCATGCCTCCCTTTGCGCCTTGTGCAGGAAATCCCCAATACACCAGTCGGCATACTCCACAATCTGTGTCTCTGGATCTTTGGAAGTAGGTTTGAACCATTCGGGTATGATATACGGCGGGTGGTTACTAATGGTGAGAAGGGTGGCCATAAAGGGTATGTCCTGTATCTTGTTCAGTTTCTCCAGCGCAAAGTCAAAGAGGAAATGATCCGACACACCGAAACTGTTCACGATTTCCTCACGAGGATAGTCCTCCTGTGCATAGATCTCGTCATAGCCGTTGGTACGGAAGAATGCATTCATATTGTCATACTGCGCCTCATGTGTCATGAAGAACAGGTTATGCCAGCCATTCTGTTTCAACACCGTAGGCAGTCCGTCTCGCTTGGGCGTAACCGTTCCCTTCATCAAATTCCTTTTCATCAAGGCAGGGAACGAATAAAGCGTGGCGGTCATGCCATGGTTGGTATGAATGCCGGCTGAATAGAAGTTACTGAAGTAGAGCGATTGTGTCTTCAAACTGTCGAGCACGGGCGTATATCCTTTTCCCAAGAGTGCAGATGACATTGATTCCATGAGAATGATAACGATGTTTGGCTTCGCGGTGGTCAGCCCTGTCTCTTCCCCTGTATTCCTCATCTGTCGGAAAAGAATACGGGTGGAGTCGGCATCCTCAGTAATACCCAACGATTTGCGAACATAACTAATTGCCTCGTCATACGGCATCAGCATCAGTTCAGCATTCTCCTTCCGCATATCATCTAGAGCACTAGTCATCAAGTTAAAGCCAGGGTTGATACCTAACTGATTAAGAAACGGGTCGTTGCTGTAGTACGCCTGACTAATCTTGATGGGGTTATAGCCCGTTCTGCCACGGATGCCGAATAGACAGAGAGCCACTAATGCGACAGTGATCAGCAACGAAGGTAACCAGTACTTCCTGCTTGATCTTTGAAGAACTGTCTTCTCTGTTATCCGCCATACCAACCAGCAGAACACGATGGTCAACACGAAATAGAGTGCGATATAGATCCACCACGTCTTCTCTTGAAAGACCATCCCTGCTGTGGTTCCCGTATAGCCAAACCATTCAAAAATAGACGAGTTGATGTTCTTGAAGAAATAGGCGAAGTAGGGGATGTTCGCTGCTGAGGCCATCATCAGTAGTGCGTATAGCACACAGAACCATACCGCCATCGCCCGCATCATCCATCTCCTGCAATACCCAAAGTTGGCTGCTATCAGCAACAGCGCCAACGGAACGATCATCACATAGCAGCCCATCACGTTGTCGAACCATAGTCCTCTAAGAAATGCTGGTGCTACCGCTGTTGACTGATCAGTAATCATACCCCGCAACACGAAGAACTCGATGCAGCGGTAAATGGAGAGGAACAGCAAACCGAGTATATGAATGCTCAGCAGACTCCTAACGATGCGTAAAAACTGTTTCATATTTTAGAGGTGAGAAGTGAGAGGTGAGAACTCCCCCTCCCTATGGAGGGGCTAGGGGTGGCTTTTTTTCTTCGTCGCTAATGTCGAGAGTATCATCGAGAGCACCAATGTGCCGAAAATGATGCCCAAAGAGAGACCAGTAGAGATCTCAATATGGGGCATGGTAACGGGTATGCCGAGCCACGCCAACAGAGCATTCACATATTCATTCATGGCCAGTAGCATCTTGATACCTACAAAGATCAATATTACCCCTAAACCATATTTCAGGTATTGGAAATACTTGGCGATAGCAGCTAGGGCGAAGTAGAGTGCCCGCAAGCCAAGGATGGCGAATATGTTACTGGTAAGCAGAATAAACGGATCACGTGACACACTGAACACGGCTGGGATGGAATCCACGGCAAAGGCCACATCCGAGGTCTCAATGGTGATCAGGGCAATTAGTAGCGGCGTCACCATCAGCTTCCCGTTCTCCCTCACCGTAAAGCGGTCGCCATGCAGTTGCATGGTAACGGGGAAGAGGCGGTTGCACCATCTCACAATGATGTTCTTAGACAGATCAGGGTTCTGCTCATCCTGATGATTGAACATCTTCGCACCCGTATAGAGCAGGAAGAGTCCGAAGATTCCCAACACCCATTCAAAGCGTTGCACCACGGCTACGCCAGCAAAGATAAAGATGCTGCGCAGTACCAAAGCCCCGAAGATTCCCCAGAATAGCACCTCGTGTTGGTATTTGCGTTCTATGCCGAAGAATGAGAACAGCATCAGGAACACAAAGAGGTTATCCATTGACAACGATTTCTCGATGAGGTAAGCCGACAGGAACTCCATAGCTTTCTCATGACTCTCGATGGGATAAAAGAGGTAGATGCCCGCACAGAAGATCAGGGATACGATAATCCATACAGCTGTCATCTTCAGTGCTTCACTGACGTTCACCTCATGCTGACCCTTCCTCCCGAACATCTTCAGGTCGGCCAGCAGCAAGAGGATTACTAGTATATAGAACACGATCCATCCCCACAGCGGAATTACGTCAGAGTGCATCGCACTTAATAATATTTGATTTGTCATCATTTTATTCTTTTACGTGTTTCTTCAAGTATCGGCAACAGTTCCTCCAACGTATTGGCCCGCAGCATAGCGATGCGGGTCTGACGGAAATCAGGAATGCCCTTGAATATCGGTGTGGCAGCCAAGTGACGACGGGTATGCAAGATGCCCCGGTATTCATCCTCGCTGGGATCCTTGCCTTTGATGGCGTGAATGCGCTCGATGTTAATATGTAGTTGCTCAATTAGCACATCCAACTTCTCCGAGTTCGTCAGTGGTTGATGTAATCCTTCCTCTTTCTTAAGATACTCTCCAATCTCCTGAAAGATCCAAGGTCTTCCGAAGGTGGCACGACCGATCATCACGGCGTCCACCCCGTAGCGTTCAAACGCCAGTCGAGCCAGTTCAGGCGTAGTGATATCTCCGTTACCGATGATGGGAATATGGATGCGCGGGTTCGCCTTTACCTCACCAATCAATGACCAGTCAGCTTCCCCAGTGTACATCTGTGAACGAGTACGACCGTGGATAGTGAGTGCTTGAATGCCGCAATCCTGTAACTGCTCAGCCAAGGTGGTAATCACCAATTGTTCTTTGTTCCATCCCAAACGTGTTTTCACCGTTACGGGTGTCTTCACAGCCTTTACCACTTCACGGGTGATATCCAACAATAGTGGGATATTCTGCAACATACCAGCACCAGCACCTTTGCCGGCCACCTTTTTGACAGGACAGCCGAAGTTCAGGTCGATGACATCAGGATGTGCCTCTTGTTCCACAATCTGTGCGGCCTCCACCATCTGTGGCACGTCACGACCGTAGATCTGTATGCCTACAGGGCGTTCCTCATCATCGATGGTCAGCTTGCTAACGGTACTCTTCACGGAGCGCACCAGTGCCTCAGCACTCACAAACTCTGTATAGACCATCGCTGCTCCGAAACGTTTGCAGAGGTGGCGGAATCCGATATCCGTCACATCCTCCATCGGTGCCAGGAACAATGGCTTGTCTCCAAAATCTATATTTCCTATTTTCATTATAATACGTGATAAACGCCACCTGCCATCGTTCTCACCACCCCCTTCATCTCCATTTCGAAGAGCAAGGACGTCAGTCGCCCTACTGATAGGTTGGTGTTAATGGCCAATCGGTTTACGGGTTGGTCGTTTTGTTTCTTCAATGCTTCAAAAACCGCGGTTTCATCGGGTGACAGCATTGGGAAGAAATCGCGCTCAATCCCTTGCTGTTGCGCATTCATCAGTGTGGCATCCTCCTCCCATCCCATGGCGTTAACGAAATCCTCCGCACTATTGATCAGGGCCGCACCATTGTCGCGTATCAGGTTGTTACATCCTTCCGAATACTCATCTCCAATGCGCCCAGGGAAGGCGAATACATCGCGGTTATACTCTCGTGACAAACGGCAGGTAATCAGTCCGCCACCCTTAGCCGCACTCTCTATGAGGATGCAAGCATCACTCATCCCTGCTACGATACGGTTCCTTTTCACGAAGTTGATCTTGTCGGCATTGGTCTGCGTGAAGTGCTCCGTCAGCAATCCTCCCTGTTTCAGCATGGCCGTTGCTGTTGTCTTATGCTGATGGGGGTAGAGGAAATCGAGGCCGTGAGCCAAAACCGCCACTGTTTCATACCCATTTTGCAGTGCCTCCTGATGTGCATGGATGTCCACGCCGTAGGCCATCCCACTTACGATGAGCACCCGTGGGCATCGTCTCCGCAGGTCGTTGATGAACTGATGGATGAGATCCTGTCCGTAGGCGGTGCAATGCCGTGTTCCCACGATATTGATCACCCTTTGCTGGTTCAGGTCGGCAGAGCCTTTGTAGAACAGCATCAGTGGTGCATCGTCGCACTCTTTGAGTCGTTGCGGGTAGCGACTGTCATTCAGGGTGATGGGCTGTATCTGATGAGCCAGATCATATTCCCATTCCGTTTCTGCCCTTTTCAGTGCTTCTCCGATATTCTTCAGCCCTTTTATCAATCGCGGTGATGCCTCAGGCACTATCTCGCGAATATGTTCCCTGTTCTCTATAATTGCCGTAGCACTCCCCAGTTCCCGGTAGAGTTGTAGCAGTCCCGCCAGGTTAAAGTAGTTGATGCGGGTGAGCGCCATGGTATAGATAATCTCCTGCTCGTTCATCCAAGCAAAGCTTTATCATACTCCTCACTCGTCCCCAGTTTCCCATTAACCAGACACACCAGTTCTACATTTGCCCTGAAACAGAGTTTATTGTCGGATGCCCTGTTGATTTGCTGGTAGAAGATATATTTGATACCCTCTTTCTTTAAAGAAAGCCGTGAGTAGAACTCATCATCGCAGCGCAGGGGGACCTTGAACTGCATATTGATTCTGGCCACAACGGCATCTATTCCTTTGTTGTGCATCTCTGCGAAACTCAGTCCGCGTTCTTTCAGGAAGAGGTGTCTTGTATGTTCAATATAATGCAGGTAGTTGGCATTGTTCACAATGCCTTCGATGTCGCACTCGTAGTCGCGAACCATCATCTTTGTTTCAAAAATATACTCCATATATAATAATGTGTGTGCAAAGTTAATACAATTTTTTTATCATTTCAAATATTCATACCCGAATCTGCACCGCAGACAATCCTTTTTGTCGCAGTACTCTTTCTTGAGTTGGATCAGTGCCTGACTATCACCAGCGTTCATCACATCCAATCCACACGACTGCCACATCCTTGTGATGTGGTTATTCTCTGCCTTGAGTTGTTCCAGAAAGTCGAAAGCACGGTCGCATAGCATTTCCTTCATATGATATCTACCATAGGCGAATAACATGGGTATGGCAGTATTGATCATCAACAGGTTTAGGGATGATGGCGACAGGTGTTTCTCCATCTTGCAACTGGTACTGCCAAAGGTGTAATGTGTTTCCCAATAGGGGGTGACATAGGTAGTCAGACAATCCCGCAGCTGTTCGATGTTCTCGCAGGCAATCAGCTGACTGAGTCCTGCACGTTGTTCATGATACAGTGTGGCCAGTTGAGCGATACGTATATGCGGGAAGTTCTGCGGTCTGAGTCGCAGGAATTTCCATATAGATCCATTCATGGGCGTAAGTTTGAACTTATGTTGCAGATAGAGATACTCGTTGCGAAGTTTCGTGAAATACCCTTCTTGGAGAGCATCCTGTTGATAGCGCGGGGGAATCATATCCAATTCCAGTAATCCTGCTTGTCCCATGAAGATGGCCTCAATTTGAAACAAGTCGTCACGATGATGAGCCACAGCCATCAGGGGAATATTCTTCGACCATAGTTCGAAGGCATCACCATTCACGCCGAATCCGAAGTTTCTTGCCAATGTCATGAAGTAACCGTTCTCCCACGAGCCCTCACATTGCTGTACCCGTTGGCGAATAGCCTCAGTTTTCTGTTCAAGTCGTTCTGTCTGCAGGGCGCTCATCCAGGAGTGTACTAGCAATCGTGTTAACCCAGGAATAATCCGATAGCAGGGAGGATACTGGTCTTCAGACAATAGTTCCCTATAGTGTTCCTTTACCTCAGAAGGTACTTCGAACTGCATTTGGGGGATAAACTGACCGTCTGATGTCTGCACATCCACGTCAATGACCTCTGCCACGTGTAGGATCACATTGTTATAGGCATTGTCGTGATGGTGTCCATGCGCATACCAGTCGCTCGACTTCTCATGAATCTCCACGTTGCCCACCCATAGCGTACCATTGATGCGCACCTTGGCATTAAAGAAGTCTGGTCCTGCATGTCGGTTATGCAGACCAGGATCAATCACTTCCACCACATGACCATCAGTGGTGGTTAATTCCCTCAGTGGGAAAATCTTATGTTTCCAACAATAGTGAAGTAGGATTTCCATAATACTACGGTGTTCGTTAACAACCGTGCAAAGCTACGAAAAACTGATGAAATGGACAAAAAAACGCGGGAAAATTTGCTTGATTCGTGAAAAAATGCTACCTTTGACATTGCATAACAACACTTGATAACTATTAACAGATGAGAAAAGGTCTGACTATTATACTTTTTTTTCTCTTATGGAGCATGGCGTTACCAGTTCATGCTACTGAGGAGACTTTGCACTTCGACTATATCGACACCAAGGGATATGCAGTGTTCTGTGTGTTCCGTGATGCTGAGAATATCGTTTGGCTGGGAACGGCCAACGGACTGATTACCTATGCACAGCTTGAAGGGCGTGTGCCGTTCAGCTATGAGCGTCACCCTGAACTGAGTGACATCATTCGGAAGATTGATCAGGACTACCTTGGACGACTGTGGCTTGAAACACAGTCAATGGACATCATGGTGTATTCGCCGCGTACCAACGAACTGATAACTAAGACGGATGAATACTTGAAGCAGTTCGGTATCTATGTGGAAGAGTTTTTTGCTCATAAGACAGATGAACAGGGACGTGTATGGATAGGATGTGATAATAGGGTATATGTGCGCGACTTCAAAGAAGGGCACACCTTATTATATATATTACCGAAGTCATCGGGAAGGGTGATAGAGATAGATACAAACGAGAGCGAGGCTCTGGTGGTGACCACCAAGCATATCTACTCGGTGCCCTTTGGTAAGAAGAAAGCCATCAGGGTAGCTACGACGCCCGATGCCTGTTATTACAACAGTACCTTTATAAGTCGAGACGGCGGGAGGAACGTGTTCTTCTCGAACGGACTGCGGTGTTACCGCTTCGACAAGGCTGGTGGCCAGTGGAAGGCTCTCGACGTGGTGCCACCGATGATTGTTGACATCACGGCACTGCCTAGTGGACATGTGCTGGTGGGTACATCGAACGATGGTATCTATGAGTACGGGGAGAACGGTGGACTGGTTGAGCATCTGGATGCCACGACGGGGAAGCCGGATGACCTGCATAACAGTCATATACAACACATCTATCTCGACAAGGAGAAGCATCTGGTGATTATCACTTACCATAAGCTGGGCATGGCGCTGTATAGTCATCAGGAGAACAAATACCAGATTCATCATGTGGCTGTACCTGCCACGCATTACAAGTATGAGGATGTCATCGCGCTGGCCGACGCGGGCGACAACACGTTCTGGCTAGGTACGGAGGATAACGGTATCTACCACGTGGGTGCCGATGGCGCACATAGCATTCTGGAGAACCGCTACCCGGGAACGGCAGCCACGATGGTGTTCCAGGACTCGAAGGGTAGGGTATGGGCAGGTCTGTACGGTCAGGGTCTGTATGCGAGCGACGGCAGGGTGTTCTTCCGTGGCTTGTCGCCTTTCTCGATGGTGGAGGATGAGCGCGGGCATCTGTTCGTATCGCTGTTAGGACAGGGTTTGTGGATGGTGGAGCCGGAAACAGGTAAGACCGCATCGGTGTACGAGGGGGCTTTGTGGATGATGCAGCTGGCGTATTACAAGGGTAACGTGTATGGCATATCGGGACAGTACCTGATGGCCGTGGATACCCATTCGTTGAAGATGACGCCGATACCGATGTCGTTGTTCGGAGAAAACCCGAGTATCGCTGCGGGAGCCAAGACACTGACCATCGACAGCCGTGGGTGGCTATGGATGGTGAGTCATAGGAACCATACGGAGGTGCATATCTATGATATCCCTAACCAGAAGGCTTACCGTGTGGATCAGCTTGCACAATATAGCATCAGCGGTATTGTGGAGGACAACAATGGCGATGTGTGGTGTACGACTGATCTGGGCATGGTGCGCGTGATCGTGGATGACAAGACTACACCTTCGTTCCAGCTGTATTGTTATCGCGGGGGCTACTACGGGAAGATTCCTTATTATAACGCCAAGGCACTGATCAAACTGAAAGACGGACGGTTACTGTCGGGCGCCAATGAGGGCTATTTCCTGATAGACACCAACCGATTACCTGAACTGTTAAATCAGACGAACACGAAGGAGAGTCCGCTGATTACGTCGCTGAGAATCAACGATCAGGAGGTGTCGCCAGCAGATACACAACGTGCACTTTCTTTCCATAGTGATATTATTTATGTGAAAGACCTGGAACTCGATTACAACGAGAATAACATCATGCTCGAATGCCATCCACGCGACTTCCAGCAGGTTGTGAGCAGTCTGTATTACTATCAACTGGAAGGACAGTCAGACCAATGGTTGCCGATGGATAACTATACCGTGCGCCTTTCGAACCTCTCGCCGGGAAGATACAAGCTGAAAGTGCGCCGACAGGTATATCAGCTCGATGAATGGGAGGAATACGACATGCTGTCGATACATGTACGACAGCCGTTCTGGAACTCATGGTGGGCATGGCTGGGCTATCTGACCATCGTGGCGGCTTCGCTGATCACCTTCCTGAACTTCTTCCGTCGTAGACAGGAATACCAGCGGAAGGTACGAGAGATGAAGATGGAGGCGCAGCGCGAACAGGAGATGAACGACATGAAGGTGAGGTTCTTTACCAATGTGAGTCACGACCTGCGTACACCACTCACGCTGATTATGACACCGGTGGAGGAACTGCTGAATCAAGAGCAGCCTGAGCCTACGAAGAAGGTGCTGGAGGTGGTGAACAGGAATGCGCATCATCTGTTCTCGCTGGTGAACCAGATTCTCGACTTCCAGCGTCTGGGTAGCTCGAATGATGTGCTGTCGCTCGATACAACCGATCTAGTGGCACTGATCAAGAACGAATGTGAGTCGTATCAGCTGATGGCCCAACAACGCAAGATGCAGTTTACGGTGAACACTTCTGTTGATGAGCTGCCGATGGTGGTGGATGCGGATAAGATTCGTAAGGTAATCAACAACCTTCTGTCGAACTCGTTTAAGTTCACACCCGACGGAGGTGCCATCGGAGTGGATATAGCCGAAGGTGACGATGGAATGGTGCAGATTCGCGTGAGTGATAATGGTCAGGGTATTCCCAAGGAGAACCGCGACCGGATATTTGAACGTTATTATATATCGAAGCAAGGTGACGTGAACTCGGGTAGCAGTGGCTTAGGACTGAATATCGTGAAGCATTATGTGGAGCTGCACGGAGGAACGGTAAGGGCCGACGATAACGTGCCGCACGGGGCTGTGTTTACCATCATGCTTCCCGAGACGCAGAAGACGACCGTTACGTTGCCTGCGGAAAAAGCACAAGGAGAAGTGGTCGAGGAGAAGAAGAACTTGCTGCTGGTGGAAGACAATGCGGACATGCTGTCGTATATGAGTAGCGTGCTGGCTGCCGACTATACCATCTTCCAGGCAACAGAGGGCAGACAGGCTTTGGAGATTCTGCACAGCACGGATATCGATTTGGTGGTGAGTGATGTGATGATGGAGGGTATGGATGGTCTGCAACTTACGCGCACCATCAAGAGCGATGTGAACATCAGTCATGTACCTATCATCCTTCTCTCGGCAAAAGCCTTGGCGGAGGATGAGCTGGTGGGCTTGCAGTTGGGTGCCAGCGACTATATCACGAAGCCGTTTAACTTCGAGGTGTTGCGCCTGAGAATCCGTCAGCAACTTGAGCAAGGAGTGGAGAAACGCAAGAAGTTCCGTCTGAACCCTGAAATAGAACCGTCGGAGATTACCATCACCACCGTGGATGAGCAGTTGTTGCAAAAGGCTATCGAGGCGGTGAGCAATAATATGAAGAATCCCGATTTCAACGTGGATCAGTTGGCTAACGAGTTGGGTATGCATAGAACGGGATTGAACCGCAAGTTACAAGCCATCACAGGACAGACGCCGCTGGTATTCATCCGCACGCTCCGCTTGCGCCGTGCGCATCAGATTCTTACGGCTGATCCTGCGAAGTTGGTGTCACAAGTGGCTTATGAGGTCGGTTTCAATAGTCCCAAGATCTTCTCCAAGTATTTCAAGGAGGAGTACGGCTGCTATCCGAGTGAGTTCGAGCATGCATCCACAACGGAAGAAACGGAAAATTAATAATATGTTCTTTTGTTCTTATGTCTAAAAATGTTCTTATGTCTTAGGACCTGTGTTCGGTTTTTCTTGTATTGTTTTCCGTTTTTCCATTCCTTTTTCTGATTTTTCCGTTACAAATTCATGGATTTTGTGCGTATCAGATAACAAAAAATACACCTAAAATTAACGTGTAATGTGTCTTATTTGTAGAAAATAGGGTATTCATTTGTAGAATGTAGGGTTTTTGTATGCTTTTTTAGCGCACTTTATTTGCAGGTTTCAAAAACAAATTCTACTTTTGCACCCGATTTTTCTAACAGATTACGCCCTTTCGGGTGTGTGCGTTAACATATTATCAACTATTTGCTCATTACCGAGCGCAAACTTATTATCAACTATTCGCTCATTTCTTTGAGTGCAAAACTTTATCAACTATTTGCTCTTTTATTGAGCCTGGAAATTATTATCAACTATAATTAAAATGCGAAAGTATTTACTACTATTGGTTATGTGCCTTGTTGTGACAACGGGTGCATATGCAGGAATCAAGGTCGCAGATGGTGATGATGGATCATACATCCTTACATTTACCAATACAACCGATGGTACCTATGACTGGACTACTCTGCCTGGGAATGTTAAGGCAGCAACCTCTGTGAAGATTATTACTGAAGGTAATTACAAACTGACCAAAGACGACGTTGCTCATATCATGGGCGCAAAAGACGATCCGAATTATCCAAGCCGTAATACTTCTTTTACAGCATTGGAATCATTGGATATGGGAGATGCTAATCTCGAGAACAACGATGATTTGGTTTTTATGAAATGCGCAAAGCATAGTGGTGGCGGTTTGACGAATCTTACATATTTTATTTTCCCCAAGACAACAACGACTATCCCGGTAGATATGTTCAAAGAGAATACTACCATAGAGGAAGTCATCATGTTGGAGCCCGATAATGAGAATGACCCCCACTTGACCGTAATCCCTACTGATGCCTTTAAGGGCTGTACCAGTTTAGCAGCAGCACGAATCCCCGATGGAATCACGAAGATTGGCAGTGGTGCATTTAGTCATTGTGCTTTCGAGAATATTTCATTCCCCAATACCCTTGAAGAGATAGGTCCGAATGCTTTTGAGTATTGTCGGAAGCTTAAGTCCATTACGATTCCTCATTCAGTGAAGAAGATTGGAAACAGTGCTTTCCAGTGGAACACAAGTATGACCGATGTTTATGTTCTGGGCAACTATGTAGAGATTGCAGATGGTGCTTTCAATCAGGAAGAAACATACAACTTCAGATATCAGCAAAATGGAACTGTAGACTTCACGGATTGGAAACCTACCACCCAAGGAGGTCAAGCAGGAACTGCTCATCCCTTGATTTTGCATGTTCCTGATAATGATACTGCCTACGAGCATTACGTAAATCCATATCTTAGGATGTTGAATGATCCTGAGATGGAAGAACTTTACGATAAGGCTGATGCTGCTTATAGTGACAATAAAATTAAGGAGAAGTTTACTGCCCTTTTTAAGAAATATGGAATTCAACCACCGTCATGGGGTTCTTATGACAATGGTATGAATTACGGAGTATTCAAAAGAAGTAATTGGGTAGAAATGACATCGGCAGACGGAAAGATCAAAAAATTCTTCCGTGAGGCTGGAGAAATGTTTGGTGAGTGTCCTGAAGTGGATAATAGCGTATATGGTGGTTGGCGCAACTTTATGCTCGTTGTTGGTGATGTTGAGAAGAAGACTTGGCACGACGGTCGTATGGTTGAGAGTCGCTGGTATTCAGCAGTGTTCCCCTTCGATATGTCATACAACCAGTTGATGACTGCCTATGGTGTTGGAACAGATGTTCGTGAGTTCAGTTATGTGAACAAGCATACTGTTGATGAACAGGAAGTACGCACTGTGACATTCCTTAAACTACCCGAAATGCCCAATAATGACAAGAATGCACAAGGATATGTCAGAAAAGGTCGTCCATATATGATTCACCCTGGCGTACGCAGTATTCCTATTGAACCTCAAAGGGTAGCAGCCGCTTCTTCAAGTGCTAAGGCTCCTGTACATCGTACCATTGCTGGTGTTGATGTGGATGCTGCTGAAGATGAGGTCAAGAACGAAACAAGTCTGGAAACAGTAATAGGCGATTTAGTGAATGGTGATGTCAGAGGATTCCAGAAACTTGAAACAAAAGCCTATACTTTCAGGGGAACATATAAGCAAGCTGACGTTCCTGCCAATACATTCTTCTTAGGTATCAAGAAAAATGATATTTCGACATTGGGATTCTATATCACGAGAGTAGTGCTGAAAGATAAGTGGACTGCCTTCACGTCCATAGTACAGAAAGCTGAGTCAAGTACCAATTCTTATGCCAAGGCTATGGATCTGGGCTTCAAGAATATCATTGAAGATGATTTCGGCATTACCACTGCTGTTGAGAATGCTGCTGTTAAGGAGAGCAGTAATAGCAAGGTGGTATATAACCTGAGCGGTCAGGCTGTTCGTGAGAACAATGCTTCGCTGGAAGGTTTGTCGAAAGGCGTGTATGTTGTGAATGGTAAAAAGATTGTTATTCGTTAATTGAGAGAATAAAGAAATGAAAAAGATATATGTTCGTCCTGTTTCAGAGATCTACGCAGCTGAACTGGGACAGATGGTTTGCGCGAGCAGAAGATCGAATGGCGTAGTAGGAAATGATGGTCCGTTTGCATTGGAAGACCCTAATAATAACGGGCAACCCGATTTCGAAGGTTACATTGATGACCCAAACGAGGATATCGAAGTTTCTGCCAAGGAGTTCAACCTTTGGGGCGACTGGTAAAGAAATAACTCAAATTTATATATTGCGTATAGGGTAAATTATTAAATTAATATGTTTTTGTTAGTTATGTTTTATGTAATAGACTGAAAATTAGAAGTAAATAGCTTTTCAATACTTGAGTTAATTGTGAGTCGGAGTCTGTCGGGATGACAGGCTCCGTTTTTTGCTCCCCACCCCTCTAAGGGGCGGGGTCCCTGGCAAGGGGGGCGGGGTGAGAAAACATCCGTTGGATCCGTCAGATCCGTGTTCGCTTTATATCGATGTAGAGGTGACGTTGTGGTTATGAATTGTTGTAAAAAGGGTAATTATTTGAATAAAATCATAGTTTTGGCTCATTTTTACCTTATTATATTTGGTCGTTTCAAAAACATGTAGTAATTTTGCGCCGATTTTACGCAAAAAAGGGAACCGCCGTGTGTGCGCCAACAGGTTCAAAACCTGATTCAGTCTACATCGAGAATTAATTAATAAACTTATAACATTTTAATATTATTGACATGAAGAAGCTATTTATTCTTATCGTCATGTGTTTAGTGGGAATGGTGCTGCCGCAGAAGATGTTGGCAGATACTGTTTATTCTGTTTCAGATTTACAGATTACGACAAGTCCAAGTACTAAAGTTGAGGGAACTAAGGTTCTTATTCATTGCGATAATGCAGGCGGCTTTGGTGCGTATCTAAGAAACATTGCTTCTGAAGCAGAACTCTCTGCTATTCGTGGTGCAGCTGAGATTGTTTTCGAAGGAAGCTTCACCGCTGATGATATCTCTGCATTGAATGAAAAACAATGCTGTACTGCAAAAGTTGTCGACATGGGCGATGCTTCTTTTTATCGTTCTTACGACATCGAAAATTCCAAGTACAAATATTATGCAGTTGGCGGAGATCCAAATAATGTCGCTTCTGTCATAAATAGTGAATTGGAAACAGATGGGATCACTCCAATAGAAGGGGATGTGGTTTTGTTTAATGGTAATGATTTTTATAGATATAACGGTACCACCTGGGAAGTTACAGGTAACCCTAGTTATCCGAGTCTTGAGCGCTTAATACTATACATGAGCAAGGATAACGCTCATCCTGAAAATGGAACTCTAGCCATGGCTGATGGTAAGTTCTACAAATACAACGGAACTGAATGGGAGGAACAGCCTATGGTTAAAGATTATTCTCAAGTAAAATTTGATAATTGGGCTAATTCCGTAGAAGAGATAATTACTTCTAAAAATGTTGGTAAAAACGACTTGATGCCGGATCAGTTATGCAACAATTGTTCCAAACTGAAAACTCTTACTTTGGGTTCTGGCAATTTTGCATTGGCAGGTACTGTATTGGGCAATGGCGTTAATAATCTTGAAACGGTCAATATTAAAAAAGATGTTACCAGTTTGAGTACAGGCATGTTCAATGCCAAAAATAAATTGAAGACAGTGGATTTCGAGGAACCATGCCAAATAAAGGTTCTTCCTTCAGATGTGTTTAATGGAACTTCCATAGAGAGTATTACGATTCCTTCGAGTGTTGAAGAGATAGAGGGTAATGCTTTCCACACATGCAACAGTTTGAAAAAGGTAATTATTCCTGAGAATACTAGTCTGAACTACATCAGAACAAATGCTTTTCAGGGATGTGATAATATCGAAGAAGTACACGTTAATGTGAGTCCTTCAACTCATCCTATATGTTGTGAGTATCTTGCCTTTGGAGAGTATTCACTAGTAGGTCAAACTCAATCTTCCGGCGAACTGGATTTGAATAATACAAAAATGGCTACACTGTACTTCCCCAAAGATGATTGGGATTATTATGCAGGTAATTGGAAGTTAGGCATGACATGTGATGATCAAGCAGAATTGAATTCAATTAAGGATGGTTGTGATCCCAGCAAGGAAGGTGCTCAAAGAGAAAACCTGGCATTCAGTGGTAATAACACTGATCTTAATAGTAATTATGCCAATGAGAATCTTGCAAATAATAAAAGAGGTTGGCTTGAAGGTAAATCTCCCGCTAACGGTTGGCAGCAATTTGCCAAGACCAGTACAGGTATAGATATTATTGTTACAAAAGGGAAATTCTACAGAACTTATAGCACGCCTAGTGCATTAGTGAAACCCGATTGGATGAAGATCTATCGCGTCAAAGAGTTTAATGATGGTTTTACATCAACTTCTAATCCAAATTCATCAGCGGAAGCAGAAGCAGCAATGAACTTGTCCACTTCGGGAGCTAAGACTGAGCAACTTATTATTACCATAAATGGTACCGATAAGACATATACTATTATCCCCGAGAATACAGGTGTTATCCGTGTTGATGAGCGTACAAGTGATGCACTCTACTATTTCTTAGAGTTAGAGCGTACATCGGCAGCTAATATATATAAGAATAATCCTGATGCTTATGAGTATCCATATTCGGAGAGTGGTGATAAAGTCAATTATATGTTCCCCACCAAGGGCAGCGATGTAACAATCGGCCCGGTTGAGAAGGATGGAAGCACGATAACTTATCGCATCTTCGGATTGTTGAAGACAAAGGTCTCAGGAGTTACACCAAAGTTCTCACGTGCAAAGGTTGGAACAACACTGGGAGACCACCGTGCCTATCTTAGACTTCCTGCAGGCGTGTTCCATTGGAAGAACGAAAAAGTTGGTAGCTCTCAGAATGCAACAGGAGATGATGTCATTGTGGATGAAAATAACACATATGCTAAGGTCTCATTGATATTCGACGATGAAATCGAAAATCTGAACGGCGGTATTGCTACGGAAATCGTGAAAGCCATTGAGGAGTCTGAGACGAAGGACGATGCGTTCTATACACTACAGGGCGTGAAAGTGTTAAAGCCAACAGCCAAGGGTGTGTATATCCATAATGGCAAGAAGGTGTTGGTTAAATAAGATTAGTAAGGGTAATAAGAAAGATTTGAGGAAATGAAAAAGTTTTATATAACACCAGAAACAGAGATTTGCCCCGTTGCATACGAGTGCATGCTCACAACCGACAGTGAGGGTCTTGATAATGATTTCTGCGCAAAGGAGAACAACCTAATGTTCGACGACGACGACGACAACTTTGGAGACACTTGGGGCGTTGACTCCAACAACCTCTGGGGTGACGAAGATCAATAAGTGTATTCGAAAGATTTGAGAGACAGATAGGAGGGGGCTACGGCCCCCTTCACTGTTTTTATAAAACAATAAGGGACTTGTCTCACGACAGGTCCCTTACTTTCATATACCATTATTTACACATTGAATAGTTGTTCATTAACCAAATATTTGCATAACACACATTTGTAATTACTAACAAATATCCCAACTAAACTTGGTTAACTATGATATCTTTCTTCCCTCTCGGGAGTATTCTTTACAGCTTCATTTTGAAATCCTCGATGCAAATATACGAACTCTTATATTTCCCACAAAACAAGAAAGCAGGGATTTTAGGGTGTTCTTCAAATTCTCACCTCTTTTGCTACAATTAACACCCCCACCCCTTGAACATTGAACATTGAACATTGAACATTAAACATTGAACATTGAACATTAAGCTCCTCCCTGGCCCTCCCCCGTAGGGAGGGATTATTTCCCGCAGAAATTGCGGAAATGACAGAAAGGCCATGCGGTATGAAGCATTTTTCAGATTTATAGAGGTTCCTTGAAGTTTATTGAAAACAAGTTTTCATAAGACTTCATGAAATCTCTATTTTGTATATTCTATGAATATAGCCAACCACTTTGTGGTTACAATCTGAAAAATATATCTGTTATTTCTGCTATTTCTGCGGGACATAAAGAAACGGCGTAAGCCGAAAAGAAACCACGCCAAATAAAAGAGGAATAATGTTAAAAAAAGATGTATTATTTTGATATATGGTTGATTTACACTACTTTTGCATGACGTAAATAAATAAGGTGATGAAAATAGCATTAATCGGCTACGGAAAGATGGGCAAGATGATCGAAGAGATCGCTAAAAGCCGTGGTCATGAGATCGTGAGTATCATAGATATCGACAACCAGGAAGACTTTGAGAGTGAAGCCTTCGCTTCTGCTGATGTGGCCATCGAGTTCACAGCACCGCAGGCTGCTTATGGCAACTACCTGAAGGCTTTTGCCAAGGGCGTAAAGGTGGTGTCTGGAAGTACAGGATGGATGAAGGAACACGGTGATGACGTGAAGCGGATGTGTACTGATGAGGGCAAAACGCTCTTCTGGGCCTCGAACTTCTCGGTAGGTGTAGCCATCTTCTCGGCCGTAAACCGCTATCTGGCCAAGATCATGAACCAGTTCCCGCAGTATGATGTAACCATGGAAGAGGTACACCATGTGCATAAGCTGGATCATCCCAGCGGTACTGCTATTACTTTGGCTGAGCAGATTATCGATAACCTCGACCGTAAGGACGATTGGTGCGTAGGCAAGGTGGTGAACCCAGACGGTTCAGTCAGTTGCTGTGATACCGCATCTAATAATGATTCTTCGATGCTTTCCATCGACAGCATCCGCCGTGATGAGGTGCCAGGCATCCATTCCATCAGCTATGATAGCGAGGAGGATTTGATCACCATCACTCATGATGCACATTCCCGCCGTGGTTTCGCCCTCGGTGCTGTGCTGGCAGCCGAATATACGCAGAACCATCAGGGACTGCTTACCATATCAGATATGTTTCCGTTCTAATTGAAAACTTATGATTGACAAGACAAAGAAGAAGTTGAATCCGAAGGTGCAATGGGCAAAGTTCATTGGCGTATTGGTATTATTCCTGCTATTTCTCTACTGGGTAAAGTCGTGGTGGGGACTGCTGGCCGTGCCGTTCATCTTCGACATATACATCACCAAGAAGATTAAGTGGCAGTGGTGGAAAGAGAGTGAAGGACCGGTGAAGTTCATCATGTCGTGGGTTGATGCGTTGGTGTTTGCCCTCGTAGCCGTGTATTTCATCAACCAGTTCTTCTTCCAGAACTACGTGATTCCTTCTTCTTCACTGGAGAAATCACTGCTTACGGGCGATTACCTCTTCGTATCGAAGGTGTCATATGGCCCGCGTATCCCACAAACACCGCTTACCATGCCCCTTACCCAGCACACCTTGCCCGTTATTGAATGCAAGAGCTATATCGACTGGCCCCACTGGGACTATCGTAGAGTGAAGGGCTTTGGAAATGTGAAACTGAATGACATCGTGGTGTTCAACTATCCCGCAGGTGATACCATCTGTACGGAACTGCCCTATCAGACAGAGTATTACCGTTTGGCATACGACTACGGTCAGATGCTCTACACAGAGAAATATGGCAATCCCGATTTCTCCACCATGTCAGATACGCTGATATACGACCTGTATCAAAAGGTGTATGCTATGGGTAGTGCTTATCTGCGTGAAAACGGTCAGAGCCTGAAGATGGGAACAATATCCACTCGTCCTACGGATCGCCGTGAGAACTATGTGAAACGCTGCGTGGGTCTGCCCGGACAAACACTTCAGATCAAGGATCATATCGTATATCTCGATGGAAAGGCCAATAAGGAACCGGATAATGTGCAGTATTCTTATTATGTGAAGCTGAAACAGTCGATTCCTGAAGAGGTGATGCAGGAATATGGCATCAGTACGGAACAATTGCGCGATCTGAACCAGTTTGGTACCATGCCGCTGACACAGGCTGCCAAGAAAGGTCTGGAAAGCAGAACCGATATCGTGGAGAGTATCCGTTTGAATACGGATGCACCAGCAGGCGAGATCTATCCAAGGAATGGCAACACCGGCTGGACACGCGACAACTACGGTCCGGTGTGGATTCCTGCCAAGGGCAAGAGCATCAAGCTGAACATGCAGAACATTGCTGTATATGAGCGCCCCATCCGTGCTTACGAAGGAAATGAACTGAAGGTGGAGAACGGAAAGATCTTCATCAACGGTAAGGAAGCGAATGAATACACGTTCAAGCTCGACTACTACTGGATGATGGGTGATAACCGTCATAACTCTGCCGACTCGCGTTATTGGGGATTTGTGCCCGAGGATCATATCGTGGGTAAGCCGATCTTTGTTTGGTGGAGCAGTGATCCAGACCGTAGCGGGTTCGGTGGAGTTCGATGGAACCGCCTGTTTAAGTGGGTGGATAAGATCAAATAGAGGTGAGAAGAGAGAGGTGAGAAGTGAGGCTCTGCTTTCTACAACGTATTTCGGACCGGTTCAGTGGTATCAAAAGCTGAACCGGTATCCTTATATATATATAGAAAGGTGTGAGAGCTTCATCAAGCAGACCTATAGGAACCGTTGCGTGATAGCCACCACCAACGGCTTGCAAACCCTGAGCATCCCCGTGGAACACACCCAAGATAAAGGGGATGATAGTTCACGACTCATCACGGATATCCGCATCAGTAACCACGGCAACTGGCGCCACCTGCACTGGAACGCCTTGATGAGCGCCTATGGCGACAGCCCCTTCTTTGATTACTATGTGGACGACCTGAAGCCGTTCTTTGAGGATCGCTGGGAGAACCTCTTTGATTTCAACATGGCCATCACCCACAAACTCTGCGAACTCCTGGATATCCATCCCACCATCCAGTTTACTGATAACTATATCGCAACCAACCAAGATAGCTCAACTAGTAATACTAGTATTTCTAGTACAACTAGTTCTAGCTTTTTTCTAGATTACCGCGAGGTAATCAGACCCAAAAATCCACTGCCCGATCCTGATTTCACCCCCCGAAAATATTATCAGGTGTATCAACAAAAGTGGGGATTTCAACCCAATTTGAGCATTCTCGACCTACTTTTCAACATGGGAAACGAGAGTATTCTATACCTTTAAATACGATGGAACCGCATTGTTTGTGACTTTATATAATGCCGATTTGCCCTTTGTTTAACGTATTTGTGTCACAAATGAAATATTTGATAAAGTTTTCGTTACAAACTGAAACACTCATTAATAATTAATAGTGTAAATTTGCACTCGAATCATGAACACTTAGCAAATAATAATAATACTAATTAATCTTTAAATTTCACATGATGAACTTTAAATCGTTACAAAAGCCGTTAGTATTACTATTCTTGCTCTGTTTGCTTCCAATGGGAGCATGGGCTCAGGGCGTAGTTAAGGGAATAGTAAATGATGAAGCTGGTGAACCGATTATCGGTGCAACAGTGAAAGTGGTTGGAACAAACACGGGTGCTATCACCGACATGGATGGTCGCTTCTCGCTGAATGCCGCTTCCAACGCACAGTTAGCAATTTCTTATGTGGGTTACATTACCCAGTCAGTTAACGTTGGTGGTAGAAGCAATATCACCGTAGTTCTGAAAGAAGACAACACAACGTTGAACGACGTGGTCGTGATCGGTTATGGTGTCCAGAAGAAGAGCGATCTGTCTGGTGCCGTTGCTTCTGTAAAGGGTGACGACATCAAGAACCTGAGTACTCCGGATGCAGGTGCAGCCCTCACCGGTAAGGTATCAGGTGTGCAGGTTATCAACAGCGGTTCACCTGGTGGTGGCGCTGAGATTCGTGTACGTGGTTATTCTTCAAACTCTGGTAGTATTGGTCCGTTGCTCATCGTTGACGGTCTGAAGGTTGACAACATCCAGTATCTGGATCCCTCACTCATCGAGTCTATCGAGGTTTTGAAGGACGGTGCTTCTGCAGCTATCTACGGTGCTCAGGCTGGTAATGGTGTTGTACTTATCACAACCAAGAACGGTACCAAGGGTACAGCTCATGTAAGCTATAGCTTCAAGGCTGCTAACCAGAGCCTCGGTAAGAAGTCTGAGCTCTTTGATCGTGCTTCTTACATCGACTTCCATAAGTATCTGGGTGATCTCACCGACGCTACTCTCGCATCTAAAGCATACTATAACCAGTATGACAGCGAAGGCAATCCTGTTCCGGGAACTGAAAGAATCGTTGACACCAACTGGTACGACGAGGTATTCGGAAATAGCTGGAGCTACCAGCACAACATCACTGTTGAAGGTGGTAACGACAAGGGTCGCATGCTTGCTGGCATCGGTATCGTTGACAACGACGGTATGGTTAAGGGAAACAAGGATACTTACAAGCGCTTCACTGGTCAGCTCAATGCCGACTACAACTTCTTCAAGTGGTTGAACGTATCTAGCAACACATCTATTGAAAAGTGGAAGAGAAAGTCACTGGGTGCAGGTTACGGTTCATTCCTGAACGCTGTGGTTTCTATCGATCCGTTGACACCTGCTTATGTTTACAATCCCGAAGACTTCGGTATGAACGTAGCAGCTCAGTGGGATGAAGGTAACAATCCTGGTCATGTATTGCTGCCTCCTTCATACACAGCAGAAAATCCTGTTTGGTATGGTACTTCTAAATATGTAGAGGATGCTACTGCTAACCCGCTGGGTCAGCGCGATCGTAGTAATGGTACAAGCGAAGGTGTTAACGTTCGTGGTTCTTTGGCTGCTAACCTGATGCCGTTCGACTTCCTGACGATTACCTCTCGTCTCGGCTATCGCATCTCTCAGCAGAATGGTCACGACTATGGTGAGCCTTACTTCCTGTCATCTATGGCAAAGAGCGATTCTTATATGATCTCTGCCAACACCAATGCAAGTCTCTACTATCAGTGGGAGAACTTCGCCAACTTCAACAAGCAGTTCGGTCTGCACAATGTTGGCGTTATGGCTGGTATGTCATTTACCAAGAATCACTGGGACAACACAAATGTTCGTTCTTCAGATACAAATATGATCCTGAAGGGTTATCACGCTCCTAACTTCCGTTATATCAGCAGTTTGAATGATAATGGTTTGGCACACTTGACAGTAGGTAACACTCCTAGCGATGCTACAGAGCTCTCTTACTTCGGCCGTCTGTCTTATTCATATGCTGATCGTTACTACTTCCAGGCTAACTTCCGTGCTGACGCATTCGACTCTTCTAAGCTGATCAAGGATAACCGTTGGGGTTACTTCCCCTCATTCTCTGCAGCTTGGACTATCAGCAACGAGCCGTTCTTCAAGAACGCCATCAGCCAGGATGCAGTTTCCTTCTTGAAGTTCCGCGCTTCTTGGGGTCGCAACGGTAACGTGAACGTATTGAGCGGATACAAGTACAACCCGACCATCACGCTCGCAGGATACTATTACTTCGATGATAACCTTACTGAAGGTGCCAAGCCTTCTGGTATGGCTAACCCCGACCTGACATGGGAAACTGCTGAGCAGACTGACCTCGGTTTCGATGCTCGCTTCTTGAACAACCGTCTGTCATTAGGCTTCGACTGGTGGCGCAGAATTACTAAGGACCTCTTGGTTGACATCGCTCCGTTACCTGAAACAGGTTTCTCTACAGCAACTGTGAACTCAGGTGAGATCCTCAACACTGGTTTCGATATCGACCTCGGTTGGCGCGACCAGATTGGTGACCTCCACTATAGCATCGCAGCTAACTTCAACCCATTGAAGAATGAGGTTAAGGCGGTGAACGATATGTTGCCACGCTATTCTCAGGGTGGTATCAGCGGTTTCAATAACAAACTGCAGTCAACCTTCGAAACAGGTCATACCATTTGGTACTTCCGTGGCTTCAAGTATGCAGGTGTTTACAGTGAGAATCTTTACAATGGTACTGAGTACGATGAAGCTAACATAGGTAAGGCTCTGTATTATGACAAGAACGGTGAGCTCACAATGTCTCCCGATGAAGCAAATGACATGATGGACCTCGGTGCTGGTATTCCTAAGTTCACCTATGGTATCACTATCAACCTCGAATATAAGGGCTTCGACTTCACCTTCTTCGGTACAGGTGCTTCTGGCAACAAGATCTACAACTTGATGGTTTCTGCCGACCGTCCACAGATCAACGGTCTTGACGTATGGTGGAAGGGCTCTTCAAAGTGGATTGAGACAAAGAATGAGGATGGTGTTGTTACTGACAGATATATGCAGTTTGGCAAGTATCCTGATATGAGACAGGTTGCATCCGACTGGATCTTCTACAGCTCTTCAGCTAACATCTTCAGCGGTGCTTACTTCAAGATCAAGCAGCTCCAGCTGGGTTACACTGTACCTTCTAAGTTCACAAAGAAGGCGCTGATCAGCATGCTCCGCTTCTATGTTTCTCTCGATGACTACTTCACCTTCACAAGCTATCCTGGTGCTGATCCTGAAACAGCATCTTTCGACAGCGGTGCTTCTCGTGGTTGGGATAATGGTACTTATCCTACAGCTAAGAAGATTGTCTTTGGTGTAAATGTGACATTCTAAAATTGTAAAATTGAAGAAAAGATAATTTGACAATTAGAAAAATAAGTAATTATGAAAAAGATATATTTATTAGCATTGATGGGTGCCGCTTTCTGCTTTACTTCATGTGAAGAGAAACTCGACATCGCACAGAAGGCTGTGTTGACAACAGGTACCTTCTATCAGAATGATGCTGACGCAAAGCAGGCTCTTGCTACTGCATATGAGAACTTCCAGATGAATACCGTAGGACGTACCCCATGGGCTTTCATCTATACTCCTGCAAGAGCTATGGCTAACGAACCTGGTGATGATGTAAACTATGGTAGTTCTTTCTATGGTGACCATGAGTGGGGTGGATCACTCGACGAGTTCCGTTTCCTCCACACTCCTGAGGCTATTGAGTATCACTACAAAGGTCTCTACCTCTCTATCTATCCTGACAACCTCGTGCTGCAGTATTTCGGCGACAGAGAGGATGCTACTCCTTTCATGAAGCAGGCTGCTGCTGAGGCCAGAGTGCTCCGTGCCTATAACTTCTTCCTGCTTGCCAGCTACTGGGGAACTCCTCCTTTCGTAGATCATGTGTTGGGTGATGGTGAGACTCCTACCAACAGTGATAGCGAGACCGCTGCTGAGAATGCTCCGAAGACACGTGAGGCATACTTTGCTTGGGTTGGTGATGAGTGCTTGAAGGCTGTTGATGACCTGACAGAGCGTAAGTCAACCGCAGACAAGGAAGGTACATACCGTGTTACTAAGGGCTTTGCTTGGGCAATGGCTGGTAAGGCTTATATGTTCGCTGGTGATTTCGCCAAGGCTAAGGAGTGCCTGAAGAAGGTGATTGATTCTGACAAGTATGCACTGGTATCTGGTGATGAGTTCAAGGATCTCTTCCATATCCCAGGCGACGGTTGCCCGGAGAAGATCTTCGAGATTAATGTGAGATATAACCCTGCTGCAGCTGACTATGATGCAACCGGTACAGGTTATGTTAACCACAGTACTTGGATGGAAGCTCAGAGTATGCAGATCCGTACAGGTTACTTCAAGAAGCCCCCATTGGCTCTCTATACAAGTGGTACAGAAGGTTGGGGTTCTATCGGTATTCCTCAGTGGTACGGCGATGCTTTCTTGGCAAACGATGGTCCTTCTAAGCGTATGCAGGCTACGATGGTTAACATCGAGGACCTGATCTACGGTACAACAGGTTATGCAGATATCGATACTTATTATGCAAAGCTGAAGAACATTCCTAAGGATCACGCAGGTCTTGTAAAATGGGATAAGATTGGTATCGAAGCACAGTCTGGTCACTATGGCCATTCATTCTGGATTCCTCTGAAGCACGTTATCCGTAAGGATGATGTTTCTGAGAGCGGAAATGCAAAGGGTGACTATGGTACAAACCACCGTCTGAACAACATTATCGTGATGCGTTATGCTGAGGTTCTCCTCAACTATGCTGAGTGCTGCCTCCGTACAGGTGATAATGCAACAGCTAAGAAGTATATCAACATGATTCAGGAACGCGCTGGTTCTAAGACTATCAGCGAGAGTGTTGACTTAATCACACTGAAGAAGGAGAAGTCATTCGAGATGTGGTTCGAGGGTTGCCGTTACATGGATATCATGCGTTGGAGCAAGCTGGATAACGACTCTTACGATAAGGAGTGCCTCGATCGCCTCTCTAAGGCTGGAACACACATTCCTCACCTCGTTGACAAGGTATTCCGCAAGCCGCAGGCTACCGACGTGGATATTACTTGGCAGCACAGTTCTGATGGTTCTGATCCCGAGGATCGTTTCTACCTCTTCCACACTCATGAGGCTAAGGATGCTGGTTACGAAGTAGGTTGGCAAGAGAAGCATCGTCTCTTCCCGTATCCGCAGCTCGTTCTGGACAACAACCCCGAACTGCACCAGAATCCGGGATGGTAATCATCTGAATAGAATATATTATTCTACAATACAAAGTGCCGCGTCATTTGATGCGGCACTTTTCTTTTGCGTGGGAACGTGGGTGCGGTGGTGCGGTGGAACGGTGGCGCGAGGCAACCAGCCTTCTAACGCATCGTTATAAGGCTGATAACGCCCTCTAACTAGCCTTATAACTACCCGTAACTAGCCTTATGACTTCTTGCAACTAGGCTAGCTGCTATATGCAACCCAAATACCTATTAAGAAGTCCCTAGAATGCGTTATAAAGCCGCTATAGAAATAGTTGGTTGCTGCTTAGCAGCAACACCGCCTAGCAAAGCTAGGCAAACCTAGGAACTCCTAGTAAACCTAGTATAACTAGCGGCACTAGGCCAACACTAGCAACACTAGTATAACTAGTACAACTAGCAATACTAGTACAACTAGTATAACTAGTATACCTAGCCAAGCTAGGCCTAACTAGAAGCCTGCCAAGCTCGCAAGCCTGCCGCACCTAGCCAACCTAGGCCCACAAAAAAAGGGATCTGCCTTTCGGCAAATCCCTTTTTTAGATTATGTTCTACAGAATTACTTCTGGATGAACTTGAGCTTCGCTCGAGTTCTTCTTCGCTCGGAAGAACTTAAGCAAGCTTAGTTCTTCTCTTACTTCTGGATGAACTTCTTACCGTTCTGGATAACAACGCCCTTATAGTTCTCGTTAACCTTCTGGCCAGCGAGGTTGTAGATAGCGCCATTGAACTTCTGGTCAGCCTTCACAGCCTCAATACCTGTAGCATCCTTGTCGTATACCTTCACATACTTGATGACATGCTTGCCAGGCATCTTACCGCACTGGTAGAAAATCATAGCGTTGGTAGCCTCGAGAGGATAGTCATCGAAGTCAACAACATACTCGTGCAAGCCAGCCTGAACGTCGAAGATATAGTCCTTGGTAGCACCGGTATCCCAGCTACAGAAGTCCAGACGGATAGTACCATCAGACGGAGCGTCAACAGCAAATACTACCTGATATGAACCACCCTCCTCAATCAGAGGAATCTTAGCGATCATCGGAACCTGCGGCTCCCAGTAGTTACCTGTACCATCGGCTGTACAGTCGATAACCAGACCATTGTCGAATGACAGAGCAGCGGTAGAGTTGTCATACCATACACCATCATAGTAAGCAGACTGAGCTGTCCAGTCAATCTCCTGAACGAGTGCATACTCACCACCTTCACCTGGGCCTTCAGCGTCTAAGTCAATCACAGTTACCTTCTTGATGACATGCTTGCCAGGCATCTTACCGCACTGGTAGAAAATCATAGCGTTGGTAGCCTCGAGAGGATAGTCGGGGAAGTCGATGGTGTACTCATGCTCACCAGCCTGAACAGCAAAGATGTTGTCCTTGGTTGCACCGGTATCCCAGCTACAGAAGTCCAGACGAATCTCACCATCAGACGGAGCGTCAACAGTGAAGACAACCTGATAAGAACCACCTTCCTCGATCAGAGGGATCTTAGCGATCATCGGAACCTGGGGCTCCCAGTAGTTACCAGTACCATCAGCTGTACAGTCGATAACCAGACCATTGTCAAAAGAAAGAGCAGCGGTTGAGTTGTCATACCACACACCCTCATAGTAAGCTGTCTGCTGTGTCCAGTCGATTTCAGCTACTACTGCCTGTGCATTTGCACAAACGGCTACGAAAGCCATTGCAACAAGCGTAAAAATCTTTTTCATAAGCTAAAACTTAAATTGTTTGTTAATTGAATAATGTTATTAATAAGATAAGTATATCTCTCTATTTTTTCAAAATCGATGTAAAGTTAAGGCATTTTTTTCAAATGGACTTTTCTTTTTGGTTAAAAAATGTTTTAATGGGTTAATTTCATTCTTTTAGATACATTATATGTGGTTTATTGAAACAAATGATAAATAAATGTCACTTTTATGAACGTATCGCTCATACACTGCCGATATGCTGAAATAGCGGCTGATAGAGGAATACTTTTGCAAAGTTAGACATATTATCTTAATAAAGCAAGTAATCTCAGGTTTTTCTATCTTTTCTTTTGCATTTTGCTCGTTTATCTGTATCTTTGGCTTCGCCGAAGGTACTTTTACTCGAAAATAAAAAGAAAAGTAAACTTTCCTTTTGCATTTTGCTCGTTTATCCGTACCTTTGTCATCAAAATCTATCTACGTTCAATGAAAAGAATTACACCTTTCTTACCTTGGCTGATAGCTTTGCTGCTCATCGCCTTTGCGCTGCTCCATTTCGAGTCTGACTTGCTCTGGAAGGTACAGCAGTACAATTTGTTCCTCGACACCCCTCTTTTCTTCCGTGAACAAATGGTGGTGTCCGGAGGATTTCTGTCATACATCAGTTGTTACTTTACGCAGTTCTTTTACCATCCTTGGCTGGGTGTGCTGATCCTCTGTGCCTGGTGGCTACTGTTGATGTGGCTTATCAAACGTACATTCCGCATTCCCAATCGATGGGTCATCGTAACATTGATTCCTGTGGCCATCCTGCTGATTGCCAACATGTGCTTAGGCTATTGGCATTTCTTCCTGCGCCTGCAGGGATATTTCTTTGTAGCCACCATTGGTACTACTGTTGGTGTGGCCTTGCTTTGGGCATTCCGCGCACTACCTGAGAAACTGTGGGTGCGCATCGCCTTTATTGTCTTGGCAACAGTTGTAGGCTATCCGTTATTCGGTATCTATGCCTTAGCGGCTGTTCTTTTTATGGCTATCTGGATATGGCACCTTTCCGACAAGCGCGTGCAGAACATCATTCTCTCTGTTGTTGCCTTGTTATGTATCGTGGCTATTCCATTGTTCTATTACCGCTATGTGTATTACCAGACCTTTATTTCGGATATCTGGACAACCGCATTGCCTGACTTCACGGCTGCAAAGTCTTTCCCACGCTATTATATACCTTATTATATTTTGGCATTGTTCTTCTTGGTAATGGTAATAGGAGCCACACCCATCCTCTCCAAAGTGAGGGGAGAAGAATCCTCTAATTCCCCGAAGAACTCCAAGAACACCAAGAAACAACTCAAGAATCAGAAGAAGCAATCCCTGATCCAATGGGGACTGCAAGGTTTGTTGTTGGCAGTATTGATCGGTGTGGTTTATCATTTTTGGTATAAGGATGATAACTTCCACCACGAAATCATTATGCAGCGTTGTATTGAAAAGGCCGATTGGGTGGGTGTGCTGAACGAAGGAAAGAAACAGAGGACAGAACCTACTCGATCTATCGTTATGATGCACAATATCGCCCTTTCCAGATTAGGTCGTCAAACAGAGGAGATGTATCAGTTCCCCGAAGGAAAGAAGAATGCCAATACGGTTATACCTTTCGATATGCTGCACAAGGTCTTCAGTAAAACAATCTATTATCAGTACGGACTGCTGAATGACTGTCATCGTATGTGTGTGGAAAAAGGTGTGGAGTATGGCTGGCAAGTGGAGTCGCTGCAATATCTTGCTTCTTGTTCCTTGCTTAGTGGAGAAAGGCAGGCTGCCCAAAAGATACTGGATAAGCTCCGTCATACGAAGTATCATGGAGAGTGGGCTGACAGCATGCAAGTACTGCTTGACAATCCACTACTGATCCGTCAAGATCGTGCGATGGGACCTATCACGCACATGCTGCGCTATAAGAACGCTTTAGGTTTTGACGAAGACAACGTTGAGAAATATGTGATGAATGCACTCGCATACCAAGACTCCAACGATCCCTATTTCCAGGAGCAGGCTGTGATTGCTGCACTCTGGAAGAGGAATCCAGGACTTTTCTGGGCCCGCTTTAACCGTTATACGCGTTTGTTCCCTCGCGGACCGATTCCCCGCATCTTCCAAGAGGCTGCTTATTTCTTCGGTAAGAATGGACAAGGACCCAATCCTGATATGTTGCCCATCGACGAGGGCGTGAAGAAGTCCTACTATGCTTTCATCAAAGAGGCTTCGAATTACAGTGGAGTATCCGCACAGACGAGTCGTACTATCCTACGTCCCCTTTTTGGTAACACCTTCTTCTATGCATATAATTATGGAATGAAGTATTAGAGATGAAAGATGAGAAATATTAATATAGGATTAAGAATTATGAATAGCAATAGATATATGAAGGTGGTGGCAGGAGCGTTTGCTTGTCTTTTACTGACAGCCTGTAGTCAACAGCTACCGTCAGAGTTCATAAAATCTGACCAACTGCCAAAGATCTATCCCGATTATGTGAATGTAACTGTTCCTGTGAATATCGCACCACTGACCTTCGAGATGGATGATCGGTCGGACGAGATAGCAGTTCGCTATTCCTTTGGCGAAGAGGAGATCATTTGTCAGGGCAAAAAAGCGCAACCTGATATGGACGACTGGAAGCAACTCGCCGCTGTTGCAAAGGGTAAGGCCATCCAGGTGGAGACCTATGCCCGCAAAGACGGTCGGTGGACACGTTTCAAGCCGTTCAACATCTTTGTTTCTCCCGATTCCATCGATGCCTACATCAGTTATCGTCTGATACATCCTTCGTATAACCTATACGAAGAATTGACGATTAGTCAGCGTTGCTTGGAGAACTACGACGAGAGTGTGATCTACGACAACATGCTTTGTACAGATGCAGATGGCGGGCAATGTATCAACTGTCATAACTACCAGCAGTACAATCCCGATAGAATGCAGTTCCATGCTCGTCAGAATCACGGAGGAACAGCCATAGCATACGATGGCAAGATTCGTAAGATCAATATGGGAAATGACTCCATCCTTTCTGCCGGTGTTTATCCCACATGGCATCCTGAGCTGCCGTTGATTGTTTATTCTACCAACAAGACACGTCAAATATTCCATGTAACCGATCACAACAAGATTGAGGTTTATGATACTGAGAGCGATTTGATTGCTTACGACGTGGTGAGAAACGAGGTGACGAACATTGAGAACGATTCCACCGAATTTGAGGTCTTCCCCTTCTGGGCACCCGATGGCAAGATGCTTTACTACTGCAGCGCCCATTTTGAGTATGCAGATACCGTGGATAATAAGATTTTAGAGGCAGCCAAGAATGCCTACGCCATCAAATACAACATCTATCGCAAGAGTTTCGATCCTGCTACCATGGAGTTCGGTCCGCGCGAATTGGTGTTTGCCGCCGATTCGTTGGGAAAGAGTGCCACGCTGCCGCGTATCTCGCCCGATGGTCGTTACCTGATGTTTACTTTGGGTAAGTATGGTGTGTTCCATATCTGGCATCATGATGCAGACCTTTGGATCATGGATCTGTCGACAGGAGAAGTGCGCTTAGCAGATGAACTCAACTCACCTGATACGGAGAGCTATCACTCTTGGTCAAGCAATGGTCGTTGGGTAGTGTTCAGCAGTCGTAGGAACGACGGTACCTATACGCGTCCCTTCATTGCTCATGTCGACAAGGATGGTAAGGGTACACGACCGTTTGAACTGCCTTGCGCTGATCCCGACTATCATCGTCAGTTCATGAAGAGCTATAACATCCCTGAATTCATGCGCGGTCCTGTTACCATTAAGCCTCAGACTTTCGCCGATGTGTTCAAGGGTGAAGCTGAACCTGTGAAATACGTTCAGAAACTTACTGGTAAATAAGGGTAGTGATTTTGTTGGAATCAAAGATATCCTGGGCAACTTCTTGCAGTTGCTCAGCGGAAACAGCATCGATATCAGCGAACAAGTGTCTGATATCCTTCTCCCATCCGTAGTGCAGGAAGCTTTTTCCGAAGTCGAGTGCAAAGCTCTCGCGGTTATCGCAGGCCACACCGATCTGTCCTTTGATCTGTTGTTTGGCCATGCGGAGCTGTGTAGCCGAGAGTGGTTTCTTCATGAGTTTATCTAGTTCATGACGAATTAACCGTAGACATCTCTTCACATCTTCTGGGTCACAACCGAAATAGGTGCACCATAATCCGGTGTCACCATAGCTCACCATGCTACTATCCACCGTATATACCAATCCGTTCCGTTCCCTTAAGGCAAGGTTCAGACGGGCATTCAGGCCAGGTCCGCCAAGGATGTTGTTCAACAGATAAAGAGCAATCCTTCGTTTGTCATGGATATCATAAGCCCGATTGCCAAGCATCACATGAGCCTGATGGGTGTCTTTGTGGCGGATGATGGTATTTGAAGAGTGTGGAGTGTGGAGTGTGGAGTGAGATATTTCCTGAGTACTTGTTTTCTTGATCGTATTATCATTCAACATTTCACACTCCACATTCCACATCCTTTTCAGCATCCTCACCAACTTCTTAAAGTCAATATTCCCATAGGCGAAAAAGATGCTGTTGTCGGGACGGTAATACTTGCTGGTGAACCGCAAAGCATCGGCTGTGGTGTATTGGCGGAGCCGTTCAGCGTTACCAAGGATGTTATGACCAAGGGGATGACCTTCAAAGAGGATGTTCTCGAAATCATCGTAGATCAACTCGGCAGGCGAGTCGTTATAACTCTCGATTTCATCGCAGATCACCTCTATCTCCTTATTGATTTCCTGTTGGGGGTAGATGCTATGGAACACGATATCGGTCAGCACATCCACAGCTCTCGCTAAGTGATCTTTCAGCACGGCGGCATAGAACACCGTATCTTCCTTGTTGGTAAACGCATTCATTTCACCACCCACCTGTTCGATGCTGTTCAGGATTCGCAGGGAAGAACGCTTGGCTGTTCCCTTAAAAGTAACATGCTCGCAGAAATGTGCCAATCCTTCTTCACCCGGCTCTTCATTACGGGTTCCTGCAGCAATCTGATAACCACAATAGACCACCTGTGAAGCACTGGGCAAATGGATGATACGCAGTCCGTTAGACAACTGACAGGTATTGTAATTACTGGTGGGAAAAGCAACTTGTTCCATGCGTTACTGACTAACTTTATGATTGGCGGTGCAAAATTACTGCAAAGATTCGAGGTAACCAAGTTTTTTAGGAAACATTTGGCTATCTCACGAATAATGGTTAATTTTGTGCGCAAGATAAATTAGAAGAATATGCGTAAGGTTATAGGAATAGGGGAGACCATCTTCGATATCATCTTTAAGAACAATCAGCCGATAGGCGCCGTGCCTGGAGGAAGCGCTTTCAATGGTGTGATCTCCTTGGGACGGTCGGGCGTGGAATGCTCGTTCATCAGTGAGACAGGTAATGACAGGGTAGGCGAGAGCATCATCCGTTTTGCCCGCGAGAATGGGGTGAACGCGGATAATATCAATGTGTTCCCTGAGTCAAAATCGCCGATTTCATTGGCGTTTCTTGATGAGAAGAACGATGCTGACTATCTGTTCTACAAGGACCATCCACACGACCAGCTCGACTTTGTCTATCCTGACGTGCAACCTGATGATATTGTTATGTTTAGTTCTTTCTATGCGGTAAACCCGGTTATCCGTCCTCAGGTTTATGGATTCCTTAACTACGCCCGTCAACATGGGGCCATCCTCTATTATGATGTGAACCTCCGTCCGTCACACCTTCATGAGGTGATGAAGCTGACACCGAACTTCTTGGAGAACTTGGAGCTGGCGGATATCGTTCGTGGCTCGAAGGAGGATTTCGAGGTGCTGTTCAAAAAGGATGATCCCGATAAGGTATACAATGCGGAGATCTCTTTCTACTGTAAGAATTTCATCTACACTCAGGGAGCAGAACCGGTGGCGCTGCGCACGAGTAAGGTCAAGAAATACTATCCCATTGCGGCCACCGAAACGGTGAGCACCATCGGGGCAGGGGATAACTTCAATGCAGGAATGGTCTATGGAATGATGAAATACGATATTACCCGCGAGACCGTTGAGGAAGGACTGACAGAGGAGCAATGGGACTTGATTATCCAGTGTGCACAGGAATTCTCGGCTAACTGCTGTCAGAGCATCCATAACTCGGTGAGCGTGGAGTTCGGAGCGCAAAAGAAGAAGGAATTACAAGAAGCATTAGAACAAAAAGAACAATAACTATGATAGAGATTACAAATGGTATTTATTATGTGGGTGTGAACGACCGTAACAAGAACCTCTTTGAGGGTTTGTGGCCGTTACCCAACGGAGTGAGCTATAACTCGTATCTGATTGATGACGAGAAGGTGTGTCTGATTGATACGGTGGAAGTGGATTTCTTCGTCCCGTATCTGAAGAATATCCAGGAGGTGATAGGTGAACGCCCTATCGACTACCTGGTGATCAACCACATGGAACCTGACCATAGCGGTAGCATTGCCTTGATCAAGAAATACTACCCGGAGATTCAGATTATCGGTAACAAGAAAACATTCCAGATGATGGAGGGTTTCTATGGTATCGGCGAAGGTACATTAGAAGTAAAAAACGGCGATTCCATCGAGATCGGTAAGCATACACTGAACTTTGTGCTGACCCCGATGGTGCATTGGCCCGAAACAATGGTAACCCTTGATACTTCATGTAATGTTCTCTTCTCTGGTGACGCCTTCGGTTGCTTCGGTGCCTTGAACGGTGGAATTATCGATAGTGAGATCAACTGTGATACTTTCTGGCTGGAGATGGTGCGCTACTACTCGAATATCGTGGGTAAGTATGGCACACCGGTGCAGAATGCGCTGAAGAAGTTGGCAGGTGTGAAACTCGACTATATCTGCGCTACCCATGGTCCGGTATGGCATGAGTATATTGATAAGGTGGTGGGGATGTACGACCAGATGAGTCGTTACGAGACCGAGCCGGGATTGGTCATCTGCTACGGTACGATGTACGGTAATACAGAGCGTGCTGCAGAGGTGATTGCCCGTGCTGCCTCGCAGGCTGGATTGAAGAACATCGTGATGTATAATGTCTCAAAGACACATCATTCGTATATCATCCGCGACGTGTTCCGCTACAAAGGACTGATTGTTGGTGCGCCTACTTATAATACTGGTCTTTACCATGAGATGGACGTGCTACTCTCAGAGTTAGCGGGCAAGGATATCAAGAACCACCTGATTGGTTGGTTTGGCTCCTTCGGCTGGGCATCAAAGGCCGTGGCAGAGATCCAGAAGTGGAACGACGAACGTCTTCACTTCGAGGCAGTGGGAACACCTGTGGAGATCAAACAGAGTCTTACCCCCGAAACGTTTGCTCAGTGCGAGGCGTTAGGTAAGGCAATGGCGGAGCGATTGCTAATTGAAAATTGAGAATTGAAAATTTAAAATTATACCATGGTGGCCAATTCTTCAAGGGAGTTGGCCACTTTTATATAGCTATCCCACTGCCTGCGGGTAACTCCCTTGGCCTCTAGGTCATGAAGACAGGTGATGAGGGAATCCCAGAACCCTTTCATGTTATAGAGGATGACGGTCTTCTGGTGGTAGCCGATGGTGGCGGATGAGGCCACGGAGAAGATTTCATCCAATGTGCCAATGCCACCAGGTAGGGCGATGAACACATCGCTCTGCGCCATCATCAATGCCTTGCGGTCGTTCAGGTTGTCACAAGGGATATGCACATCAAGATACTGACTCACATGACCGTTCTCTTCCACCTTCGAAGGAACCACGCCGATGGTTTGTCCACCCGCCTCATGCACCGCCTTGGCAATGCAATCCATCAGACCTAGGTCGGTACCGCCAAACACAAGGGTGTGCCCGTTTTTGGCGAGCCACTCCCCCAATTCCCATGTCATCGTGAAGAAATCACGGTCGATATCTTGATTCGCTGAACAAAAAACACATACTTTCATATACTTCCAGATTTTCACGCAAAGTTACGAAAAGTCGAGAGCAATACAAAACAATTCTTTTGTTTTTATTGCCGAGACGGAGTAAATTCGCCATCTTTGATGGCAGAGTTCTTTCTCCGTATACTTCGAAAGCGGCAAAGCCGAGCGACGAAAAGTCGAGAGCAAATCAAAGAAATAATGTGTTTTAATTATTCAAAAATACGTTTTTTATCGAATAATTGGCAAACCATTTCGCTATGTGACTAAAAATGAGTATTTTGGCTTCGCCGAACTTACTCACGTTCGGAAAAATCCAAATTAATTTGGTTTTTCGCTCACTAAATCGTAACTTTGCACCCGATAACAATAAGTATTAGCATTGAAGACATTTGAAGAGTTAGGCGTGAGCAGTGAGATACTGCAGGCCATTACAGAGATGGGCTTTGTTTCACCAATGCCCGTCCAGGAAGAAGTGATTCCCTATTTGTTGGGAGAAGGAAATGATGTGATTGCCCTTGCCCAGACGGGTACTGGAAAGACAGCGGCTTTTGGTATTCCGCTGTTACAGAAGATTGATATGGAGAGTGAGGAAACACAGGCACTGATATTGAGTCCAACCCGTGAACTGTGTTTGCAGATAACAGATGACTTACGGGATTTCTCCAAATACATGAAAGGAGTGCACGTGGTGCCAGTATATGGCGGTGCGAGCATTGAACAACAGATCCGTGCCCTGAAGCATGGAGCGCAGATCATCGTGGCCACACCAGGACGTCTGATCGACCTGATGCACCGTGGTATGGCCAAGATCGAGAATATCAAGAGCGTGGTGCTTGATGAGGCTGATGAGATGCTGAACATGGGCTTCTCTGACAGTATCAACGAGATCTTTGAACATGTGCCGGCAGAGCGTAATACCCTGCTTTTCTCGGCTACCATGAGCAAGGAGATTGAGAAGATCGCTCTGAACTACCTGCACGATCATAAGGAGATTGTGGTGGGCAGTCGTAACGAGGGTGCCGAGAACGTGAACCATGTGTATTATATGGTGAACGCCAGGGATAAGTATCTGGCCCTGAAGCGCATTGTGGATTTCTATCCGCGTATCTTTGCCATCATCTTCTGCAGAACGAAGATTGAGACGCAGGAGATTGCTGATAAGTTGATTCGCGACGGTTATAACGCAGAGAGTTTGCACGGCGATTTGAGTCAGCAGCAGCGTGACCTCACCATGCAGAAATTCCGTCAGCACCTCACCCAGTTGCTCGTAGCTACCGATGTAGCTGCCCGCGGTTTGGATGTGGATGATCTGACACATGTCATCAACTATGGCCTGCCCGACGATATTGAGAACTACACCCACCGCAGCGGTCGTACAGGACGTGCTGGTAAGAAAGGTACTTCTATCGCCATCGTTCACAGTCGTGAGAAGCACAAGATCCGCAACATCGAGAAGGTCATCGGCAAGGAGTTTGTTGAGGGCGAGATCCCTTCTGCCCAGGAAATCTGCAAGAAGCAGTTGTATAAGGTGATGGATCAGATCGTGAAGACCGATGTACTGGAAGAACAGATCGATCCGTTCATGGGAGATATCAACCGTTTCTTCGAGTTTGTCGATAAGGAGGATATCATCAAGAAGATCGTGAGCATCGAGTTCGGTAAGTTCCTCTCTTATTATGCCAACGCTCCTGAGATTGAGAAGCCTGGAAGCAGAAGAGAGAAGAGTGCCGACAGGAAGGAAAGTGGCAAGCGTGGTGCACGCGGTGCCCGTAAGGCCGAAGCAGGCTTCCGTCGTCTGTTCATCAACTTAGGTAAGAAAGACGGTTTCTTCCCTGGTGAGCTCATGCAGTTCCTGAACAAGAATGTGAAAGGACATGTAGAGGTGGGTCATATTGACTTGCAGAACACCATCTCTTTCTTCGATGTGGCAGAAGGTGATGCGGAGCGTGTGATGAAGTATCTGACAGGTGCCCGCTATAAAGGTCGTGAGGTTCGTTGCAACGATGGTGATGCTGATGCTGGGGCTCAAAGGTCAAAGGTCGAAGGTCAAAGGAATTCGGTCAAAGGTCGAAAGTCAAAGGACGAAGGAAGAGGGTCAAAGGTCAAAGGTCAAAGGTCAAAGGAGGCCAGTTTCGAGCGTTTTGAGAAAAAGAAGAAGACCGAGAGCAAGCGCGGACAGCGCGGTGCAGCCCGTAAGGAAAGCGGTCGTAACGACGATTGGCGCCAGTTCTTCCAAGGTGGTCCTATAGAACTTGTAGGCGAGGAGCCCGATTTCTCAGAAGAGGGATGGGCACGCAGAAAACCCAAAAAGAAAGGCAAGAAATAATCTTGCCTTTTTCTTTTATCTTTTTCCTTATTCAGGAAACTCATATACCAGATACTGCATGTTGGGCTCGATGGGATAGTTGGTAAGTCGCCCGGAACGTGTAATAAACGACAGGATGCCATTATATACACCATTACCAAATGTGTATTGATCACCGTAGATGTTGATGTAGTGAATACGACGGGCATCATAGTTCAGGAGTCGTTCGATGTCGATGACTGGCATACCATCAATCAGTACCATGGCTGGCCATGAAGTGACGTAGTAGTCCTGTGGATTGCGGACAACCATCTTCGTCACACCATCTATTTTCGTTTTCTTTACGCAGTTCACATATTCAATCAGCACTTCCCTGATGGTGAGGAACTGACGGTACTCGTCAAGATTATAGGTGGGATCAGGTTTGTTACCAAACAAGGAATCGTCATAGTCTAACGGCACACCATCTTCTGCCGTGTCATCGGCATAATCACCCAGTTGCAGTTCACGCTTGGCAGGTGCAATGGCAATCTGATGCCGCTGCATGTCAAGAGAGCGGGCTTCCACCTCACTGCGATTGTAATGGAAGATGAGGTGGGGGAGCTGCTTCGGGAGCAGGGTGGCAAACGGACTGATCATCTCGATAGGCAGACTAACGCCTGTGGCTGATGCAGCAGCTAGCACTAACGGTTGTTTGCCATGGATGTTATAGGTGTAGAAGACAGCAATGGAGTCGTTCACCATCTTTCCCTCGAAATAATGAATCTGCTTTCCTACGATACTGAGGGCAGGACGAATCTGATTGCCCTTGAAAGTTTGTCCTTCATAGACATTCTTTACTCGCGCTTTGATGATGTGACCCTCGATCTCGCGCTCATCCACATCCTTAACCGAGGTGAATACTGGAGCCTGCCCATGTCTTGAGGAGTAGCTCAGCGAGTCGGGATGTGTGGTTCTCACCCATTCGATATCATCATCCACGCTCTTGTGAATAGGGTTCACGATGGCGACAAGCTGTTGGGACACCTGGGAGCTGTGTCGTGTAAAGACAGATAATACATAGTACCCGCTATGGAGGGTGGCAGGCAATTCGATGATGCCCGTTCCTTTTCCTTCCTTCACACTAATGATAGTGCTTGCGGCCAGACTGTAGGTATCACACAGCTCGGCATATGCTATCACGGCATCGTCGATGGTTATGCTGACTCTCATCGCCTCACCAGCAAGATACCATGTGCGGTCGGTCTCAATATTCGCAGCAAAAGTGCTCAAACCAAGCACCATCGCAACAATCAGTGAAAATATTCTTTTCTTCATCTTAATAGCTTACATTTTCTTCCAGTGACCAGAATTCAGGCATTTCGATATAGGCCCCCTTACTCCTGACATCGAGTTGAGCCCAGGTTGCCCATGCTGTATGCAACATACCATCAGCCGACATCAAGGGATCTTCCCATTCGCACAGGTAATAACCTTTTTTTACCATCTGACAGCATTTCTCCTCGGTGGGATCATCTATCCATATCCGTTCATCAACAAATCGGGGACGCTTGATGGAGAAATCTTCAGCTCTGAGGAAGAACCGGTAATCACCCGTGTTCAAAGAACATCCCACATATCCTATTACGTGCTTGGATGATGTGAGACAATGGATATTGGTAGGCAGGGCTGACGGTTGCGGTGTAAACAGACCTCCCATCTCTGAACTTGCTTGACGACGGGCAAGTTCATACTCGTACTCCGCCTTTGAAATGGCACGTTGATGGATCAGACCGCTATACCTGTAAAGCACACGCTCATCACCACGGTATATATCGTACAGTTTGAGACTCTGGATGTGTTGTCCTTCATAACTGGAGCTGGCACCAACCATGATTGTCGTGTTTGTTGCATCCTTCCATCCACGCGCAGGAAACTGAAAACCATTGATGATTGGCTTCAAGGAATCAGTATCGTAATAAATGAGGGTTTTGTAATCAGGATACACTTCCCATGTCTCATCGTATGTCCACGAATAGTAATTCGCATGGTTAGAATCAAAAGGAACATCAGGTGTAATGAGCACATCGATATTACTCTCTGGCGTGTTCTGCACCCCACTTACTTCTGCAATCCTCTCAGAGCGTAGCGGTTTCTGGGGTTCCGATTCATAGATTTCACCATCAGTCTCGATATGCAGCCAGTACTCCACATCAGGATTGAGGTCGTCAATCCAACAGGAGTAAGAACCATAATAACCTTCGGTTTGCTTCGCCGAATACTCAGACCCATCGCTTCCACGTACATACACTATTGCTCCGATGACCGCTCGAGGAGAACCGGAGGATGGAAGGAGAGAGTAGAGAGATGAGTTTGAGTTGATAGACTGTGTACGTGACAGGATAAACTTATTCATTTTGTTAGCACATATCGTGCCTTCAACAACGAGCAAGTCGGTGTCCCCATCAGGAATGTCTGCCTCAAATTCTTCCACGCAGCCCGACAGTGAAAATAATAATGCAAAATTAATAATGCATAATGCAAAATATTTCATTCCCTTCATTTTATCTTTCATTCTTAGTTGAATCGTATATTGAGTGAGACATAAGGAATGGCTGTGCCAAAGACAGAGAGTTTATATCCTTGTATCTTCTCCCCCTCGGTGAGATAGTAGATATTATAGGCATTTCTGCGTGCCAGCGCATTATACACACCTATAGAGAACGACGTATGCAGGAAGCTTGTCAGCTTATGCGTCGGCTCGATATTGAACGCAAGGTCAAGACGCATGTAGTCAGGAATACGGTATTTGTTGCGGTCGGTATAGTAAGGCATGTATCTCTGATGATAGGTGTCGTAATACTTACCGGCAGGCAGCGTGGTTGGACGACCAGTAGCATAGTTGAAGTTACTGGAGATGCTATACCTCTCGGTAAACTTCAAGTTGAGCACAGCCTTCACCTCATGAGGCCTGTCATATTCCGCTGGATACCACTTACCATCGTTCAGGGGCATGGCCACCCTCTTGTCATCCTGTCGGAGCAAGGAGCGTGAGAAGGTGTAACTCACCCATCCATTCACCTTTCCTATAGGTTTCTTTGCCTGCAGCTCTAAGCCGTATGCTTGACCCTTGGTGGAAATTACGTCGGTTTCAAGGTGAGGGTTCATCAGCAGAACGGCCGAACTGCGATAATTGAGGTAATCGTTGATATGCTTGTAATAGACCTCTGCAGAGAACTCGTATTTCTTGTCAACGGTCTCATGGTAGATACCACCAGCAGCCTGCCAGCCATTCTGGGGTTTGATGTTATAGTCGGACAACTTCCAGATATCTGTAGGTGACATGATGGAGGTATTCGACACCTTATGGATATACTGGTGCATCGTGTTGAAGCCTGCCTTCAAGGAAAGATTGTCCTGTAGGGCATAGCGGGCAGATACACGCAGCTCAGGAGCGTGATAAGTCTTGATGATACCTGTTTCATGACGTGTCTCCAACAGTGTCTCCTCTGCTGGGAGTTCACCTTTATGATAATGGTTTACGTCGCGAGGACCCAATGCATTGAACAACGTATAACGCAAGCCAGCAGATACCGACAGCTTCTCTGTGAGCGATCGTTCATAATCAATATATGCAGCGCTCTCAAATGCCTTTTCTTTCTGCAACTCATCTGTCATGATGCGTGATGCCTCACCGACAGGCTCATACTTACCGCCCTGCACGTTGTAATGCTGCACAGAGAGACCATAGTTGAGGGATTGCGTTTCAGACAGACTATGACGGATATGCAACTTACCCCATAGTTGGTCAATGCCGAAACTCAGTCGGGCAGCCATCGAAGGTGTTCCCTTTTCTTCATTGAAATAGTCATAGTGGTCGAGTCCGGAAGAAAACGTAGCAATCATTTTCTCGTTCAGGATAGAGCGCCACTCTGCGGAGATGTTACGGTTCTGGTAGCCATATTTATCATGTGTACTGAACGAGAACTTGTCATTACTCCAATACCCATACACCTTGAGGCGGTGCATACTATTGAGCTTCCAGGTCAGTACACCACCAAAGTCATAGAAGTTCGCAGTTCCATTCTTGTAGCCACTCTTCTCGGGCAGCTTCTTCAGCATCCAGTCGCTATATGTCGTTCTACCATTCAACAGCAGAGACATATGATCCTTCACGATGGGTATCTCAATGTTCGCCTTACTGGTAAGCACGCCAATACTGGCCGAACCTGTAAGTTTCTCCATGTTTGCCTCCTTTGAAGTCACTTTCAGCACACTGCTTATCCTGCCTCCATATTCTACAGGGATGCTCGACTTAAACAGCTCCACATCCTCAACCGCATCTGAGTTGAACGAGGTGAACAGTCCGAACAAATGTGACGGATTATACACGGTACCTCCATTGAAAAGAATCAGGTTCTGGTCTGTGGCACCTCCTCGCACATTGTATCCGCTGGAAGCCTCTCCAACGGTGGTGACACCTGGCAGAGAGAGTACGATCTTCATGATATCTGATTCGCCAAAGGCTGAAGGGATGTTCTTCAGCAACATGGGCTTGAACTTTTCGGAACCCATCGTAGTGTTTTTTACAGCCGAAAGACGACCACCAACGACAACGATTTCGTCAAGCTCTTGGTCATCGGAAACACTTGCCCTTGCCTTCTTTACACCTGGCACGATATAGGTTTTGGTTGTTGTCGAAGCAACAGCCGTTGCTATAGAATCAATATCAAGAACAGGAATACCAGGAAGAAGAGCCTCCTCCAAACCTCCCCCCGTAGGGGAGGCTTCTGTGATTACACTCGATTCCTGTACTGCAAATTCTTCTGTAGGAAAGACATTTTGTTCTCCCCTCCCTACGGGGGTAGGATTGCCAGTGAGGCTTCCCACTACTTTCGCAAGACTTCTCTCACGCTCGTTCTTTGAGAAGGTAAGATGATTCTGTTTCGCAAACTGCTTGATCTGCTTTTTCTGTTCAGGAAAGAGCTTTGTCACATCAGACAATCCTTTCACATGATGCATTTCTCCGTCAGCAGTAACCAGCAAATAATGCTCTTTGGTACTGAGAATCTTCAGGTATTTCTTTCCTCCGAATGTGTTTTCGCCACCAAGAACCTTCCATACACTGTGATAAAGACCTATGCCATTGGTGCTTCCATCAAAAAGCTGAACGGCAAATCGTGAGCTGTCCTCAGGATCATGCACATATATGTGACCATCCATCTCAAACCAATCTATGTACTTCTGTTCAGGAACACAAAATACATTTCCTACGGGAGAAAGAACAACAACCCGCTGCTCCAATTGGTCAAAACGAAGTTGCACATCATCATAAACCACGCCACAATAGCTGACGCGACCTTTATACAGATTTGTGTTCTCTTTATAATAAGGAATGTTATTCCATAACGAAATCTGGTATTGCGGTTCTACTTCCCCCACATACAGGCGTGCAAAATCAGAAGCAGAAGGGTAATACTCCTGTGCTCCAAGCTTCTGTACGAATAACAACATACAGATAAATACCAATAAATACTTTCTCACTTCTTTATAATCTCACTCACTATTCTTGTTTATAAGCGTCTTAAAGGTCTTTTTACCTTATAAACCACAAAGGTAAGAAACCTTGCACGAAAAAGGAAAAACTTTAACATCTTTTTGCTATTAAGTGAGGATAACGGGTCTGTTTACAGATTAAATTCCCGCTCAATAATGGCGATAAAGGTAACGTCTTTATTGGTCTTGGCTTTTGAGAACGTGATGTTTCCGTTAGTTGTGCTTACCACGCTGATAGGACAGGGGTTGTTGGCCACGCTCACGATGAGGCGTGACTCGCCCGGCATGGGTGATTTGACGGTCCATGTTGTTTCTGAAGCGGGGATGGTTACACTGATCTTCATCCTGCTATGGTTCATGCGGGAGGCATTGAAGGCCTGTTTGTTCACATCACCCTTGGGCGGCTCCTTGATATAATCATGATTACCGAACGAAAGATAATTGCCCGAATAAGAATCCCCGGCCTTGATCATCTGGGTAGAGATATGAATATCTTTCGTGTTGTCGTCATACTGTTCCTCAATGGCATAGTTGTTCGTGATAATGGCCGAATTACCGCCAGAGTAATCCACTCCGTTGATGCCATACATATTTACAAAATTATCCTTTGTGGCAAAACGACCGAAATGGAAGCGGTTGTTGTCGATGACCAACTTCTCCGTTGACCAGCCTTTACCTGTGTTGGTATGCCGCAGGTTGATACCATAGTTGGTGAAGTAATCAAAGGTGTTACCCTGAATGGTACAGTCGATGGATTCCACATCCATATCAATGCCATAGCAATTGGTAGTGCGATGACCCAAGATAGTGTTGTCGGATAGGATGATGCGCCTGTTTTCATTATTAGCTGTCATGGCAGGATTGTTGCGGATCGTAATGACGGCGGGATATTCACCAACTGCTGTAGAGGTGGCGAAATAGTTGTTTGAGATGTTGGCCCCTTCCTGGGAGATGATGACTAGCGGATTGGTACAGAAGTCAATCATGGAGTTGTTCAGGAAGAAGGAGTCGTTACCCTCAATCAAGATGCCGTACGTACAGCCTAACATCACAGCCGACTGCACATTCAATCCACAGGCATAGCTGGTATAGTAGTCATCTTTATCTGCTGGGGTATGTACAGCAACGGCCTTGATGCCATAGCTCAGATTGCTGAACATACAACTTATCACATTTGTGTTGATAGCATTGCCACGATCAATACCAATGGTTTGGTTGGAACCCTCGAAGAAGCAGTTGGTGATGTTGATTTCTCTACTGCTCACCAACTGGATCAGTGCTTTGACAGCATTTGATGTTCCTTTGAACCGACAGCGGTCGATCATCAACGACAAGCGGGTCTGACCCGTACGAGGAGCCTCTTTCTGAATGCCATAGCCTGCGCCAATCTCGAAGTCCAAATCAACGATTCTTACATAGTTGTCGGTGGTGATGCGGATGGCTGGTGTGTTGGCATTCTGCGTCTTGACGATGGTAGCCCCGTTTCCTATCAGGGATATTTCCTTACTGCCCAACTCGATATTGTCAAACACATTCTCATAACGACCGTGCAACTGAACCTTCTTGGCTGTATTCACAATCGACTTCATGATGTTCGTCTTGTCGTTTGTGGTCAGGTCGAAGTAGTCTGTATCTAGTTCCTCCTGTTTACCGCTCACTTTTGCAACAATGCAGTGCTTGGCTCCCTCAAATGCCGTGTTGTTGAGCACCAAGGTACCATTGGTAATCTTTGCACCCTCTTGAAATACCAGTACACAACCTTCCGGTACTTTGACACTGGTTCCTGATAAATCCTGTATGCCAGATATGGCATATCTCGTATGGGCCTTGGTCAGTAACTCCTGGAGCGTTGGTTGTGCCGCATAGACATCTGAGGCAAACACCATTCCCAGAGCCATGCATATAGTAATCAGTAATCCTTTCATTTCTCCTTATTGATATAATTAGTACGGCGAGATATTGTTCAGTTCATCGATTTCTCCTTCCTCGACAGTGGTGGTGAACAGTTGCTGGAGGTCCCCATAGTTCATTCTTGTCTTTGGAGCGAAATCGCCAGATTGCATATACTGTAGGATGCTCTTGTACAGTTGTCGCGCCTCAGGGTATTGCAACAGTTGGTCGAGCGGTGACATACATACCAGCAGCTTGCCCTTATCTACAGCGAACTCAAAGATCAGTCCCAGCTTATGGTTCCGTTCTACATTGTCGATAACCTGCACGATAGGACGGTAGGAGACAGATGTGTTATCGAGGATAAACGGTCGTGAAGCCTTGATGATGGGGAACCACTGCCAATTGGTGTGCATCTCTGTGGGGAAGCTGTTGAAGATGGGATGCTCAGGCTTAGTGAGAATACCCAAGGTGCCTGGTGAAACTGGCTTATTGTTATTTTCAGAGATGGTCTTGAACATGCGATAGTTCCAGTAGTCGGTCTGGAAGAGACCGCCCACGGTAAGGTCCTTCATCTGTGTACTGTCGGGCATCAGTAGGACAGTTCCACCACCACTCAGTATTCTGGCTGTTTCCACATCATAGCGATGAGTCACCACGACATCCTTGGGTGTCGGAACTGGTTTCTTCATGCTTGGATAGATCCAAATCGGATAGAAGTTCTCATGGTATGTTTTGTTCTCCATATCATCATAGGCCTTCAATACCAGTATCATCTTCTGTGGCCTTGTCTGGTCGCTGATATCAATATGGATATCGCCTAAGTCGATCAGTCCATAAGGCTTTTCAGGGATGTTGATCTTTCCCCGATAGAGCGTCATTCCTTCCATATCCATCAGTTGCCAGGTCAGCATACACTGATTCCACTTGTTTTCATCAGGTTCACTGTAGTTGGCCAACTGGACCTTCCCCTTGATGGCTTCATCAGTGGTCCAGCAGAACTTCTCCGTGAGGAAGAGCGGTACGACGGGTGAGCAGAATTGCCTGAACTCCTCAGGCGTGGTGAGCCCCTTTGGCTCCATGAACGCATCCAGAATGCCCACATATGCTGAGCCTTGTCCGGGATAGTCCTGCAGGTCGAGCAGTTGGAATCCGCCCATACCCGGTGTTCTCAGGGCAGTTTCAATCTCCTGCTTATAGAGTTGCAGGCTCCATAAGCCTGATGCCTTATGGAAATCAGTGGCTTGATCGAGCATGCCTGCCTTTTCCAACCTGCTCTTGAACACCTCCATGTTATACGGAGCCAATACACCGGAGTACTTATTGATCTCGTTGTAGTTGGGATAGATCTGGAACTGTCCTGTTTCATGACCGATAATAGGTACATGACAGTCCTTGATTCCTTCCGCAAAGTTCATGACGGTGTTGGGGTAGAGACTGTTGATCATACCGCCACCAGAGGCATCTGCAAACGAGAATGAGCCACGGGTATGGGTGTTGAATTTTCCCCATTCCTCACCGCCGTTACGACAGGTTACGAAGAAGTCCATCCCCTCTTTCCATCTCTGGTAGCCCAAATAATAGTTGGAACCGAAGGTGTAGAGCTTGGTCGGATCCATCCTTTTGAATGCCTTCGTGAAGGTCTGCATGGTAGGAATATCGCCCCACAACTCATTCCCCAAGGCCATCATCACAAACGAGGGGTGATGACCGTAGGTAGCGATGATATGAGCTCCTTCCTTCATGAGGAAGTCCATTAAACGACGGTCATCTTTATTGAAATCACCCCAAAACGGTAATTCGGGCTGCAGGTACACTCCTTCGATGTCGGCAGCCATGAAGCAAGCCTCTGGCGGACACCACGAATGGAAACGCACATGGTTGATGCCGTAGCCCTTGCATATCTGGAAATACCGCCGCCACTCCTGTATGTCCATCGGAACATGTCCAGTCAACGGGAAAACGCAGGCATCATGCTTTCCTCTGAGGAAGGTGGTATGACCGTTAATCTGGAACTGTGAACCCTTGGTAGTGAAATTCCGTATGCCGAAACTCTTCTCCATTCCGTCATATCCTTCGAGGAATACCTGGATGCGGTAGAGCTCAGGATGGTTTTCACTCCATAACTTCAGACTGTCATCGCGGTAGATGACCTTGACATGGGTGTAGGGGTTCTTCGTCTTGGGGATGTATTTCTCAGCAATCACATACCCGTATCTGCTGGCCCAGGGGATGAGAACGACACTCATCTTCGTATCCTCCTTGAGGGATCCGGTGATGTTGACCGTTACCTGCACCTCTTTCTCTTCGCTGTTCGTAGAGACAACCAGATCGTCGATATGTGTCTTCTCGCGCCTTTCCAGATAGATCTGTCCGATGATTCCATTCCAGTTGGTCTGGGTATCCTCGGTATAGGCATGCGAGTTACTGATGATCTGTGGTGGTACGGTCTTCTCACTGTTGTCCACCATGATGGTGATACTGTGCAGACCCGGCTTTAGCATCTTCGATAAATCATACTCCTGAGGAGTGGAGATATCATCGTTGCTTCCTACCTGTTTCCCATCCACATATACCGTGGTGGGTTTGGTGCGCTCCAAAAAGAGAACGATTTGTTTGTTAGCCCACGTATCGGGAATTTGTACAGGAACTTGATACCATGCCCTGCCCACATAACTATATTTGCGGGTCAGGTGCGTGGTCTCATCCTTCTTCGTAGCAGCGTTTCCCTTTCTGTTCGTGTCGGTGGTGCCTGGAAGGAACACCTTATCGTTGAACTTCGAGGTGGCTTTCAGCGTGGAGTCAGGATCCAGCTGAAACAGCCACTGTCCGCTCAGGTCGATGAATTCCCTACTGCCCAACTGAACAGCTGATTTCGACTGCTGCGCAAACGCTGTGAGGTTCAGCAGCAGAATCCCTGCTAACAAAACAAATCTTCTCAATCCTTAACTCAATTTTTAATCTTTAATTTTGGCAATAACATCGCAGTTGACCCAAATAATTTGTAAATGCAGTCAGAAATGGCTGCATTTATTTATTTCCTATAAACTCTTTCAAATCTGTTATTACATCTTCAAGATTAGTAATAACATCGTGTTTAATATTGCCTACTATTGTTCTTTGAACAGTCAACATTCCATTATATCTATATACATTATATGTTCCATCATCATTTTCAACATAAAACATAATCGAAGCAGTTCCACCAAGACCAACAGCACCATTAATTTCAAAGGTTCGTTCTTCTAAAGTACCGCCATAGTAATACTTTATCCACACTTCTTTTTCTAAGCCACATTGTTCTGTTATACTATCGTGTGAATAAGCAGAAGATGCTTGTATTTCTGAACGAATGTCTGTAACTGTTTTAATTAAATCAAAATTTGCCATATAATCGTATTTTGTTTGCAAAAATAGTGATTTATTTTGAAAAGCAGATATTTATATAAAGAAATTAATGGTTATGGATGAAAAGATTGTAAAATTATATCAGAATCTAAAAAATGAAGGTGTAGATGATATACGTGCTAATGACATAATTCAGAAGGTAAAAGAATACTATGAATACTTGTCAAACTATAATCTTGAGCAATTAGATTATATAGGTGCATTAAAAGCAATCCAATATGGAAGGTTCTTGAAATCAAACAACGCTGGTGGAGATAATGCGAAAGTTTGGAATGATACAAAAGTGTATTCTGATAATGATGTTGTAATATGGAAACCACGAAATTATCAAGAATCAAGTATTATAGGAAGCCCACAATGGTGTATTTCATTTAGGGATTATCATTGGAATGACCACGTAATTCATAATGGAGAAACCATCTATATGATTTATAATGGTTGGGCTAATGAAGATTTACAATACACAAGTGCTTGTGTTGAACGAAATGGTAATATCATCATATATGATAGTAATCATAACAAATTAAATGACATAGACAAAGAGAGTTTTTTGAAAAGCTTGGGTGATGGTATATCAGTTCTAAAACCTCAAATAAACGTTGAGAATAAACAATATAATACAAATAGAAATATGAATAAGAAAGTAATAAGATTAACTGAACAAGACCTTCATAAGATAGTGAAAGAGTCTGTAGGTAAGATTATAAGTGAAGGTGGATATTACGATTATGTGTTTGGTGATGAAGAACCAAAGATGAAACTTGATTGGCACGATAAAAATAGTTCTGTAACAGAAGATAAAGATAATGCTGCTTTAGATAGTGCAAGATATTATATACAGAAATATCATTTAGAAGGAAAAGGTTTAGATTCCTTGTTGAGAGAGGTTGGATTAGCCGCTATAAACACGTTCCTTACTGATACAGAGTCAGGAAAGAGAATTGCGCAACTATCAACACAACTTGGATTTGAAAATGATATTTATTCATAATTAAGCCGCCATCAGACCCACTCTGATTTCAGACCATTTACGAACAAGTCCAATAGACTTGTCAAACATATGGGCGAATCGTTCTGATTCGCTCATTTTTCTTGTGTTCCAACGATACACCGCCTCGTCAATGTACTGCTGAAGGTGCTCGTCAGATACATCGTGATAGCAACCAACAATCATTCTTCTGAAGTGACTCCAAAAGCCCTCAATAGAGTTGGTGAATACGTCACCATTGACATACTCTTCAGCACCGTGAGCAACAACAGCGTGAGTATAACCCAACGTAGCAAGCCCATTGTAGGCACTGAGTTCATCAGTGATGACTCTTGTTCCTTCAGCAACGAACTGCTGAATGATAGGCTGCAATGTAGCCCTATTGGTGTTCTCCACAACGATAGCGTGAACGTAGGTAATAGGCTCAACCTCACCCTTACCGTTTGTAAAGGTGCTACGCTCCATCATACCGAAGACAGGTGTTTTCGTCTTCGTGGAACGTCCTTGGGTCTTAGGAGTGCGCATAGACTTGTGCTTCCATTTCTCCTTACCACCAATGTACACCTCATCACACTCCACAGTGCCATTGAAAGACTCAGCATCAGTTTGAGGATAGAGAAGACGTACCTTCTGAAGCATATACCAAGCCGTGTTCTGAGTCACCTCAATGTTCCTTGCAAGCTGGTAGGAACTGATACCCTTCTTGTGAGAAGAGATAAAATACATAGCCAAGAACCACTTGATGAGTGGCAACTTGGTATTCTCGAAGATAGTGCCTACCAAGCAAGAGAAATTCTTGCCACAGTGCTTACAACGGAACTTACCGTCTTTGCGAGTCACACAATGATGACCACCACAGTAAGGACAAACAACATCACCATCAGCCCATCTACTTTCGATGATGGCTTGCTTGCACTTCTCGTTAGAGTTGAAATACGAGGTGAGGGAGATAACGCTATTGAACTTCTTGAAATCTATCATAACACTTGGAGTTTTTTATTTAAATTCTAATGCAAATATAGGATTTTTCAACTCCCAAGTGCTTGTAGTTATACATATAAGTTTACATAATTTGATATATTTTGAATAGTCAATTTACATAGTAAATTGTTAACATCAATAATATGGTAAAAAACAAATACAAAAATAATTCCTCAGAATCACGAGGATTCCAAGGAATTATTAAAAAGTTGGGTCAACTTCTATGTTATTGCCTTAATTTTTAATCTTTAATTTACTTCGCATTAATCTCTTTCAGCAGTCTGTCTGCATGACCCCATCTGTCCATCATGAACAGCACGAAACGGATGTCAACACCGATACAGCGGGCCAATACCTTGTCGAAGTTGATATCGCTGGCCAGAGAATCCCAGTTTCCATCAAAGGCCAGTCCGATGAGCTCGCCCTTGCCGTTAAACATCGGTGAACCGCTGTTACCGCCAGTGATATCATTATTGGTGAGGAAGCACAGCTGCATTTTACCTGTGGTCTTATCTGTATAGGGGTCGAAGTTCTTGGATGAGAGCAGTTCGTGCATCTCAGGCTCAGCGAAATACTCTTCGATCTGATCCGCCTTCTTCATCTTCTCCACAATACTCTCTGCTGTGGTGTAATAGCCAGAGGGTTTGCCGTCGAGCAGGTATTCACCCACCTGACCGTAGCTGAGGCGCATAGTAAAGTTCGCATCCGAGTAGTGGGGCAGATCAGCCTCCATGCGCAGTTTGGCGGCACAGAGGTATTTCTCCTGCTGCATGATGTCATCGTTGGTGTCACTAATCCCTTCACGGATGGTACCTAATGATTCAACCAGGTCAAGTCCCATCTTTATACCCATGTCTTTCAGATAATTCTTTTTGCCAGGATAGATCTTCTTGCCCTTCATGAGCACAGATTTCTTATAGAGGTCGTTCACATACTTGGTATAGTCGTTATGGTACTTACTCTCGATGGTCTGATAGAAGGCGGGCAGGTATTTGGCATCCACCTTTTCCTTGTAGTTCTTCAGCAGGGCGGCAAACACTTCCTTGTCGAGTGCCTCATCCCATTCGTCACTGTTGTCCTTGATCTCGAAATACTGCTTCTTACTGTTGTTCTCAGGACCCTGCAGTCGGTATCCACCAGCATTGGCACGCATGGCACGGGTGGCGAGTTCATTGGTGCGATTGAAGGTCTCTACCCAATACATAAAGGAGCGAACCGACTCATAGCGCTGACCATACAACTTACTCAGCAGGTCGAAATCCAGCTTGTCCTTCAGATAACCTGTCTCATCCTGGAACTGACGGATACGAGCCTCAAATTCCTGCTTCTGACGAATAATACCGATGGAATCGATACATTTGTTCATACCAATGGAGTTCTTCCAATAGTTAGAACTTTGTGCATACTTACTGTCGTACTTGATACGCACAGCCTCTGAAGCATCCATGTGGCGCTTCATGATGGCCTGCTTGATACCGCGTACCTGTACACGGGTGCTGTTCTCTGCATCGCGCATCTCCTTGATACCATATGAAGAGAGGTAACGACTGGTACTGCCCGGATAACCGATAGTCATTGAGAAATCACCATCCTTGTATCCCTGCATGCTGACAGGAGCCCAAGAAGCGGGGTGATAAGGCACGTTCTTCTCAGAATATGCGGCCGGACCGTTCGTCTCGGGGTCAGCATAGATTCTGAATACGGAGAAGTCGCAAGTCTGGCGCGGCCACATCCAGTTATCTGTCTCACCGCCGAACTTACCCATTGACTTGGGGATAGCGAATACCAAACGGAGATCGCGGAAGGTCTGATAGGTGGTAGCATAGTAGGCATTACCTTCGTAGAACGGTTGAACCTCGATGGTCAGTGTCTTGTCGATCTTCTTGATACTGTCGTTCATGGCATGCTCCAACGAGTCGATGAGTATCGTCCAGTCGTCGGCATAAGCAGGATTACTCTTTGCCAGTGCCTCCAGCTGGTCGGTGATATCCTTCTGCTCCCGCATGAAGCTCACGAACATGTCCTCGTTCGGCAGTTCCTCCTCATAGCTCTTGGCGATGAAGCCGTTGAGCATGTAGTCGTGCTCCACGGTGGAATGACTACGGATGGACTCGAAGCCACAATGGTGGTTCGTGAAGACCAGTCCGTTGGGTGATACCACCACGCCAGAGCAATAGCCTGAGAAGTTCACCACGCAGTTCTTGATGGCGTTAGGACTTTCGTACAGGTCGGCATACGGCATAGTAAAACCTTCTGCCATCATCTGCTCATACACAGCCTGAGGCAGGTTGTAAAGTGTCCACATTCCCTCATCGGCAGAAACCGTCATCGGCACTGCCAGCAGATACAAGGGCAAGATCGCTGATAAAATCTTTTTCATTTCGTTTCTTGTTTTTATAATTATCAATTTTCAATTGTTAATTCTCAATTATTTAAAGTATTTTCCGATTACAGGGATATTTGCCAATGGCAGGTCGTGTTTGAGAATATATGCCACGAAGGCGATGATCCAAGCGGTGTTGATGATGAAGTTGAGCCACGGCTCAAAACGATCCTTGAAGAACAAGATCATAAACGTGATGAACGCAGCCAGCAGTACATAGCATCCCATTTCCTTCATCGGGTAGGGAATAGGGTTCTTCTTCTGACCAACGAAGTAACTCAGCAACATGGACGTACCATAGCCTGCCACGCCTCCCCATGCACAGGCCCAATAGCTGTACTTGGGTATCAGCAGGATATTCACGGCAATCAATACTAGACAGCCTGCCAAGGAGAACCATGCTCCATAGATGGTCTTGTCGATCAGCTTATACCAGAATGACAGGTTGAAGTAGATTCCCATCATGATCTCTGCCGCCATCACAATCGGTACCACACCTAATCCTTCGCGGTAGTCGGCACCGATGATTAGTTTGAGCAGCGGCATCCAGCCGATGACACAGATAAAAGCCAGCAGCGTGAAGATCAGGAAATATTTCATCGCTGAGGCATAGTATTCACCCTTGTCAGCATCCTTACTCTTGGCAAACACGATGGGTTCATATGCATAACGGAAGGCCTGGGTTATCATCGCCATGATCATGGCAATCTTCACACACGAGCCATAGACACCTAACTGCTCATTTGCCTCTATCTGAGTACCGGGGTAGATCAGCGGGAAAAGAATCTTGTCGGCTACCTGGTTCAATATACCTGCAACACCGAGTATCAGGATGGGCCACGAATAGCTGAACATCCTGCGTAGCAGGTTCCCATCAAAGTGCCATTGAATGTGGCACAGGTCAGGAATAAAGAAGAAGGTGATAAATCCTGTACATAGCAGGTTGAGGAGGAAGACGTAGAACACCGATGTCTTACCCAGCCAGACGAAGAAGATCACGTTCAGGGTGATATTCAAGAAGATAAACAGCAACTTCAGCGAGGCAAAGCGGATGGGCCGTCTCTGAAAACGCAGGTAGCTGAAGGGGATGGCCTGCAAGGCATCCAAGGCCACCACGACACCCATCATCAGCAGATAGTTGGGATGCTCTGCATAACCGAGAGCGTTGCTGATAGGTGTGATGAAGCCGAAGAGCATAAGCAGGAATATGGCGGTAAGCGTACCTACCACGGCAAACGATGTGGTGAATACGGTATCGGGCCATTTCCTTCCCTGTTGATCAGAATCGGTGGGCGCCTCATCGTTCGCAAAGCGGAACAGGGTGGTCTCCATACCGAAGGTGAGCAGTACCAGGATCAGGGCGGTGTAGGCATACATGTTCGTGCTTATTCCGTAGTCGCCTGATTCCTTGGGCATGCAATGGGTATAGAGCGGTACGAGCAGGTAGTTCAAGAATCTGCCCACGATGCTCGACAGTCCGTAGATGGCCGTATCTTTGGCCAATGCTTTCATGTTTGCCATAATGCTTCCCGTTTATCCGAAGAACATGTAACAGATGGCAATGGCCGCGATGATTCCGGCAAGGTCGGCCAGCAGACCGCAAGCCACAGCGTGACGCATATGACGGATGCCTACGCTGCCGAAATAGACGGCCAGGATATAGAAGGTGGTATCGGTGCTGCCCTGGAATACGCAGCTCAGTCTGCCGATAAACGAATCGGCACCATACTGCGTCATGGCATCCACCATCATTCCCCGTGCTCCACTGCCTGACAGTGGTTTCATCAGAGCGGTAGGCAATGCTCCTACGAAGTCGCTGTTGATTCCACAGGCACTTACCGTCCATGAGATACCATCAATAAGCATATCCATGGCACCAGAGGCACGGAAAACACCGATGGCAACGAGGATGGCCACCAGGTAGGGGATGATTCTCACAGCTGTGGAAAATCCGTCCTTGGCACCTTCAATAAAGGCATCATATACATTGACCTTCTTCCGCATGCCAGCTGCGATGAATCCCACGATGATGGTCATCAGCAGGATATTCGCAATACTTGTGCTCACTACGTTCATCTGCTCCTTGTCCATCTGCGAGAATCCCCAGATGATACCGGCTACGATGAGGCACATACCGCCTAAGGTAAGAAGCATCGTGCGGTTCAAAAGGTTGATACGTTGGTACAAACTAGTGATGATTACACCTGCCAGGGTAGAGAAGAAGGTAGCCAGCAGGATGGGGATGAAGATATCGGTAGGCTGTGCGGCACCCAACTGGGCACGATACACGAGGATACTCACGGGAATCAGTGTCAGTCCTGAGGTGTTCAGCACCAGGAACATGATCATGGAGTTACTGGCCGACACGTTTCTTTTCTTCCGCTTCTCTTCATCAACCTCCACTTCCTCATTTCTCGCCACGTTCAGTTCCTGCAACTGCTCCATGGCCTTTAGTCCAAGGGGTGTGGCAGCGTTGTCCAGACCGAGCATATTGGCGGCGATGTTCATGAAGATACTGCCCGTAACGGGATGACCCTTCGGAATCTCAGGGAACAGCTTCGTGAATACCGGACTCAGAATGCGGGCAAAGACATTGATGACTCCGCCTTTCTCACCAATCTTCATGATGCCCAGCCACAAGGCCAATACACCAGTCAAACCCAATGAGATCTCAAAAGCGGTCTTCGATGAGGAGAACGTGGAATCCATCATGGCGGGAAATACCGTGGCGTCTCCAAAGAAAACCAACTTCACCAGCGCAACAACAAACGCGATGAGGAAAAATGCAATCCAAATATAATTCAATACCATAGTGGCTACAAAGGTACGGATAAGCGAGCACAAAACCAAAGAAAACGAAGTTTTTCTTTGTTTTGTCGAACTGATGGAGCAGCGAGAGCCATCGTGCTTGCACGTTTGGCCGAGTCGTGACAGAGGAAAACGTAGTTAACGAAAGTAC
>JBGUJY010000023.1:0-70290 GCA_045114185.1 Prevotella sp. | reverse complement strand
ATTGATACTTGTAAGAATTACCTCTTCTGCGGAGGCTTGACTCACCGTATAAGCCCTCAAACCGCTGTTTACACGGAGATTTATCTTGGCTGGTGCCACAAAGGACACATATCCTGCCCCGCCCACTACGACCTGCTTGGCCTTCGTTGCCACCTTTTTATATAGACAGGTCTTGATATGATCGTTTTTCTGTGTATATACTCCGAACTTATAATAATACGGGGAAATAAAGCAGTTTTTCCTATTGGTGCAATCCACGCTCACACCCTTCGACGTTGCATTGAATGACCATTGGGCATTCCAATCGCTCGTTGACATTACCTTACTCCGCAGATAGTTGCTGCTACCATCGTAATAGATGAACTCACTACTGCCCACATACTGGATACAATAGATGTTCTCTTTCACATTCACCAAACGGAACTCATCCGGTATCGGACTCTTATCAGGGTCGATGATAAGGAAATCACCCTTCAAATCATCTGGCCGGATATTCATGGACCCTAGGAAATTCCCGTTCTTCTTGCGGATGGCATAAGTACAACTCTCGTCACAGATGATATACACATCCGTTTCATTGAGTTCACTGGGCGAAGCAACCTTTTGATACACCTCGTCGGCACACACTACACTGCTGCAGCACAACAATGCACACGCACATAAAAGTCTGAAGATTTTCATGTCTTTCATTCTTTAGTTTAACATTAACAATCAGCGCAGTCATATTGGAGGCACTTCCTCCAAACATCAGCATACGCTTTTAACGATGCAAAAGTAATAAGAAATGATGAAAGAAAGCCTAACCCACACAAGGATTTGGGTTTATTTAACAGAGCGGAGTGACATAAACGATACAACTACCAAACATTCCCAGCATGGGAACGATTTATTCCCAGCGTGGGAACTTTTTATTCCCAACGTGGGAACAATCAGTTTTTTCATGCTTTTGGCTTCTCAGAACTTATATTGCACTCATTTTTTCGTAATTATACGGATAAATCCGCGAAATTACTCCGTCTCAACAACAAAAACAAATGAATTTGTTTTGTATTACTCTCAACTTTTCGTAATTTTGCAGCGGCTTACGAAAAACGGGTAAGTATTTGCGCCTGTGGCGGAATTGGTAGACGCGCCAGACTTAGGATCTGGTGTCTCACGACGTGCAGGTTCGAGTCCTGTCAGGCGCACTGTAAAAAAGTCGGCATAGCTCAGCTGGTTAGAGTATCACCTTGACATGGTGGGGGTCGTTGGTCCGAATCCAACTGTCGACACAAAAATAACTGCAAGTGCGTTGACAAAGCACTTGCAGTTATTTATTCTTAGGCCTTCCAGCCTTCTCTTATCTCGTACCCGTAGAAAGATCTACTTCACATTCCCCACCTTGATGAGGTATTCCCCAATCTGCACAGCATTGAGGGCTGCGCCCTTGCGGATCTGATCACCAGAGAGCCAGAAGGTGAGTCCGTTCTCATCGGAAAGATCCTTGCGGACACGTCCTACATAGACATCATCCAATCCTGCAGTCTCTAACGGCATCGGATAGACAAGGTTTGAAGGATCGTCCTTCAGGGTGACACCAGGAGCAGCGGCCAAAGCCTTCTGTGCCTCTTCCACACCGATGGGACGCTCGGTCTCAATCCATACGCTCTCACTATGACTGCGCAGGGAGCTTACACGGACACACATGGCTGAGCACTTGGCATCAGTATGCATGATCTTCTGTGTCTCGTTGAACATCTTCATCTCTTCCTTCGTATAGCCATTGGGCTGGAATACATCAATCTGGGGAATAACGTTATAAGCCAGCTGATGCGGGAATTTCTTCACGGTTACAGGCTTGCCCTCAACAATCTCCTCGTATTGCTGTTGCAGCTCGTTCATAGCGGCAGCACCTGCACCACTGGCACTCTGATAGCTGGCCACGTGGATACGCTTGATATGTGAAAGATTCTCCAGTGGCTGCAGACAAACCACCATCATGATGGTTGTGCAGTTGGGGTTGGCAATGATGCCACGAGGACGGTTCAATGCATCGGCGGCATTGCACTCAGGCACCACCAGAGGCACATCATCATCCATACGGAAAGCACTGGAGTTGTCGATCATCACCGCTCCATACTTGGTGATGGTCTCTGCAAATTCCTTGGATGTACCGGCACCTGCTGAGGTGAAGGCGATATCAATGTCCTTGAAATCGTCATTATGCTGTAACAGCTTCACCTCGATCTCCTTACCACGGAAGGTGTATTTCCGGCCTGCTGAACGTTCGCTGCCGAACAGTACAAGCTCGTCCATCGGGAAATTACGCTGATCAAGAATACGTAGGAACTCCTGTCCCACTGCGCCACTGGCACCAACAATTGCTACTTTCATATTTTCTGCCTTTTAATAATTTGGGTGCAAAGGTACGATTAAGCGAGCAAAAAACCAAATTTATTTGGGTTTTTTCGAGCGATAGTACTTTCGGCGTAGTCAAAGTTACGAAAAGTCGAGGGCAGAACAAAATAAATTCATTTATTTTTTATGCCGAGACGTAGTAAGTTCGACGGTATTCCGTCAAAATTACAACTTTTCGGGCGATTATACGCAGAATTGATAGAAAATTTCGTAATTTTGCACTCAGAATGCTAAACTTTACCTCATATTTCCCCATTACTGACAGTACATGGATCTTTTTCATCGTACTGCTAATCATCCTCTTCGCGCCGATGATTATGAGTAAGCTGCGCATTCCGCACATCATCGGAATGGTGCTGGCTGGTGTCGTAGTGGGACAATATGGCTTGAACATTCTACAACGTGACGGCTCTTTTGAGTTGTTCGGTCAGGTAGGTCTTTACTATATCATGTTCCTGGCGGGTCTAGAGATGGATTTGGAAGGTATCAAGAAGCACATGAAGCGGATGATTATCTTCGGTCTGCTTACCTTCCTAATGCCCTTCATCCTGGTGTATTTCGCAGGAATCTATTTGATGAACTACTCCAAGGAAGCCACATTACTGCTCTGCTGCATCATGGCTTCAAACACCTTGATTGCCTACCCGATTGTCTGCAAATACGGTCTGCAACGCCATAAGGCTGTGAGCCTGAGTGTGGGTGCAAGTATGATTGCACTGCTGTTGGCCCTTCTGTCGCTGTCGTTGTTTGTGGGAGTTATCGAGAAGTATCAACAGGGTAAAGGACTGGGTAGCGTGGCGGTGCTTGTCGTATGGATTCTGGTCAAGTTATTTCTTTACTGTGCTGCCACCACATTTGTCATCCCTAGGATTACCCGTTGGTTCCTACGAAGGAATGCGGATGCCGTGACACAGTTCATCTTTGTGCTGGCTATCCTGTTCCTGAATGCCGCTATGACATCAGTCATCGGACTGGAAGGGGTGTTCGGGGCCTTCTTTGCCGGACTGCTTCTGAACCGCTATATACCTCGTGTATCTCCGTTGATGGCAAGGATTGAGTTCATTGGTAATGCTATCTTCATACCATATTTCCTGATCGGTGTGGGTATGCTCATCAATATCAGGGCACTATTCGATAGCTGGCATACAGCATATATAGTGGCTTGCATGGTAGTAATCGGTACTGTAGGCAAGATGATTGCCGGTTATGTGGCAGGCATTGGCTTCCGACTGCCATTATCACATGGGCACATGATGTTCGGTCTTACCTCTGCTCATGCTGCCGGTTCTATTGCCATCGTTATGGTGGGTATGAAACTCATCGTAGATGGACAAACTATCGTGGATGCGGAGATGCTGAATGGTGTGGTGATGATGATCCTGTTTACCTGTGTTATCTCCTCGATTGTCACAGAAAAAGCATCACAGCAGATTGTCTTGGAAGACACGCCAGTGAATGAAGAGAAGACTGGTGATGATGAGAAGATCCTGCTGGCACTCAAAAACCATGAGAACATGGAAACGCTAGTAAACCTGGCCATCCTGATGAGGAACGAACGGTTGAACCGCGGAATGATTGGTCTGAACATCGTATTAGATGATAAGAATACATCCAAGAACCAAAAACAGGGAAAGATTCTACTGGAGCAAGCCACGAAAGCAGCGGCCGCTGCTGATGTGCGGATGCAGACTCAGAGTCGTATCGCCACGAATATTGCTAATGGCATCATGCATGCCTTCAAAGAGTTTGATGCCAGTGAGGTAATCTTAGGGATGCATGAGCAGACAAGCGAATCGGATAGCTTCTGGGGGATGTTCACAGAGGATCTGTTTACGGAACTAAACAGACAGATCATCATCGTCAAACTTGCACAACCTCTTAACACTATACGAAGGATACAGGTGGCAGTGCCGAGTCGTGCAGAGTTCGAACCAGGATTCCATCGATGGATTGATCGTCTGGCTCGTGTAGCAGAGAATCTTGAATGTCGCATTCAGTTCCACAGCAAGTCATCCACCCTATCGCTCATCAGTCAGTATATCCAGAATGTCTATCCCGATATTAGGGCTGACTACCAACAGATGGGACACTGGAACGAATTCCCGCAACTGGTACAACAGGTAAACGACGACCACCTATTGGTAGTACTGACAGCGCGAAAAGGAACGGTGTCGTACAAATCGGTATTCGAGAAGATGCCGCAAGAACTGAAACAACACTATCATCAGCATAACCTGATGATTATCTTCCCCGATCAATACGGAGAGGCACTGGATACCATGTCGTTCGCTGCTCCGCAGAAACGCGAACAACTCAGCGCCTATACACAACTACGCGATTGGTTGGAAAAGAAAAAAATGAAGAAATAATAATATGATTGATATCAAAGATGTAACAAAGAGCTTTGGGAATCTGAAAGTGCTAAAAGGAATTACTCTCCACATCGACAAAGGAGAGGTGGTAAGTATTGTAGGTCCCAGCGGTGCAGGAAAAACTACCCTCCTGCAAATCATTGGCACGCTAGACAAAGCCGATAGTGGTGAAATATGTATTGACGGCAAGGAAATCAGTAGCATGAGTAAAAAACGCTTATCGGATTTCCGCAACACGCATATCGGATTTGTTTTTCAATTTCATCAACTCCTTCCAGAGTTCACGGCATTGGAGAATATCATGATTCCTGCTTACATTGCAGGAATGAGTAGAAGCGAAGCAAAGAAACGCGCCATGGAGTTGCTGCAGTTTATGGGACTAACAGATCGTGCGTCCCATAAGCCCAATGAGCTTTCTGGCGGAGAAAAACAACGTGTAGCAGTAGCAAGAGCATTGGTGAATAACCCCGCAGTCATCCTAGCAGACGAACCTAGTGGTAGTTTGGACTCCAAGAACAAGGCAGAGTTGCATCAACTGTTCTTCGATCTCCGCGACAAGTTCGGACAAACCTTCGTAATCGTTACACACGATGAAGAACTCGCAAACATCACCGACAGAACCATCCACCTGCGAGATGGCGTTATCATAGAACCCACAGAATAAGATCTAGTAGTTCTAGTTCTACTAGTAATACTAGCTATATCATACAAAGAAAGAAGGAGCATCACAATAGCGATGCCCCTTCTTTTTGGATAATTTATTTATTAGTCCTCTGATTACTCGGGATTAGCAATACAGATAGATACACGGTTCAGGTCATTCTCAGCGAACGGCTGAACAGTGTCACCATAGCTATCGTAGGTAATACGATCAGCAGAGATACCGTACTTCTCAATCAGGTCACGAACAACAACGTCGGCACGACCAGCGGCCAGACGAGCATTGATCTGAGCGTTACCTGTACCCTTATCAGCATAACCGCTAACAGTTACCTTAGCCTTCGGATACTTGTTCATGTAGTCAGCGATATCCTTGATCTTAGCCTGCTCGATGTCAGCAACAACAATAGAGTTGATGGTGAAGAAGATGTCACGACGGATCGGCTCAATCTTCTTGGGCTCCTCGATGAACTTCCATACTGTGTCATTGTGAACAACATCACGATAAACATCAGTAACGATAGTCTTGCGACTCTTGCCAAGGTTTATGCGGAGACCAGCCAGAGCATTGAAGTACCAGTCGGGGTTATCTGCATGCTTTGAATTGTAGTGATCGTTGATGATATTGGCATTACCCTCTATCATCAGGCTCACTGCATCGCTCAAACGGAAGTTGAACTCAAGACCACCACGGCCAACAGGACTCAAAGAGTTAGCACTGTAGATGTGCTGCATTTTGTAACCTGCCTTTGACAAGTTCTCTGCATCCTCATTGTCGGTAACAATGTTAGCACCAGCACCCAAGAATGCGGTTACATTGAAGACGCGATCAGGATTCCAACCACAGAACAAGTTGCTCAGGTTGAACATGAAGTCGATACCAGGAGCAAAGTACTTGATGTCATAAGTTACATCCTCGTTTCTTCTATCATTGAGAATGTAGGTCTTCCAACCACCCTTACTAGTAAGTCCGTTTGCAGCAATACGAGCAGCAAATACTGGAGTGAACTGATAACCCAAGCCAATCTGGAAGTTGGGAGCGATCAGATCCTTGAATTTTGCCTCACCAAGAGTATACTGAGCACCACCCTGGAGATCCAGGAATGCATGGCTCTTAAACTGATAGGATACATCCTGACGGTCAAGAACCTTCTCTACACGCTGGTCAACACGGTCAACCACCTTGCGAGTCTGAGCCATTGCAGTTGTGCTGGCTACCAGCAAAGAAACTGCCAAAAGAGTTCTAAATACTTTCATTTGCTATAAAATTTAAAATCAATATTCAATCTTCGTTCCAACACCATCACGACTGGTCTGTGAATCAAGAACAACCAAGAACCACTTACCGTCCTGTCGAACCGGCTTAAGAGAAAAACGTACCTCATTTGGTGCTGTATCTCCTGGTTTGCGATCGAATAAAACTACTTTATAACGTACAAGATTATCATTTTCCTCACTGAACTTCACAGTTTCAAGCTCGTAGCGGATACCCTTGAAACGCTGTTGAATAGTTATATTCTCTCTTGCCAATCCTTTAGGTAAAGGAACAATAGAATCCCCATTCATAAACCACAACATACTTACGGCTTCATCAAACTGTCCAGATTGTAAACAGTTAAGATAGTGATCAACCATCGAAAGAACCTCAGTTGTATCCGACTGTGACAAAGTCATCTGCGGTTTCGGAAGATATGCATCTTCTAATTCTTTCAAAGATTTCTCCTTCTTTCCACAACCTGAAGGGAAGACCACCATAAACATGGTAAGTAAAACGAATAACGAATTCTTAGATAACTTCATTTTAAAATTGTTTGAGTGAAAAGGGGCGCCAACGAGTTGACACCCCTCTGAGTTATTTATACTAATAGTGATTTCTATTAATATTTCTTAGCGTTATTGACTGTGTTGCGAGCCTTAACAGTACCCCAAACCTTGATCTTCAGAGCGTCATAGTTCCAAGGAGCGAAGGTGTAGTTGATGAAGATTGGAACGTAGATGTTGAACTCACCAACAGTACCGAGGTTGTTCTCGTATGTGAACTCCTTAGTAGTATCATCATACTTGAAGATCAACTTCACAACCTTATCAGTTGTTGCATAGTGAACTGCATCTGCCTTGAAGATGGCTTCAACCTCCTCGAAGGACTTGCCAACTACAGATACCTGTGTTCTCGGTGTACCACCAACAACATCTGTATAAGCATTCTTCACATTGCCTTCCTCGTCAACGATTGTTGCCAATTCGATGTTATAATACTTATCAGGAGTTGTTTCCTTGTTAGCCTTGAACCACTTACCATCCTTAGCACTAGGAGCATATGCTGCTGTGTATGGACGATCACCAGTTGCAGGATATGTTACAACATCAGCGAGAACTGGGTAAGAACCACCAGTGTAGGTATCCTTGTCGCTAGAACGCCAGTCAGTGAAGTCAACGAGCTCACGGATATAGAAGCGCTGCGGCTCATTCGGAGCATCCTTAACAACCTTACCATCGGTCGGATACCAGTTAATCGGACGGAGGAAGCGTACATTGAAGTACTTGTTCTTCAACCAAGCATCGTAGCAGTCACCCTGCTGGATCTCAATGTAAGCAGTGATAGTCTCAGTGTCACCGAGCTGATCATGACGAACATAGTTCAAGATATCGAATGCCTGCTCGTTATACTCCTTGCTCTGAGTAATATCACCATATTCAATCACGTTGTTCTGATCACCAGAGAGGTTAACCAAGATCTTGTTGATGTTGTCTTGCTGCATTCCACGACCATTGGATGGTACACCCTTAACAATAATGATCTGAGTTCTTTCAGCATTAAGTTTCAGAGTATATACAGTTCCTGAATTTGAATTCACAGTCCACTCACCCTTGTCATTTGCATCAAAGTCAGCATTGCCCTTTGCAATAGCAGGTGTAGTGAAGAAGAACTTAGTCTGAACTGCAGGATAAGTAAACTTGTTGAACTTATCTTTCTCGTACAGAGAAACGATATTGTCGTGAGTCATCTTATCGTCAAGACGGAAGTACTCCAGCAAGTCCTTAGTGAACTCGTTGTATGCAGGACCATTATCGAAGGTACCAGCAGCGAGATCATCAGCGTTAGGAGTCAGAACATTAACGTGTACATCCATAACAGTCTCACTTTCCTGATACGGTTCAATATCGGCATCAGCAACAGTGGTATCGGTCTTTCTGTAATACCAGTAACCAGCAGTCTTGCTACGGTTGTTAACAACACCTGCAGCGAAGTGGATACGGTTTGCAGGAACAATGAACTTCACATAGATATCTCCAGTAGGAGCTTTCTCACCAGCAACGATACGGAGGTAAGTTGCAATAGTCTTGGTGTTAACAACAGCATTACCTTCCTCATTCCAATCAGGACCAGCAGCATTTACGAGGTTCTTGTAATAACCATCGTTCAGATCGCCAATCTTATCCTTAGTACCATCCTGACCTGCGAGATCCCAAACAACAGTAGTTGTCATAACATCTGCCGGGTCACCAGCGTCACCATGATAGTAAAGGAAGAGATCACCATAGTAGTTCGGATCATTCTTAGCCATCTTGGCATTCTTAGAAGCTTCCTTATACTGATCAGTACTCCATGTATAGTTCTCAGAGAATGTCTGGTGACTGATACCAATAGCCTTCAGAATGTCATACTCAACCTGTGACCACTCGAGAGAAGCACGACCAACGCAGTTCTCGTACATTGTTCCAGGAAGTTCGATTTCTACAATTTGCTCCTGAACATCCTCTGGTTTGAGCTGAATTCTCAACTTGATATAACCAGCCTCGATAATCTCTACAGTACCATCAGCCTTCTTGTGGATCAACTCAACCTTAACCAGCGGTTCACGGTTCAAAGAACTCTCATTGATCTCCTCTGCGGGAAGCTGAGACTCTGTAAGAACACCATTAGCATCGATGTTATACTTAACTGAACGAGGAGCAAATACACCAGTGTTATCAGCCTCAACAGTCTTTCTTGCATCTTTCTCACCCTCAGCAACCTGAGCAATATGGAGTGACTCGTCAGTCTTAGTAGGATCTGGATCATACTGGCTACGGTTGTAGTGAACGATAGAGTAACGATATTCCAGACCAAGAGCATCAAGCTCTGCCTGAGTAGCTACGCGATCAAGGTAGTCGAAAGTACCATTGTCATTGAACATGATATCCAGAGAAGAGATGTGAGTCTCAACGAACTGCTTCACATCAATTACATCATACAGACCAACGCTGTGTGTGTAAGGATTCTTGATAGCTTCCTCTGCAGTGATATAAAGGTGCTTTGTGCCATCCTCACCCGGCTGACCTGGGCACTTTCTCATCTGCTCGATACCGTTTGTAGGTTTGTTATCAGCCAAATCTGTTACGTGATAGAGCTTCGGATAAACACCCTGGAAATCAGAAGTGATAACGGTGTCACCATTCTCATTAGGAACAGTTGCCTGAAGAGCAATAGCATCAAACTTAGAAGAATAACGTGTAGCTGTAACGCCGTCCAAAGACTTTGTCAGATACTCTGCATTCTTGAAGATCTGCTCAACATAAGCTTCCAAGTCACCATTGTTACCAGAAACATCCTTGAAGCTGAAGGGAACAGTCAGGATAGTTCCATCATAGTCATTCTCACTAGCCTTTGCATTAACTGGAGCATAACGCTGTCCATCAGCAGTTGCACGAGTATCAATCTCGATAGCTGTAGGATGGTTGGTGTAGAAGCTCAAAGTAACATTGCTGAGGTCAGCAGTTGACGGATTAACGAAGTACTTTGCAATACCGTTCAGACCGTCCTGAGACATGAACTTATAGCCACCTGTACGAGCAGGAGCTGTCACATCCTGATAGAACTGCCAAGGATCCTGCTTGAACTGATTCAAAACACCATCCTTCAGATGTGCACCATCGTCAGTCAGCATAGCGAGGTCAAGATAGTTAGGAACGTTATAAGCAGTGGTTGTACCAACATACTGATAGTACTCACCAGCGCCTTCGCCCTTCTGCTCGATCAAGCCCTGATACATAAGAACAGGAAGCTCAACTGCCTCGATACCATTGATATAAGTGCTGGGCAGAGAAACGAGAGAAGACAACTTCTGGTCAAGCAGATAGTTGATGATGTTACCACTGCCGTTGGCCAACTCATTTACTTTATTGTAGAGTTCTGTCATCTGCGACTTCAGTGTACTGATGTCATCTACATTAATTTGAGCAACTTTGTCTTTAGCAGCCTTCAAATCATCAATCAGTTTCTTCAGAGCAGCAATGTTATCATCAGTGATGTTACCATTTGTGCCGGCCTCCTCAAGCAAGAGCTTGATAACCTTCTGCTGATTGTCAATCTGTGTCTGAGCATTGTTCAGATCATCCAATTTGCCATAACGCTGATCCAACAGGTCTGTAGTGAGCAGATTCTGATTGATTGTAGCAATCTGATCCTTCAAAGCCTGGATCTCACTAGCATCTGCCTTACCATCGATCGCATTCTGGAGCGCCTGCTTAGCTGCTGCAATGGCGTCGTCAACCTGCTGCTTGGTGTAAAGGTTTGCCACCTTATCAGCCAAAGATTGCAGGTCTGACTTCAAAGCATACCTAGCCTCGGCATCTGCGATTAACAGATAAACTGAATGGTCAAAAGCCTCCAGCTTAGCCACCTGAGCTTGTAATTGTTTGATGAGTTCACTGTTTGCAGTGATGTCGTCATCATAGTCCTTACAAGAAACGAACATGCTCGTAGAAGCCAATGCGAAAGCTACTAAGAGCAACGTACTAAAAATTTTCTTTTTCATTAGACTAAAAAATTAAATTAAACTAAATATATACTTTATGCTAAATTCTCTCAATAATTCACACCTCTCCAGTAGAGAGATGCCAATAATTTGTGCAAATATACGCTTTATTATTATGTTGCGCAAACAATTCTCTATCTTTTTTCATAAAAAGAACAAAATTTAACATTTTTATTACCTCTTGCCCTAAATATGAGCGCATTTTATGCTAAAACATCAGCATTTACGCGCGTTTTGAAAGGTGCACACGTCTATTGGCACAATTCATTTACCTCGTTTCCACTCATTTTAATCATTCCTCCTTTTTTCTCCATAGGCAATTGTTGTTTAATGTTTCGCGCGTGCGCGCATTAATATAATAAGGTGTACTTGGCTATTTCACCAGTACTTTCTTTCCATTGATCAGATAAATACCCTTCTGTGTTGGTTTTCCTACACGTTGGCCTGTGAGGTTATAGACAGCACCATTCTTTGTCTCATCGATCTTCACGTTCTGGATACCACTCGGTTTATTTAAGGAAACCAGATAATTCTGCTTAGATACAAACTCTGGAGTGTTACCGTTGTAGTTGATGATCTTACCACAAACAATCACTTCGTCGCCCTTTGCAATCTGTTCATCTCCATCTTGCCAAGCTTTACCGTCGAGATAATAGCTGCCGTAAACCGTAAACTCCGTACCTTCAGAACCGTCCTCGGAAATGTTATAGGTGGCAGTACCATACTGGGCACTATACTCATACTTAATGCTGCAGATCTTGCCTTTTATGTAAAAGTCATTGACTGAAGCTTCAGTTCCAATTACCTCGGCGGCCGCAATTGCCGCAGCAACAGATATCGGCTCATCGACTGTTCCGTGATTAATCTTATCCTCAGGATTTTCTACAGGGTCTGATGATGTCTTACCATTCAAAGAAACCAGATAGCTCAGTTTGTCAGCGAACTCTGGGGTGTTGTTATTGTAGTTGACGATCCTACCACAGACAACCACTTCGTCACCTACAGCTATCTGTGTCTGACCTTTCTGCCAACTCATGTTGTTGAAATAATAGCTGCCATATACTGTGAATTCCTTTCCTGTTGAACCATCCTCAGAGATGTTATAGGTGGCAGTACCGTACTGGGCACTATACTCATACTTAATACTACTGATCTTACCCTTTACATAGAAATTCTTCGTAGATGCATCTGTTCCGATGGTATTTGCATAGGCAATGGCATTAGCAACACTGATAGGATTAGCGGCTGTGCCATGATTCATCTTGTCTTCAGGATTTTCCACTGGAGTAGTATGCGTCTCATAGACTTTAGCTTGTGCGAATGGCACGATGAGTTCATCGGGACAGTCAGACGGTACTGTTAGATAAGCCCGGTTCGCTGCCAAAAACTTATCTTTTGTCTTCCCAAAAACGATATTCCCTTCAGCATTAACAGTCAAAACTCTCATCAATGAGGGGTCGTAGGCAGTTTGGTTCTTATGCTTTGAGGAACTGTTGTTGAAATAAACACCCTTCATCGTATTACCGCTTAATGGGGTGGTATATTCCACGGGCAACAATTTGTTTCTTTCAGGATCCTTGCTTACACACTCAAGAATAACAGCGCTCCCTGCGGGAATCCAACTCCCAGGATTAATCTTCTTTACTTGCAAAGAACCATCCTTAGACACTTTATCTACAAAATAAGCAGTTGTTTCCGTCCCTAATTGATAGCCAAATGCCGTGTAAAGTGTAGTATAGTACTTTCCTTTAGCTTCTCTTTCGGGCAGAGCTGCGAAATAATTATCATTGTCGGTTACCGGTATAATTTCCCAAAAGCCGTTCTTTGTACTCAAGTCTTTGTACGAACACCAATACAATCCTGTATCTGTACCAGTATCACAAAGATAGGCAGATACTGATATACCATTTTTCTTTGCCGTGCCATACATGGCATAAACCCCGTCATAACCAGCCACCGTCTGCAATTTCACAGGCATACTGACAATATCCTTTGTGCTTGTTCCTTGTGCATTCAAATAATAAGCAAGGGGAGTTGGCTCTTCCCACATAATGACAGAACCGGGATCGCATCTCACCTCCTCATAAGATGCTATTGGCACAATGGCTCCAAAATCAAATTTACCTTTAGAAACATTCAGTTCTCCCTTATTGTCTTTGAGCGTCATGTATCGGCCTGTAGTATGATTCTTTACACGATAGAACTTCGTCTTACTCAGATCAGGCTGTGCATAAGCTACAGCCATTGACATCAAAAACAATACTAATAATAAATATTTCCTTTTCTCCATAAAAACACTTGTCAATAATTTGGGATGAACAATTATACTAATTTATCCTGTGCAAAGATATGAAAAGAAACGGAAACAAGAAAATTTTTATGAATTAATCGTATAAAAATAGTGATATTTAAACAAAAAAGCCCCTCAAACGAGGAGCTTTTCAATAAAAATAACCTTTTTGCTTAGAATTCCGCATTCTTAGGAGTTCTCGGGAATGGTATCACATCACGGATGTTCTGCATACCCGTTACGAACAGAATAAGACGTTCAAAGCCAAGACCGAAGCCGGCATGAGGGCAGGATCCGTACTTACGGGTATCGAGATACCACCACAACTTATCTGTTTCCATTCCACGATCTGTAATCTCACCCATCAGCTTGTCGTAGCTTTCTTCACGGACTGAACCGCCAATGATCTCTCCAATCTGCGGGAAGAGCACATCAGTGCCCTGCATAGTGGGTCCTGGAGCCACACAACCCTTGTAACCTACAGATCCTTCTCCCTGTTTCTCGTTCTGTTTCATATAGAATGCTTTGATGCATGCAGGGTAGTCGGTCATGATTACCGGTTTCTTGAAATGCTCCTCCACCAGGTAGCGCTCATGCTCACTAGCTAGATCATCACCCCACTCGCAGGGGAACTCAAACTCCTTGCCATTCTTAATGGCTTCCTGAAGAATCTCTATACCCTTTGTGTAAGGCAAACGAACGAACTCCTCTTTCAGCACACCTTCCAGACGAGGAATCAAATCATGCTGTGGCGTGATGAACTTATTGTTGTTGATGAACTCCAAGTCGTCCTTGCATTTTTCCAGGGCCCAACGTACACAGTACTTGATGAAATCCTCTTCCAAGTCCATCAGCTCTTCCTGATCCAGGAAAGCAACTTCAGGCTCCACCATCCAGAACTCAGCCAGATGTCGGGGTGTGTTAGAGTTTTCCGCACGGAATGTAGGACCAAAGGTATAGATAGCACCCAGTGCCGTAGCACCAAGCTCACCTTCCAACTGTCCGGATACCGTCAAGGAAGTCTGCTGACCAAAGAAATCATCATCATAAATGATCTTCCCGTTCTCATCCTTCTGCAAGTCATACAGGTTCTTGGTCGTTACCTGGAACATATTTCCTGCTCCCTCGCAATCACTAGCAGTAATCAGCGGAGTATGGAAATAGTAGAACCCATGCTCATGGAAATACGTATGGATGGCCATGGCCATGTTATGACGAATACGCATGACTGCTCCGAAAACGTTGGTGCGAAGGCGCAGATGGGCATACTGGCGCATATACTCGAAAGTCTGCCCTTTCTTCTGCATCGGATAATCGCTGCCACAAAGGCCATATACCGTAATCTCCGTACACTGTATCTCAGAAGCCTGTCCCTGTGCCGGACTCTCTACGAGCGTACCTGTTACACCTATGCAAGCTCCAGTAGTGATATTCTTCAGCGTTGCCTCGTCCACACGACCAGCATCCACCACAATCTGGATGTTCTTGATGGTTGATCCATCGTTCAGGGCGATAAAGTCAACAGCCTTGCTGCTACGGTGCGTGCGCACCCAGCCCATCACGGTGATCGTCTTTCCATAATCGGTGCTTTGGAGTGCATCGATGATCTTTGTTCTTTTCATATGCATCTATTATTCAAAAGCGCCCATGCGCAACATCTCTACTTCCTTTTCTGTCAGGAATCGCCAGTCGCCACGACGCAGGTTCTTTTTAGTAAGACCTGCAAACTGTACACGATCCAGTTTCACCACTCGGTAGCCGAGACTCTCGAAGATACGGCGAACGATGCGGTTCTTACCGCTATGGATCTCCACGCCCACCTGACTCTTGTCATTCTCGTTGCAGTACTCGATGGCATCTGCGTGTACCTCACCGTCCTCCAGGTCAATACCCTCCTTGATACGCTCCATATCCTGAGGATCCACGTTCTTGTCGAGGAAGACATGATATACCTTCTTCTTCAGGAACTTCGGATGAGTAAGCTTAGAGGCCAGATCACCGTCGTTGGTAAGCAACAGCACACCGGTTGTGTTTCTATCCAGACGACCTACAGGGTAGATACGCTCAGGACAAACATTCTTCACGAGATCCATCACGGTCTTACGCTGCTGAGGATCATCACTTGTTGTTACATAATCCTTGGGCTTATTTAGTAGCACGTATACCTTCTTCTCCAAAGATACAGGAGCATCGTGGAACACCACTTCATCTGTGCGCAGAACCTTTGTTCCCAATTCGGTTACCACCTGTCCGTTGACAGTTACAGCACCAGAGAGGATGAACTCATCAGCCTCACGACGACTGCAGATACCAGCGTTAGCCAAGTACTTATTCAGACGGATTGGCTCATTCGGATCCACATTCACCTCTTTGTATTCAATACGTTTCTTTAAGCTATACTTCGCATTCGGATCATAGCCGCCACGCTGCTGATTGTAGCCACCACGCTGCTGACCATAACCGCCACGCTGCTGACCATAGCCGCCACGCTGTTGACCATAGCCACCACGCTGCTGACCGTAACCGCCACGCTGCTGTCCATAGCCACCACGCTGCTGACCGTAACCGCCACGCTGCTGTCCATAGCCGCCACGCTGCTGATTGTAGCCACCTTCTCCTTCATTATAGTTAGGACGGGGACGATAACCCTGCTGAGGACGCTGGTTGTAACCACCCTGACGAGGCTGATAACCACCTTCACCCTCATTGTTATTGTAGTTAGGACGAGGACGATAGCCTTGCTGGGCATGCTGATTAAAGCCACCCTGACGAGACTGGTACCCTCCCTGATTGCCATAGTTGTTACGAGGACGGAATGAACGTTGTGCCGAGCTATCCTGTTGTAAGCCGGCTCCAAAACCTTCTGGACGGAATCCTCCATCCTCTTCTTTGTTACCCCTGTTAGCGCCATAAGGACGAGCAGTGTGAATACGCGGACGCGGACTACGTCCCGGTGTTCGATAGTTGGAATAGCCAGTTGTAGGACGGTAGCCCTCACGGCCTCCCTCTTGCTGGTTCTGTTCAGCAGACATTCCTTCAGTCTTGTTTTCTAATTCTTCTGACATGGTAATAATGATAATAATAAACAATAAATTAATAAATAAAAAAATAAAATAAAGAGATGCCTAATCGCTTAGGCAAAAGTTAAACTCCTGTATAATTATCTGGTGTGATAGCCATCAGTTCGGCCTTCACCTTATCATCTACATCCAATGACTGGATGAATGCATGAATAGCTTCCTCTGTCATATGTTTGTTCGTACGTGTAAGAGCTTTTAGTGCTTCATACGGATGCGGGTATGCCTCACGGCGCAAGATGGTCTGGATGGCTTCGGCCACTACAGCCCATGTGTTATCCAAATCTCCGGTTAGCTTATCCTCATTTAAGATCAGCTTACGCAATCCCTTCAGTGTACTCTGGATGGCAATCATGCCATGTCCCAAAGGAACACCAATATTACGCAAGACGGTAGAGTCGGTCAGGTCGCGCTGCAAACGACTTACAGGCAGTTTCTGCGACAGGAACAAAAGAACAGCATTTGCCATTCCCATGTTTCCCTCCGAGTTCTCGAAGTCGATAGGGTTCACCTTATGCGGCATGGCACTGCTTCCCACTTCCCCTTCCTTGATCTTCTGCTTGAAATACTCCATGGAGATATACATCCAGAAGTCGCGGTCAAGATCAATAATGATGGTATTGATTCTGCGCAGTGCATCGAACAAGGCAGCCAACTGATCATAATTACTGATCTGGGTGGTGTATTGTTCACGCTGGAGACCGAGTTTCTCGCTGACGAAACAGTTGGCGAAAGCCTGCCAGTCATACTGCGGATAAGCTACATGATGTGCATTGAAATTACCCGTTGCACCACCGAACTTAGCCGTGAACGGCACGTTCTTCAATGAAGCGATCTGCTGTTCCAGACGATAGACGAATACCTGGATCTCCTTACCCAGTCGTGTAGGAGAGGCGGGTTGACCATGAGTCCTTGCCAGCATCGGCACATCACTCCATTGCTCTGCATCTTCTTTCAGAAGGGCCACAAGTTCCTCCAGCATCGGGATATACGCCTCTTCCAGTGCTTCCTTCACAGAAAGAGGAACACTGGTATTGTTAATGTCCTGGGAGGTCAGGCCGAAATGAATAAACTCTTTGTATTTGTCGAGCGTAGGACATGCTGCATCCTTTGAAATCTCATCGAATCTCTCCTTGATGAAATACTCCACAGCTTTTACGTCATGATTGGTGATCTTCTCAATGTCTTTCACCCGCTGGGCATCAGCCACGGTGAAGTCACGATAGATAGAACGCAGACGACCAAAGAGTGTCTGGTCGAAATCTGCCAACTGAGGAAGAGGCAATTCACATAAGGTAATGAAATACTCAATCTCTACCCGTACACGGTAACGAATGAGCGCATACTCTGAGAAATATCCTGCCAACGTCTCTGTCTTACTTCTATATCTACCATCAATCGGTGAGATGGCCGTCAAAACATCAAGATTCATCACTGTCTTTATACGTATTAATACTATGGACTGCAAAGGTAGCAATAATATTCGATAATCCTGCTAACACATCCTCATTTTTTCGACTCTAATCAAAAAAAACTTCCAGCCATAAGACTGGAAGCTATTTTGTGGGCGTTGACGGATTCGAACCGCCGACCCTCTGCTTGTAAGGCAGATGCTCTAAACCAGCTGAGCTAAACGCCCTTTTTTTCAAAAGCGCTGCAAAGGTACGATGTTTTTTTTATTCCACCAAATTTTCGATGGTTTTTTTTCGTTTTCTGCTAAAAAAACTGCCACAAAGGGATGATCCTCCCCCATATCCGATGGTCAACTTTCAAATCTCGATACAGTACAAATATCATGTACTACTTATACAAAGGTCATGTACAACCAGTACAAAAGCCTTGTACTACCAGTACAGAGGCTTTGTACTACTAGTACAGAAGCCTTGTACCGGCATTATTCTGTAATTTACTACAGGCGATACAAGTCGCTTGCAGCAATCAGATCTACTTTCTTCTCTTCAAGGATGCGGTCGCAACTGTCAAGATCGGTAGGACGAATAACGATATTGGCTACGTCACCATTGGCGAAACTATACATATACTCAATAAAGACGCCATTGTCTGACAGATATTTCAGCACCAAGGCCAGTGAGCCACTGGTATTCGGACAGGTAAAGCCGATTACATCCGTGATCTTCACGGCAAATCCGGCCTCCTTCAGCACCTTGTAAGCTGCATCAGGATCGGAAACGATACAACGCAGAATACCAAAATCGCTATTATCTGCAATACTCATGGCCGACAGGTTGATGCCTGCACTTCCCAATACATCTGTTACTTCGGTCAGACGACCGCCTTTATTCTCCAGGAAAACGGATAATTGTTTTGCTTTCATATGCTTCTTTTTAGTTGATTGTCAGGTAATTGTTATTTGAATACACGATTATCGAATACACGTTTGGCCTTTCCAGTACTCCGTTCGATGCTCTTCGGTTCAACGAGACGAACCTTAAAACCAATGCCGATGACGCTACGAAGCTCTGATTCCAGCTTCTTCTGCAGACCCACCAACTGACCCATCTCGTCTGTGAAGTATTCTTCCTTCACCTCTACCTTCAATTCAGAGGTGTCGGTATTGTTCACACGGTCAACATTTAGCACGAAATGAGGTTCGAACTCGGGTAGGCTGAGAATAACGGCCTCGATCTGTGATGGGAATACGTTTACACCACGGATGATGAGCATATCGTCGCAACGGCCCAGGATGCGATCCATCCTTACCAATGTACGGCCACACTCGCAGCGATCATAATGAAGAGCTGTCAAGTCGTGCGTACGATAACGAAGTAGAGGCATTCCCTCTTTGGTCAGATGGGTGAATGTAAGTTCGCCGAGGGTTCCTTCAGGAAGGGGCTCACCCGTATTGGGGTCGAGAATTTCAGGATAGAAATAGTCCTCACTGAGGTGTGTACCATTCTGACACTGGCATTCATAGCCAACACCAGGACCTGCAATTTCACTCAATCCGTAGATATCGTAAGCCTTAATGCCTAAGGTGCTCTCAAGCTTTGCACGCATCTTTTCTGTCCAAGGCTCAGCACCGAAAGCACCGATCTTCAGCTTGAACTCCTCCCGAGGCCACTCGCTCTCTTGCAGAGCCTCACCAAGGAACATAGCATATGATGGCGTGCAGCAAAGCACGGTAGCTCCAAAGTCATGCATCAGCGTTATCTGTTTCTGGGTATTACCAGAAGACATAGGAATCACACTAGCCCCAATATTGGTTGCGCCATCATGCGCACCGAGTCCACCTGTAAACAGGCCATAACCGTAGGACACCTGGAAGATATCCTCTTTCGCGGCGCCATAAGCAGTAAAGGCACGTGATATACTCTCTGTCCACATGGCCACATCCTTACGGGTATAAAGAACCACCACAGGCTTTCCCGTTGTACCCGAAGAAGCGTGGATACGTACTATCTGACTCATCGGGACAGCGGCCAATCCGAAAGGATAGTTATCTCTCAGGTCGAGTTTATTGGTAAAAGGAAGTTTTACAATGTCATCAATACTCTTGATGTCACCGGGCTCCAGTCCCATCTCCTGAAATTTCTTACGGTAAAACGGTGTATTATGATACACATAATCCGCCATTTTCCTCAAACGCTGGCTCTGGATCTCGCGTAATTGCTCGCGATCCATGCACTCAATACTCTCATTCCAAATCATCACTTAAAATCATTAATCTTTAGATTTGGGTACAAATATACAAAAAAATCTGCACTCCAATAACGGAATGCAGATTTTTTATCAAAATAATTGTCAAATTAATCTTCTGTGATCTGAACTGTTGCGCGACGGTTGAAGTCGATCGGAGTCAGGATCTCAACACCACCGAAGTGAGCGGTAGTGATCTTCTCAGGCTTCACACCCATGTTGATCAACTCGTTCTTAACACGCTCTGCACGCTTGTCAGAGAGCCACATGTTGTGCTCAGGAGTACCAGTAGCGCTATCAGCATAACCGGTAACGAGGATGCTACGATCGTTCTCGATAGCGAACTTAGCAAGAGCCTTCACGTTTACGAGGTCCTTCAGCACAGCAATCTCTGTCTTGTTCAGGTTGAAGAATACAGAAATCGGAGTTGTGATAAAGTCCTTTACACTCTGAGTAACGATGGTCTCCACGGGCTCCGGAGCGGGCTGGTTGCGCAGACGCTCGATTTCAGCGTTTGCATCAGCGAGCTGTGCATTCAGAGCGTCGAGCTGAGCCTGGCTGAGCTGCTTGATAGCATCTACATCAGGAACAGCATCCCAATTTGACTTACCCAAGTTGTAGGTCAGACCCACCTCAGCAGTGAACCAGTGGTCGTGGTTCTTCTGGTTGTGACCACCCCATACATTACCTTCACCTTCGAAGTCGTCACCACAAATGTTGTAGCTTAACTCTGCATTCAGGCGGAAGCGATCGCTCAGTCTCCAAGAATTCTGGATACCAGTGCTGAATGCCAACTCCCAAGTGTTGTATGAGCAGTTACGTACCACACCCACACCAGCAAACGGAGTAACGTTCCATACACGAGCCTCGTTATAACCGCAGAACAGGTTGCTCAAGTTAACCATGAACTGCTCCTGCAGGTTGAAATACTTGATACCGTTGCAATACTCATCGCCCGGAGTAGTGATTTCCCCTACATGCATGTCGCCATAGCCCTTGCCATACTTACCGATTACGCTCTTTCCCCAGAATCCAGAAAGCTTTGTGCGCAGAGCCAGAACCGGAGTAAAGCGCTTACCTACAGCAAATGACAAACCATAGCTGCGACGGAAGTGCTCTAACGGACTCTTAGCATAACCAAGAGATTTCTCTTCATTGGAGTAGAATGCTGAATAAGATGCGTTGGCCTCAACAAACCAATTACTCCAGAAAGAATTCATCACGAATCCATCCTTCAGCACAGGAGTCTCCTCCTGAGCCATTGCTGCAGTTGAAAAACTAACAACAGCAAGAAGCATTAAAATTTTTTTCATAAACCTGATATTTAAACTTCAATAAATAAATAATTCTTAAGAATCCAGTCTATTTGTGCACAAAGGTAACGTTTTTTTTTAATATCACGATACTTTTTTTAAGAAAAAGTGCAATTAAACTTAAAAAACGAATAAAAAACCACCTTTTTGCCGCTTTTGTATCGATTTTTAGAACAAATGCTCAATATCTTCCTGTTTTAATATACTCAGTACAGGTTTCCCATCCGGTGTATAATTCACTTCTTTGCAAGCGAACAACTGATTAACAATTTCCTCCATTTCCTCGTTGGAAAGGACCTGTCCTCTTGGAATGGCAGCACAGCGAGCCAGACAAACGGCCAGGGCATGATGAATCTCTTCGCTCATACTCTTTCCCTGTTCCACTGCCGAAGCAACCATTGACTGCACCAGATTTACCATATTCACGCCATCGAGTCCTGTAGGAACAGCATTGATGGCATAGCTACGATTACCTAAATCGGTCAGTTCAAACCCCAGATGTTCCATCTCAGGAATCACCTTCTCGAGGACAACCGCTTCTGAGGGCGGGAACTGCACGACCTCAGGGAAGAGCATTTTCTGCGACGTGGAGGAATGACTTTGGAACAGCTGCATATACTGATCATATAAAATACGTACATGCGCGCGATGTTGATCGATGATCATCAAGCCCGACTTCACTGCAGTCATGATGTAGCAGCCTTTGTATTGGTAGTGGTTAAACGATTTCTCCGAAACCACCCCTTGTTCCTCCTCCTGTTGTGTGGGGAATAAAGCGGTCTGTTCAGGTTCCTGTCGAGTTAATCCTTCATAGAGCTGTTCCCAGTCCTTCGCAGATGTCTGCTTCCAAGTTGGCGTTTGTTGCCTGAAGGGGTTGTATTGAGGGTCAACACGCAAATGAGGTGTCTTCACATCGTCGGACGATGGGTTGAACACGGGAATCTCCGGTTTGCCCACTGTATCGAAATCTATCGAGGGAACATCGTTGAACTTCCCTACAGCTTCCCTAACGGCTGCCATCAGGATTTGCCAGATGGTCTGCTCGTTCTCGAACTTAATCTCCGTCTTTGTGGGATGGATATTCACATCAATATCCTCTGCGGGAACATCGAAGTAAATAAAGTACGGTACTTGCTCACCAGCAGGAACCAGTCGTTCAAAAGCATTCTGTACAGCCTTGTGAAAATAAGGATGCTTCATATAGCGACCGTTGACGAAGAAGAACTGATACGCTCCCTTTTTCTTGGCCGACTCAGGTTTACCTACAAAGCCATTGATCTTACACACCGTTGTTTCCACTTCAACGGGCAACAAATCCTGATTGACTTTCTTACCGAACACATCAATGATTCGCTGACGTAAAGCACATGGACGCAGATTGAACAGTTCCGTACGGTTACTATGAAACGTGAAACCGATCTGTGGGTTTACCAATACGATACGTTCAAAGGCCGTCAGGATATTATTCAGTTCTGTAGCATTTGACTTCAAGAACTTCCTTCGGGCAGGAACATTAAAGAACAGATTCTCCACCAAGAAGTTACTGCCAACAGGACAAGCCACAAGTTCCTGTCCCAGAACCTTACTGCCAGAGAGCGAAAGGTGCGTACCCAACTCATCCTCGGCTTTTCTGGTCTTCAGTTCCACCTGTGCCACGGCAGCAATGCTCGCCAGTGCCTCACCTCGGAAGCCCATGGTATGCAAGGCAAAGAGATCATCAGCCGAACGGATCTTCGAAGTAGCATGTCGTTCAAAGGAAAGACGCGCATCAGTTTCAGACATACCTTTCCCATCGTCAATCACCTGAATAGACGTTCTTCCTGCATCCACAACAATCACCTGGATATGCTGTGCACCTGCATCCACCGCATTCTCCACCAGTTCCTTGATTACTGATGCCGGTCGTTGAATTACTTCACCGGCAGCAATCTGGTTGGCTACGCTATCTGGTAAGACTTGTATGATATCCGACATGCTCAACTGATTAAAACAACACCTATCACTATCAATATGATGATCAACAACACCAAAAGGCCTGCCTGTGTCTGCCATGTTCCTGTTTGACGTCTTGAAATATGCTGACTCGTATGAGTGGCTGCTTGCAGGAAGGAACCCTTTATCTTGGAGCCTGACAACTGCTCCTTGTCCTGCAGTCCCAGTTCCTCCTTGGCCCGCATCTCTATTTCCTTGATGCGTTCTTTCCGTTCATTTACATACTGGTAAGGATGTGAAAAACGGCGGGGCTTAGGCTGCTTGAAGAATCCCAACATCACTCTTCCTCCTGTGATGCCTCTTCCATTTCCTGGGAAGTTTCAGGTGGAGGAGGTGGTTCCTGATTGTTTTCAGAGAAATCCGACAGTTTCTGCAAGGGCGCAGCATGTCGTTCCAAGATTCTCATCTCTGATCCTCTGGCCTTACCACGCCAGTTGAAGATATCCTCTGGGCTCACAGGACGGACATAATCAAACCAGGCAAAGTTGCGCAGTTTCATCTTTCCCGGCGGGATCTGTGTGATGGGATAGAGCGTACACTCTGCCGAAGGCATCCATATCTTCTGCAACTTACGATCCTGCAGGTACATCCGCATTGTATCCGTCTCCGCATAGTTCATTCCGATAAACGAACTATCCTTATCATCAATCGGATAATAGATGGTCTGCACATTCGAAATGGCATCACTGCGATAGACAGCCCCATCACGGAAATAGGCGAACATCTCTTTGGAGGACACCTGATTGAAATGATCCTTGTTATCTATCTGCTCCACAGACAATGCTTGACCGATGATATGAGCCCTTTCAATGGTGGAGTCCTTCATGAACACCTCGATCACCTCTCCCAGCAACTGCCTATTTTCATTCCATGTAATCGGATCCTTATACATCACCATACAAGAGTCCTTGGTGTCATATACCAGCGAGTCGCACACCGCCTGTACATCCACCCGATACGCCCTTACCTTGTCGAAACAATGGAACTTCCGCCAAACTGAATCCGTATCGATGTTATAGGTGTACATCTTGATGGAGTCGCCATGTACATATAAAGTATCTTTCTGCGAATAATCCACGAGCTTGGCTCGTTTGGTTGCGTAAGCATAACCCGTCTTGTCGTTATACCAGAAATAGTCGCAGAACATCTTGTTCTTGTTCACCCTGTCGGTATAGATTACATTGCCGAATCCCTCACTGATACCGCTTTTATCATTATGATACAGACTGTCGCCAATTATTTCCTTCTCCTTATTGATAATGGTGGTCCTTCCGAACAGCTGTGCATTCTCCTTATTGGTATCATAATAACCTGATGTGGAACGAATCACACTCTCGCCAGAGGTGATGGTAGAAGGACCCACGATATGTGCCACTGATGTCCTGGTATCATAATGCAGTGTATCGGTAGTGAGCAGGAACTTAGGATTCTTGAGGTTCACGTTGTAGTTGAAGATGGCCTCCCGCGAGTCAGTATGATACTCACCCCAGTCGCTGGTCAGGACATTCTTCTTGTCAACCATCTTTCCCCCTTCGAAGAAATAGCCGAAGCTATACAAACGGTCATAATCCAGACTATCCGTATATAGTTTTGTGGCACGATGGGTAAGCACCACATTACGGCGAGCCTTGGCAAACTGGTCATTTCCGTCGTAATAAGCATAGTCACTGTTCAGGGTCAGCGTATCCCCCTGTCGCATCTTCACATGTCCGAAGGCCTCAAAAGAGTTGGATGCTTCAAAAAAATAAGCGCTGTCACACGACAAGGTAGCACCTTTGTGTCTGAACTGCACCTTTCCCTTCAGGAACTGTGCATCGGGTTTGCGACCGAAACGGTCATAACTCAGTTCATTGGCGTGAACCAAATAGATACGTTCATCCGTCTTTGCCCTGGGTCTTCGTTTCTTTACTGGAGCCTGATGAGATTCAGCCAGACACAGACCGAACAGGCACAGCACCACAACAATCATGGTCCTGTGCCCGCTCAGCAACTGTTCCAACCATCCTTTCATCTTCATTTAATCCAACCCTCATATTCAAACTGGCAATCCTTGTAACGATCGTTCATCCTTACATAGATATTCTTCAGTTTGTCTTTCACCCATTCCTTCAGGTAGTCATCCCTGCGCTGAGCAAGCACAACATTCTTCATGGTCTGGAAGTCCTCTGTGATTGTAGCACGATGTCCTTCCACCCTACTCTTCAGTTTGACGATGGCGCACACCGTCTTTTCTTTAGAGTTAATGACCATCTTGAAGGCCTGAGACACCTCACCCACCTTCAACGTATCCACCACGCGGGCCACTTCGGTAGAAAATGCCGACAGGTCCTGCATGCGGAACTTTGATGTGATACGACCATCTTCTGTAACGTTGGCCATCAAGCCTTTGCTGCTCCTCGTATCCTTATCATCCGACAAAGCCGTAGCAGCATCCTCAAAAGAGAACTTCCCTTCGCGAATGTCGGCAGCAATAGAGTCAAGACGCTGCTTACCCTGCTCAATAGCCTCTGCTGACACCCGCGGTTTCAGCAAGATATGACGACACTTGATCTTATCTCCACGCTTGTCAATCAGCTGGATGATATGGAATCCGAACTCCGTCTCCACTATCTTGGAAATCTTATTCGGATCGGTCAGATTAAAGGCCACATTGGCAAAAGCAGGATCAAGCATAGCTCGTCCCATATAGTCCATTTCACCACCTTGACGAGCAGAGCCAGGATCTTCAGAATAGAGTCGTGCCAAAGTAGCAAACGAAGTCTCTCCCTTTGTTACACGATCTGTATAGCTGCGCAGCTCGTTCTTCACGCGGTTGATCTCCTCCTGTTCGATACGCGGTGTCATTGTCAGGATCTCCACTTCCACCTCTGTAGGAACGAAAGGAATACTGTCTTCGGGCAGGTTATTGAAATACCTTCTCACATCAGCGGGTGAAACAGCGATATCTGCCACCAGCTGCTGCTTCATCTTGTCGATCATCAGACGGTCGCGCAATGTCTCGCGCATCTCCTGTCGCATCTGTGTGATGGACTGCTTACGGTATTCCTCCAGCTTTTCTCTACTACCGATTCCTTGTATCCAGCGGTTAATGATACGGTCAACCTCTTGCATGACCTCCGATTCCGTTACCTCCACACTGTCAATGGCAGCCTGATGCAGGTACAGTTTCTGCAAGGCGAGTTGTTCAGGAATGGCGCAATCAGGATCTCCTTGCCAACGGATACCCTCCTCTTCAGCCTGCAGACGCATGCCTTCCACTTCCGACTTCAGTATCGGCTCATCGCCCACTACCCATATCACCTCATCGATGATGCTCGATTCAGGGATGGATACCACCTTGACCGGTTTCTGGTTCGCTGTAGAGTCACTATCTGCTGTCCATGAGCGGGCAGTTCCAGGCAGGGTTGCATGGAGACTCATTCCCACCAAGGCGACGGTTACCGCCGACACAGCTATCTTCGTTGATACATTCATGTTCTTTCCTTTATCACTAATGGTCTAATGTTTATTGACCGTTTGCAACACTTCTTTGTTCACTACTACAGAATAGCGTTTTCTGAGATCTTCCACCCAAGCCTTCTCCAGCTCTTCCTGGTAGTCAGCCACCACAAGGGCACGCACATCCTGGTACTCCTCCGGTCCTTTCTTCAAAAGCTTTCCATACACAGCATCGATAGGATAGTCCTTCAGGGCGGTCACGGTGGTATCCTTCTTGAACACCATCTTGTCGATTACAGCGTTGTCACCCTTCTTGAAGATACCCTTCTCCACGCGGATGCGGATGATGGAGTCGTTGTTGAACGTATTGCGCAACTTCTCGGCCCACTGACTGAACGGCAGTCCTTTTACGCTGTTCTTCACGGCTTTCACGTCAGCCTTATCCTTCACGTGATAGGCAATACCCTTATAGCGCGGTTCGTCCCAGTTGTATTTCTTCTTGTTCTTCTTGTAATAGTTCGCCAGTCCTAGCTCATCTTTTGCAGCCTTGTCCCAAACGGTCTGGTTACTGATTTCATAGAGCAGAAGTCCATCGTGGTACTCCTGGATCAGGTATTTCAGATCCATATCTGTTGCCGACATCTCTGCAGCACGTTTCTCCAACAGCTGAGCGGTAGTGATTCCTTGCTCCTGAGCCATTTCCTTGATAGCCTGATCAGCAACATGCTCACGGGCACCTCTGCGCTCCAGGAAGGCAAAGATATCTGACTTCAGTGAGTCGAACGGCTCTAACTGCTTGCGATCTTTCATGAGGATGATATGATAGCCATAAGGTGACTGGAATGGCTGACTCATCTCTCCCTTCTGGAGAGCATAAGCCTGATCCTCGAACTCCTTGACAGTCTGTCCAGGACCGATCCATGGCAGTGCACCACCATTCACGGCTGTACCCGGATCCTGAGAAAGACGTTTGGCCAGATCGGCAAAGTCAGCTCCGTTCTTCAAGGCTGTATAGATAGAGTCGATGCGCACCTTGGCCTTCTGCATTGCCTCGGCGGGAGCCTGCTGTTCCACATGCATCAGGATATGCGCAGGCATAATCAATCCCTTCGGTCCTATAGCCTCTTTGGTATCGTCATACACCTTCTGTGCCTCGCGCAACATTCCCTCATCGGTCACGAATGAAGGTTTGATCTGCTGATCACGGTACATGGCGAACTCATCCTTGAACGAGGTCAGCGTATCCAGTCGGGCATCCAAAGCAGCCTGCACCTTGAGTTTGTAGTTCACGAACAAATCCACATATTCATCCACCGACTTCTTGTCGATCACGCCCTCAGAGTTGTTCTTGTTATATGAATACTCAAACTCCGAACGCGGCACAGGCTTGCCATTCACGGTCATGACCACTGGATCCTGCGCCAAAACGGGGCTAATGAATAATGAACAAATAACAAATAGCAAAGTCCGCAAAGCACTTTGTCTTACTTTCTTATTATCAGAAATCATACTCATCTTCCTTTTTGATTTATATGGATGATATAACTATTCTTCTTCAGCGTAACGCTTTAGTCATTTGGCCTACTATAGTTCGGGGCCTCACTGGTGATGGTAATGTCATGCGGATGACTCTCATTCACACCTGCATTGGTGATGCGGGTGAACTTCGCATTGTGGAGATCCTCGATGGTGGCAGCACCACAATAGCCCATACCAGAACGCAATCCGCCCGTCATCTGATAGATCACCTCCTGTACGGTTCCCTTGTAAGGTACACGACCGGCAATTCCCTCGGGCACAAGCTTCTTCACATCCTGTGTGTCGCCCTGGAAATAGCGATCCTTTGAGCCGTGCTTCTGCTCCATAGCCTCCAACGAACCCATACCACGATAGCTCTTGAATTTACGTCCGTTATAGATGATGGTGTCGCCAGGACTCTCCTCTGTACCTGCAACCAATGATCCGATCATCACGCAGGAGCCACCAGCAGCCAATGCCTTTACGATATCACCTGAGTAGCGCAGACCGCCATCAGCAATCAGTGGAACACCCGTTCCCTTCAAGGCACTATATACATCGTACACAGCACTCAACTGGGGAACACCTACACCAGCAACAACACGAGTGGTACAGATACTACCCGGTCCGATACCCACCTTCACAGAGTCGGCACCGTTCTCCACCAACATCTTGGCAGCCTCACCAGTGGCCACGTTACCTACTACGAGGTCGATGTTACTGAACGACAGCTTTGCCTCACGCAGTTTCTCCACCACTCCTTTTGAATGACCGTGAGCCGTATCAATCACGATAGCGTCGGCACCTGCGTCCACCAATGCCTGCATGCGCTCCAGTGTATCACTGGTCACACCCACGCCGGCAGCCACGCGCAAACGACCCTTCTCGTCCTTGCAGGCCATCGGTTTGTCCTTAGCTTTGGTAATATCCTTGTAGGTAATCAAACCCACCAACCGGTTGTCCTTATCCACCACGGGCAGTTTCTCGATCTTGTTCTGCTGCAGAATCTGCGCAGCAGCCGTCAGGTCAGTCTGCTGATGAGTAGTCACCAGGTTCTCTGAAGTCATCACTTCATCAACGGGGATATCCAGTCTGCGCTCAAAACGCAGGTCACGGTTCGTTACAATACCCACCAGGTGATTCTCATCATCCACCACGGGAATACCACCGATATGATACTCCGCCATCATCAACAGAGCCTCAGCCACTGTGCTACCTCTGCGAATGGTCACGGGATCGTAGATCATACCGTTCTCAGCACGTTTCACGATAGCCACCTCACGGGCCTGTGCCTCAATAGACATGTTCTTATGGATCACACCGATTCCACCCTCGCGAGCAATGGCAATAGCCATACTGCTCTCGGTCACCGTGTCCATAGCGGCCGTTACGAACGGCACGTTCAACCCGATGTTTCTCGAGAACTTGGTTTTCAACTCTACCGACTTGGGCAGTACTTCCGAATAAGCGGGAATCAAGAGGACGTCATCGAATGTCAAACCGTCCATCACAATTTTGTCTGCAACAAATGATGCCATATACTACTTGAAAATTTATTGCGTGCAAAATTAGCAATAAAAATCCACATAGCGCATCCTTTTCACGAAAAACTTACCTTATTAATACGATTTAACGCGATACGGGCAGAAGAAGAGGTGATGAAGCCTACAACAGCAGTCCTTGTGACTTCATCTCCAAGTAGCGGTTAATAAGGTTGATGGAGAGACGATCAGGGGTGGTTAGCAGGGAAAGAATACCGTATTGTTTGAGGGTATTGACGATCAGTCGTTTCTCATAGGCGAACTTCTCGGCCACGACATGCTGGAACAGTTCCTCTGTGTCATTGGCAGAGGTGGAGATATAGTCGTGCAGTTCAGCATCCTCGAAGAATACCACGAGAAGACGGTGACGACGGCTAAGCTGTTGTAGGTAGGAAAGCTGACGGTTCAGACTGGCCATTCCCATGAAATTCGTATAGAGCACAAGCAGACTACGTTTGCCGATATGTTTGTTCACATGGGCGTAGAGCGCAGAGAAATCCGTCTCACCAAAGGTAGTCTGTTGCGCATAAAGCGCCTCCTGCATGGTCTGCATATGCCCCGACTGTCGTGATGCAGGCACGAAGGAATCAAAGGAATCAGCAAAGGTAATCAATCCCGCCTTATCCTCCTTCCGTATGGCCACATACGAGAGCACCAGCGAGGCATTGATGGCATAGTCGAGCAGCGTCATCCCTTGGAAAGCCTGCTGCATCACACGACCTTTGTCGATCACGCTATATACCTGTTGTGAGCGTTCATCTTGATATACGTTCACCATCAGCTGATGCTTCCGTGCCGTAGCCCGCCAGTTGATGGTACGGTAGTCATCACCCTGCACATAATCCTTAATCTGCTCAAACTCCGTGTGATTACCTACCCTGCGGATACGTTTGATACCTGTTTCTGTAAGATTCTGATGAATGGCCATCAGTTCATATTGGCGCAGCATCTGGTATGACGGGTATACCTTCACCTGGACGGGCTCCCCACAGGTAAATCGCCGCTGCACCAAGCCTAAAATCGTGGTGGCAAACACCCTGATACTGCCAAAAGAATAGACACCCCTACTGACAGGCCTCAAGGAATAGCGTATCGTCTGCTCGCCGTTGGAAGGAACCTTTTCCTTGAAGCACACGTCCCTACGTTGGAACACCACGGGCGCCTCATCAATCACCTCTATATGGACGGGAAAGCCGTAGTGGTTCATTACCTGTAATGTCACCCTGTTCTCATCACCATTCGAGAACCTGTCGGCACACAGACGAGAAGCCTCAATGCCCTTTCTACTATATAGCACTGCCGCCTCAGCCATTGTCAGGCACAGGAATACCAGCAACAGCCACCGTCCGATATTGAACAGCGGTGCCGCCAGATACCCCGCAGCGATCAGCAAAATCAGCAGGGTCAGCACGATATAGAATCTACGACTCAGAAACATCTCTCACTTCTCACCTCTCACTTCTATTTGGGCACTTCCACCTTGTTAATCAGTCTCTGTGCAACCTTGAGGGTTGTATATCCCTCCATCTCAGCCTCAGCTGTAAGAATGATACGGTGCTGCAGCACGGAAGGAGTCACGAACTGGATATCCTCAGGCGTAACGAAGTCGCGCCCCTGAATCATAGCCATAGCCTTGGCGGTCTGCAGGATAGCCACCGAAGCACGTGGCGAAGCCCCGAGGAACACCGCCTTACTCGTACGTGTCTGCTGCACGATGAGGGCGATATAGCGAAGCAATGACGGATCCACCACTACCTGCTCCATCTGCTGACGCATGGCAAGCAGTTCTTGCTTGGTAATTACCGGCTCGATCTGTTCCAGTCGTGTCAGCGCACTATTTCGGTGATGACGTTCTAGGATCTCCACCTCCTCATCCAATGATGGATAGCCCATGGTGATCTTCATCATGAAACGGTCTGTCTGTGCCTCAGGCAGCTTATACGTACCCTCCTGCTCCACAGGGTTCTGCGTGGCAAGGATTGTATAGACATCCCCCATGCGATGACTCTTTCCGTCGATGGTTACCTGTCGTTCCTCCATCACCTCGAAGAGGGCAGCTTGCGTCTTGGCGGGCGCACGGTTCACCTCATCCACCAGTACGATATCCGCAAAGACAGGTCCTGGATGGAAATCAAACTCGCCGCTCTTCATGTTGAACACCGTTGTTCCTAACACATCACTCGGCATCAGATCGGGTGTGAACTGCACACGACTGAAATCGGCGTCCACCAGCTTTGCCACCAGACGGGCCAGTAAGGTCTTGGCCACACCAGGTACACCCTCGATGAGTACATGACCATTGGCGAGGATAGCCGTCAGCAACAGATCAACGGTCTGCTCCTGTCCTACCACCACCTTGGCGATACTCTCTTTCAGTGTCCTCACCTTCTCTGCGAACTGGGTGAGGTCGGTTCTTGATTGGTTCTCTTCCATATAGTAGTTATTTGATTGATAAGCGATTCCATCGTGGTGCGACTCACCGTTGACTCCTCGTCATCCTCAAGTTGTCGTACGGTGTTCACCAGTTTCGACACCTCCTGCTCCTCCATACCCGTCTGAGTAGCAATGACAGAGAATGTGCGTAGATCTTCACTCTTGTCAGTTAGATCCACATGCAACACCCTTCTCATCTCCTCAGCGAAGTACGCATATTTCTTCAGAACCAGGTCGCGATAGTCGTGCTTCTGGTAATAGAGTGTGCCGATGAGTTTCACGAACTCTAGGTTCCTGTTCTTGGGTTTCTCCACCTCAGGGATAACACGCTGGCGCCTTCTTGCCGTAAAAACCATGAATACCAGGATGGCGATAAAGCCCAGTGTCACAGCCCACCGCAAAGGTGGCTGCGAGAGGAAGTAGCGCAAGGGCGAAGCCTCCTCAGTGGTTTTTGTATAGGCTTCCGTTCGTACGATGGGAAGGTCACCCATCTCCGACAAGATACGGAAGATATATTCATGGTTGGGCGCGTCAAGGATGCCGTAGTTGGTGAATATCAGGGGAGTGGATACCACAATGATTTCACCCTTTCCAACAGAAATGGACATTGCCGCACTGGCCGTATCTGTTGTGACGGGAACGTCATCTGACAGTGCGTTCTGATAACTATGATAAATGGTAGCCAGCTTTTTCACCGGTAGGGAATCGTTGTGGTTCTTGACTCTCGATGCCATCACCTGCGGATAGAAATAGAAGGAACGACGGTCATATACTGAGTCGCCCTCCCATACGATGGTGTCGCGACTCTTTCCCTTCATCACATACTCACGGAGTGAGAGTTGAGGGAAACTGGGAATCACCATATACCTGAGCGTGTCCTGCAAGATGGCGTTCACACCATCGTATGCCACCAATATCTTATTCCCTTTCTCTGCCAATGAGAGCAAGGCTTTTGTCTCCTGCTCTCCTAAATCCCATGTCCACTGATTCGACACCATGAAGATGTAACCCCGCTTCACCGTATCATCCTTCATCTGATAAATGGTTTTCTTGGTCACCTCATAACCATGGGGTAATGAGGCTGATAAGATGCTGTCGAAGACATAGCATCCGAAGGGTTGTTTGTCGTTATGACTGAAGGTAGGATTCCACACGAACTTTCTCGGCATGCGGAATTCGGCCAAGAAGACGAGGCCCAGGAAGACGACTACAAACAGGACAAACCAGCGGTTGAACTTCATGCCTCACCTCCTTCCTCTGTAGTAACGGATACCACAATCTTCTGCTTCAAGATCTCCTGCAGACGATTCATCTCGTTCAGCAGGGGCGCATCCGCCTCAAAATGACCGTATCTTACCCTTAGGAAATGATTCGTCAGTTCACGGAAAGGTGCCTCACGGTATTCATATACATACTGCGTAGGCGTTTTATATAACTGCCAATCGATCTGACGAGTGTCACTCAAATAGCGCAGTGTTTGTAGATAGACCCAACGCACCGCTCCAGGATAGTCACCATTGCCAACTGCCCGTTTGATCTCTGCATCGAAATCAATGCCATAAATCGTGTCACCCTCTGCATCCTCGTCAAAACGTCGTTTCTTGTTTCTCATGAACAGCTCAGGTCGGTTCTTATAGACGAACCACACGATGAGTCCTATCAGTGCCAGTCCTGCCATGACAATCAACGGCATAGTGATATGCTGGGCAGCCACCTTACCGAAGATGTCCTCCAAGAACTCCCCGACCTTCTCCAAGATCCAGTCCCATAGGTTCACCTGCGGCGTTACCAGCTCACGACCATAGTCGTAAGCTCCGTTTTCCCGCATCAGCGAAAGCGTGGTGGTGTCGCAGGATAGCGTGTCCATGATTGTTAACGGTTAAAGGTCAAAGGGATTCGGTCAAAGGTTAAAGAGTTTCGAAGTGTTCGATGTCGTTCTCTACACTTACGCGGTCGATTTTCTCACTCGCATGACCATACTGATAGGCGATGCCAATGAAAATGATGGCATAGACCAGATAGGCGCCATAACACTGTATCACACCTAAGATATAGGTCAGGAAGCTGTAGCCCACTGTAGAAGTGAAGGCCATGTCAGCCTCATCCGTGCCAAGCATGTTCTTGAAGATCATCGCAATCTCCCAAGGTAATGTGGTAATCATCTGCAGGATACCCACAATCAAACTGAGCACAATGAACACAGCAAACACACCGCCCCAGGTCTTGAAGCCCAGACGGAAAGCCTTGAAGTATGCCTCCAGTACGTTCACTCTCTCAAAGAGATAGATAGGAGCAGCAAGCATCAGCGGGACAAGAACAGCCAAACCCACCACGTAGCTCACGAAGAACAGATAAGGCGAGGCTGCGGCCATCAGGACTACCCAAGCTATGAAGATGGCACCGATAAGTAGTCCGACGAGTATCAAATAGATGAAACGCTTGATGTTGTGGATCAGCAGACCGCGTACCTCATTGAACGTAATGTCGGTCAAACGACCCTCGCGGTGCTCGTACAGGTACATCATAGCATAGATAAGACTCACTAGCAGGAGCGTGCCAATGGTGTAGAAAAATACGGAGCCCAAAAAGTAGCCAGCCATGCCTTCCAACCTCATTGATGACAAAACATCAGCATCGTTTGCCGACCCACCACTAGCTATATTACCTAATGCCGAGAAATACTGTCCCATCAGTCCGTTGAAAGCCAAAGCCTGGAACAGGCATAAGGGTAACAACAGATAGGTAATGAACTTGAACAGCGGTCGAATATTCTCGCTAACAAACGAGAACGTATCACTGATTTTCTCTCCAAACTTACGTACCTTGTACAAAGGTATCAGGGGTCTGTTGATTCGCTGACGACCCTCAGCATCCACATATATCTCCATATCAATTGTTAGTATTTAGTATTCAATTTTCTCGGGTACCAAAGATAATAGAACAGCACAAATGCCAAAGAACACAGGATCACCGTCAGTCTTACCGCAGTAGGCCATTCGGTATGCCGTGTAAAGAAACCCTCGATGAAACCGGCGATTATGAATATCGGCACGGTACCGATGATGATCTTCAGTCCTCGTTTGGCTCCACGACGGAACGAAACCAGTCGTGAGTATGTGCCAGGGAACAGCCACCCGTTTCCCATCGCAATTCCTGCCGCACCAGCCACGATGATGGCAGAGATCTCCAGGGTGCCATGCAACCAGATGGCAAGCATCGACTCAGGTCCTACTCCCTGTTGGAAGAAGAAGGTCTGGAAAGAGCCGAGCATCACGCCGTTCTGGAATAGGAAGTAACCGCTCATGATACTGGTGAGGACACCCATTACAAAGACGATGAACGACACCCTTATGTTGTTCATAGTGATTTGCAGGAACATCGATGTCTCGCCACCACCGTTATATACCGCCATGGGTTCCCCGTTCTCAATGTTCTGCAATGTCATATCTACATATTCGTTACCTAAGATGATACGACAGAAGTCGGCATCGTTGTACTGCGACACAGCACCAATCAGCACGCTCACCGCAAAGATCAGAAACGAATAGAGCAGTTCTTTACGTGCCTCATAGATGGTCTGTGGCACCTCACGTGTCCAATAGGTAATCAGGCGCGACCATTTCTCGCGCTTATTCCTGTAGATCTCATTGTGTAAAGCAGAGGAGAGGTTGTTCAGATAGACGGTGATACGCGACTGCGGATAATGTGTCTGGGCGAAGGCAAGATCACTAGTGAGATCGGTGTACGCGTCAGCCAGCACATCAGGCGAGGTGGCAGCGGCATTCTCCACCACTGTCTCCATCTCACGCCATTTATCAATATGCCGTCTGATGAACGATACTTCCTTCATATAAACCGACTATCGCAATATTATCCCAATTCGTTTGCAAAAATAGGAGTTTTTTTTTACTTTTGCAACAAAAATAAGAGAATTGTTGAGAAATGGCACAATCGGACATTATTACAGGACAGTATGTGCAGATCCAGCAGACACCTGCCAGTGTGGGTGAACGTATTGGTGCACAGGTAATTGACTGGCTGATACAGGGCATCTTTGCCACCACCCTGCTCTACCTGCTAGACGAGGTAAACGACCTTACAGGATTCTTTGCCAATTCCTCCCAACCTCTTTTTATCATCGTCTTTCTGATCATCATCTGCTATTGTCCGCTGTGCGAAATCTTTAACCACGGTCAGACCTTAGGGAAAAAAGCATTGAAGATGCGCGTGGTGAAGAAAGACGGTTCCACACCCAGCATCGGTTCCTACTTGTTGCGTTGGCTGCTGTTCATCGCTGACGGTCCTACGTTGGCCGGATTGGGTATTCTCGTGATGCTGCTGAATCAGGACAACCAACGTATCGGCGATATCGCTGCTGGCACGATGGTCATCAAGCTCAACAGCTACCATCAGATACAGGTAAGTCTCGATGAATTCAACCATTTGAGCAAGAACTACCATCCTGTCTATCCACAGGTAACCGACCTTTCCTTGGAACAGATCGACTTGATTACACGCACGCTGGAACTGCCTGATGACGACCCGCGTATCCATGCCTTGGCAGAAAAGGCCAAGCAGATACTACATATCAACACACCCTTGGAACGCAGTGATGATACGTTCCTGTGGCGCATTGTGAAAGACTACCAATACTATGCCTTAGAAGATATCTAAAGGGCAAAGGTCAAAGATTATCGTTCTATTCCTATTTCCCGCACTTGTCGTTCAAAATCCTCGCGGTTACCCAAGGCGGCATTCTTAACTCTTGCCCGATAGTTATAAATCGTGTTCACGGAATAATGCAGGAACTCCGCAATCTTTCCGCTGTCCTCCACTCCTAAACGAATCAGGGCAAAGATACGCAGGATGGTATTCATCCGTTCGTTCTTCTGTAAGGTAACACGCTCCTCGGGCACCAGCAGGGCATTGAACTGTTCCACAAAGGTGGGGAAAAGATGCAGGAAAGCCGCATCAAAGCTCTCATACAACTCCTCTAATTCCTTGTCCTTGAACTCTTGTCCGCGGGTAACCAGATAGAGATCCTCGTACGCTCTGTTCTTCACCATCTTGTTGATTCGCTTGCGGAAATTGTCCATTTTATCGATGTATAGCGAACAAAGACGCAGGAAACGACCCACATATTCCTCCTTCACCTTGTTCGACTCATACAGCTGGGCGTTGAGCATCGACAATTGATGGTTGGCCTCCGACAATCGTTTGCGCTGACTGTTCACATAGAACAACGTACCGATAAGACACAAGGCGAGCACACTGATGGCCACCAGCATCAACCGCAGTTTATTCGTTGCCTGTTCATTCGCTTCTTTGTACTGGTTAGCGATGCTCGAGAGCAAGGGGGCTATCTGCCAACTGCGCTGACGAGAGCCATAGATGCTGGCGCACTCACTGGTGAAGTTGATATAACGGTAGGAACGGTCCACATCTCCTTGCAACATCAGCTGATTGGCTATCTCCCACATCGAACCCTGGTCCATCACACCATTGCGAACATCCGACAAGGCCGACTCTGCCAGCCAGTACATCATTTGCACCGAGTCTTCCTGGGCTTTGAACTCCAGATAACGGTAGAGCGCCACTAGGGCATAGCGGTGAGAGCCACGTTCGGTCATGGCCAGCCATTCATCGTTCACCTTCATCGACTCATCCAACTGCTGGTTATTCAGCAACCGCATCTCACGTGCCAGCATCACTGCATCATCCGTGGGAGGTAGCGTCTGCAGCATCAGACCCTCGTAGTAGTCAGCCTTCTCTCTATATTTCTCACGTATCTCATCCAGATGGGTATAGTAGGCCAGCTCGTTATATACATGGGCATAGGCCCTGTAATAGGTTCCTGAGTGAGCCTTCACCTCAGAGAGGATATTCAGCGCCTCGTCGTACATACCCGTATTCGAACAGCGCAGCGCCATCAGCGAGGCACACAGGTCAGCCTTCTCGGGCTGCTCCATACGGTTAGCCAACTCGATGCACTGACGGAGGTAATAGACAGCCGAGTCGTTCTTAAAGGGGAAATATTTCTCGTACAGCTGGAAGTTCAGGGCATATCGTCCCGCATCATCCGTGACAGAAGCCAATCGTTCCTGCAGATCAGCCACCACCTTGTCATGCTGCGCCACATACTGTGGGAACTTCACAATCTCCTTGTCAAGACAACGGTATAGGGAATCGAGGTTCTGCGCGGGCAGTATCATGCACATACACGACAGCCAGCATAAACAGATAATTCGTAAATAGCTTATTCTCATGGTTATATTGTTGATTCTTTTGCAAAGATACGAATTTTTGTATTAGTCACCAAATAACAGTCTGATTTCTACGGAAGACAGGATTGTATTGTACTAAAGAACGACGGTAACGATAGTATTTTTCAAAAGTCCTCAAGACCTAACATTAATTATCGTAACATTCTCATTCTAAGTATCTTAGCTTGGTAGCAGACCTAACATAAACCTAACGTCAGACCTAACATAAAGGTAACATAAGACCTAACATTCGTCTTACGACTGGATTAAGTTGACATGTTAGGTCTCGTGTTAGGTTATATGTTACCTTTTTGTTACCTTTTTGTTAGGTCTTAAAAATCACAAAACCCTTTATTTATCGGTGTTTAACGTATTTTATGTTAGGTCTTGGGCAAAACAGTATATTTTTATCATGCGGATTTGTCATTGACGTAGAAACCAGGTTTTCCCACGCTGGGAATAAAATGTTCCCAACGTGGGAATGAACCGTTTATTGCGCAGTTAAACTGAACTTCACGGCGGAAGTGATTTTGTCGGATGCGGTGCCGATGAGTGCTTCGAAGTCACCTGGCTCGGCCACCCACTCGCCTACTCTGTCATCGTAGAAGCTGAGGGCTGACTTATCGATGGTGATGCTGACCTGCTGAGTGGCACCTGGGGCAAGATACACCTTGCTGAAGCCCTTCAGTTCTTTCACGGGACGCGGTAACGATGATTTGAGATCGCGGATGTAGAGCTGAACGGTCTCGGCTCCCGCCATACTGCCCGTATTGGTAACATCAACAGTAAAAGTGACGGTTTCATCGGATGTTATGCGCTTCTTATCAGCCTTAGCATTGCTAATCTTGAAGGTAGTGTAGCTGAGTCCATGACCGAAAGCGAACATCGGTTTCTCTTTCTTCAGGCGATCTGTCCAGCGGTAACCCACAAAGATATCTTCTTTGTACTCCTCGTCGATGATTTGATGACCTTCGCGCCATGTACCTGGATAACTACCAGTGGCATGTGCTCCACACTGTCCTAAAGAGGCATACCAGGTATAGGGCAGTTTACCCGAAGGATTCACATCGCCAAAGAGGACGGAGGCGATGGCGGTGCCTGCCTCGGAACCGAGGAACCAACCCTGTACAACGGCCGGTATCTTGTCGAGATGAGGTATAGGCACAGGGTTACCAGAGATATTGACATACACGAGACGCGGGTTCACCTCCAGCAGAGACTTGATGAGTCCGGACTGACCATAGGGCAGATCATACAACTTACGGTCGTGACCCTCGCTGTCCTGATAGCCTGCCTTGTTAAGACCGCCGAAAAAGATGACCACATCGGCCTGCTTGGCTTTCTCTACTGCCTCTTGAACGAGCAAACCAGCAGTGCGATTGTCGTAAAGCGAACGACCCACTGACACACCGTCGAAACTCTGGATAGTGTCGCCTACGTAGCCACGAGCGTAGTCAGTTGATTGTTTTGCTGTGATGCCGTCGAGGGGGAGCACTTCGTGCTGAACCTTCAGCGAGGAGGAGCCACCGCCTACGGTCATCATCTTAATGGCATTCTCACCCACAACCAAGATTCGCTTCTGTTTAGAAGCATCAAGGGGCAACAAGGGGGCCTTCTCTGCCTTCCCTACGGGTGAATTCTTGAGGAGGACGATACCTTCTTCTGCAATCTTCCTAGCTGCCTCATAATGACTCTCGCTGCAGAGGAAACCAAAGGGTTTGTTGCGCTGCATGTTGGTGCGGTAGAAAAGACGCAGCACGCGACGTACCTTCTCGTCGAGTTCCTTCGTGGTATATTTACCTGACTTGATGCCCTGCTTGTAGGCCTCAGCCATATAGTAACTGTCGTAAGCGTTGGTGCGCCCCATCGTCAGACCGTCGGTCCAGGTGCCGAACTCGAGGTCAAGACCGTTCCTGACAGCCTCATCGGTATCATGACAACCGCCCCAGTCGGAGATGACCACCCCGTCAAAACCCCAATCCTGCTTCAGGATCTTGTTGAGCAGAATCTCGTTGTGACAGTTATGCTGGTTATTATAGAGGTTATATGCACCCATGATAGCCCATGCGCCACCCTGCTGCACAGCCGCCTTGAAGGCTGGCAGGTAGATCTCATGCAGGGCACGGTCGGAAACAATCACATTCACTTGATGACGGTACTCCTCGTCGTTGTTCAATGCATAGTGCTTCACGCAGGATGCTACACCCTTCGACTGCAGTCCTTTGACGTACGGTACCACCATCTGTGAGGCCAGATAGGGATCTTCGCCCATATACTCGAAGTTTCGTCCTCCGAGTGGGGTACGGAAGATGTTCACGCCAGGACCGAGGATAACACTCTTCTTGCGGTAGAGAGCCTCCTCACCCAAACTCTCGCCATAGAGACTGGCCAAAGCAGGATTCCATGTGGCAGCCAGACAAGTGAGTGCAGGGAAGGCCACACACGAGTCGTTGGTCTGCCCAGCCTGTACCCACTCATCCCAGAGCACATCGGGACGCACCCCATGAGGACCATCATCGGTCCAGAGGTCGGGAAAGCCCAGTCGTTTCACACCAGGACTGGAGAACTTACTCTGTGCATGGATCACGGCAATCTTCTCGTCGAGCGTCATCCTACTTAACGCATCCTCGATGCGCTGTTCTACTGACTTGGTCTCATCGAGGTAGACAGGTGTCTGCGCCACCATGTTACTAAACGATGAATGACCCATCATCAATGATAAAACTATCAGAATCCTTTTCATATCGTATTGTTATGTTGTTTTATCTGTTTAGGGCTTCAGTTCCATACTATTGATGTATTCTGTTTGCGGCGTACAGTTTTGTATGCGGCAGTTCTCGGCAAACTGCTTGAGAAGCAGACGGAACTGTGCTTGGTTAGGACGCGCCTCACGCCATTCTGAATAGGTATTGCGGGAAGTCTCGGAGTATTTCACCACGATGCTGTCCCATCCTTCGGGGCGCTTGATGCCCATCATGCACGACTCATCCACTTTCTTATATGGCCAGAAGGTGTAGCCGATATTGTTCTCTTTCAAAACCTTGACGAAATCGCGCTGCCACTCCATGGTGTTATGACCGAACTCACCCATATACATGGGGCGGTTGACGGAATCGCGGAAATTGATGTAGTGGGCAATGGCTTCCTTGGTGGCAGGACCGCCGTAACGATGACAGGTGAACATGAGCTTGTCGTCGTAGCTGACATCATCGAGCATCCAGAAGAAACTGTTCCAATGGGCTCCACCCAACAAGATGATGTGATTCGAATCCACCTCGCGGATGGCAGCTACGCAACGCCTGTAGAGCGGCTGCAACAGGGTGTAGAGCGAATCCTTGTTCTCGAAATAATGGGCAATGGGCTCGTTCATCAGCTCATATCCTAAGATGGTGGTCTCGTTCTTATAGCGCTGAGCAATCTCTTTCCATATATCGCAGAACAGCTGCTGACTCTCCTCGCTCTCGAACAACCAGGGGTAGCCATGACCATCATCAATATTATCGCCCGTCTGACCGCCTGGGCAGTCGTGCATATCCAGAATGAGATACAGGTTATTGGCCTTGCACCAGTTCACCACCGAGTCGATGCGCTGATAACCGTCTTTAGCGCCTGTCTGTCCCATATAATCCTCATCGGTGAAAAGTTTATAGTTAAATGGTAGGCGGATGGTATTGGCGCCCTGACTGGCGATGAAATCGATATCGGCCTTGGTTACGTAATTGTCCTTGAACTGTTGCCAGAACTTGGCGGTGGCGTCGGGTCCTACAGCCTCCTTGAACAGCAGGTCGATCATCCATGCTGAATTGGTACGACTGAATCCGAACATATAGCCCTCGGGGTTGAGCCAGTTACCCAAGTTGGTACCTTGGATAAACAGTTTCTCACCATTCGGCTTGATCAGGTCATGCCCCTGTATGGTTACAAAGCCTGTGCTTTCCTTCTGTGTGCCTGTGTTACATGCCATCAGGAGAAGGGCGAAGAGGCAGACGATAATATTCTTCATTGTTTAACTATTTTACGATGATTCTCCTTAAGTTCTGTGCCTGTGTGGTAGATACATCGGTAAACTGTTTGTATTGCTGCGACCGCACAGGGGCAGTCGCAGCTAGCAAACAATAATAATACTAATAATACGCATTATTTCTTCTGAAACACGCGGATGTAATCTACTTCCATCGTGACAGGCAAAGCACTCTCGTCAACACCCTGAGCACCTCCCCATGAGCCACCCCATGCGAGGTTGAAGATGACATAGAAGGGATCGTCGTAGGGCCAGTCGTCTCTGCCTAAGCCTCGGTTGTCGTAAGAAAGCTGTACCTGACCGTCCACATAGGTGGTGATGTTCTTGGCCGTCCAAAGGATGGCATACTTATGGAACTCACCCTCAGCTCCGGCACATTTCATCTCGTGGGTTACCTGAGTGCCATTGGAGTGTACATGGGCATTGGCATGCAGACTTGATGACACATAATCGGGGTGATAGCCCACCTCTTCCATGATATCAATCTCACCGTCGGCAGGCCATGAACGGAAGTTCACAGGCATCATCCAGAAGGCGGGCCATGTGCCCTTACCCTTCGGCAGTTTGATGCTGGCCTCGATATAGCCGTACTTCCATCCGCTCTTCACCTTGGCATAGACACGTCCTGAATAGATCTTTCCGTCTTCCTTGAGACAATGGATACGGAGTGTACCGTTCTTCACCTCAGTAACGAGCGATCCTCCAGGAGTCTTGTGATTCACGTAGTTCTGTAGTTCGTTGTTCACCCATCCGGCGTTCTTTACCTCATGCGTCCAATCGTCTGCATTCAGTTCTGAACCACTATTGAACTCGTCGTTCCATACCAGCGAATAACCCTCAGGAGCATCATAGGCAGGTTTCTCAGCGGCGGCCTGCGTGACAGTGATGTACTTACGGGCTGCACCCGACATAAGACCTACGGTAGCTGTACGCTCAGTGGTAGTGGGGTTCTCGTCAACCACAATGGATACTGAGTTCGTAGCATATTGAGCTATTACCTTGACAAAGTCGCTCTCGGTATAAGCACCCCATTCCTTGCCTGTTGTGGAAACGTTGACAGTGTATGTTCCACCACCAGCAGGAGCATTGATGGATTCTGGCGTAGCTGTAATCGTGATTTCAACAGGGTCAGAATCATCCCCACTCCCACCGCAGCCCATGAGGGCCACGGCAAGAGAGAGAAAAATACTACTTAGCATTATACGTTGATGAACGTTTATAAATCGTTTCATTTATCAATTCTCCTTAAAGACGATCTTGCTGATTTTCACTTTCGTTCCAGCAGGCGAGCCACCGAAGTCGAAGAACAGACGGATAGCATCGGCATCCTTGCCTTCCTTTAGGGTTGCGCCCTTCAGCGTGTAAACGAACGGCTCATCGGCCTTGATGTCGTGACGACCTTCGCAGAAGAAGTTCGTGTCACCCGCATCGGTCAGCTTGATGGTCACACCAGGACAATCATTGTCAGCCTCCATTACCAACTGGAAGTTGTACGACTTAGCCGCACTGGCTGTGAGCTGGGTGTCGATATGGAACTGTCCCTGCCACTGTGAACCGCCCATGCCATCAGGAAGGGTGATCTCGTAGGTGTCGCCACTATGAGCACATGGTGAATTGCTGATCTGGCTCCAGCTGTCATCAGCAAACCAGTAGCCGAACTCGCTGGCTACAGTGCCATTGTCAACAGCCTTCCAGAGATTATCGGCATCGTCGTAGTTCATCGACACAGCCTCCTCCAGATAGATCTTACTGATCTTAACATGTGTACCAGCAGGAGATCCTCCGAAGTCGAAGAATAGACGGATGGCAGTTGCATCCTGACCGTCCTTCAGGGTAAGACCTTCGCGTTTGAGGATAAACGGCACGTCGGCCTTCACATCGTTACGTTCCTCGATGAAGTAGTTGGAGTCGCCAGCGTCGGTAAGCTTGAAGGTTACCTGCGGACAATCATTGTCGGCCTCCATTACCAGATAGAAGTTATAGGTCTTCGAAGCAGATGCGGTGAGCTTGGTGTCGATATGGAACTGACCCTGCCACTGACTGCCGCCCATGCCTTCGGGAAGCGTAATCTCGTAGGTATCGCCATTATGGGTGGCCTCTGAGTTAGCTATCTGGCTCCAACCGTCGTCAGCAAACCAGTAGCCGAATGCATCAAAGGCAGTACCATCGTCAACAGCCTTCCAGAGGTTGGCTCCACTTGAGTAATCCCAGTCCATTGTCGGTGTATCTCCACCGCCACCACCATTAGGATCGGGCAGTACGGTACCATCATCGTTAGCATGGTCTTTCAGTACGATATTGGAAACATTGACATGGGTTTCGCCAGTTGCATGACCGAAGTCGAGTACGAGTTTCACCGGATTCAGGTCCTTGCCTTCCACGTCGCTTACCCAGAAGATATAGTCCTCGCCTGCCTTCAGGTTCACATTGTGCTCATCGATGATTGCCTCGGAGTCATCCTCGTTGGTCAGCTTCACCACCACACCGTCAATGTCACGGTCGGAATTAAAGATACAAGAGAAGTCGTAGTGATTAGCAGCAGAGATTACCAAGTTGGTATGGAAATGTACCTGTGCCTGCCACTCAGAGAAGCACTCCTGCGGGATGGTCACGGTGTAGTCGTTGTTACCCATCTCGAAGAGCGACTCGAAGAGGGCTGTCTGCTCATTACCCCATCCTGGATCAGGATTATAGTAGAACGACATGTTTGGCGTAATACCCTTCCACATATTGAAGTCGCTGTTGGCATCAAAGCCCGAGAACTCCTTCTCTGCTTCCTCGCTAGTGAAGATGAAGCGCCAGGCAATACTGCCGTCGGGAGCCTCATAGATCAGCACCAGTTTCTTAGCAGTGAGCTGCTCGATACGGAACAGCGGATTCTCATACTGACCATCACTTGAGATATAGGGGAACGCTGTGTTGGGCGCCAGTTGGATATAGGTCTGAGAAGACACCTTACCATCAGCATCGGTCCAAGGCATCACCTCGAAACTCCAGCTGGAGGTCTGGTTACCTATCGTAGCATCCCAGTCGGCATCCTCATGACCCCACTTGGTAGTACCCGTATTCACATAGGTCAAACCATCCTCACCGGCATTGTAGTTAAACGTACCACCTTTGCGGTTATCAGCACTGAAGGTGATGCGGTCGTCGTACATACCGAAATCCTTCTTGTCATCAGGCTGAGCCGACCACCATCCTGTACCGTCACCACCCACAGGACCGCAAGCCAAGTGAGCCACTTCCTTGTTGGCGAAGCGCCACTCTTTGTCGCATATACGACGGAAGTCGGCGGTATAGTCAATCTTAGTCTCGTTGAAGGTGAAGGTCTTGGTAATGCCTTGCTGACTGAAGCCGTTGCGGTTGCCCAACTTCAGCTCTATTGTATAGGTGCCAGCCTCAGGATTCTGATAACCAATCTCCTGAAGTGTGGAATACTGGGTTCCATTGAGAATCCACACGGGATAGGTTCCAGCCTGCGGCGTATAGGTGGCAATCATCTGGTTTGTCTCCTGATCCACGCTGATGTTGAAGTCAACACCACTCACCGTGGGGAGGCCATTGGGGTCTGCGCCATCGAAGCTCTCTGGCGAGCAGGATGTCATCATCATACCTGCAAACAGCACTCCTATTGAATATATAAACAGATTCTTCATAATCTTTCTTTAATGTTTGATCTTAAACGTTTAATCTTAATAGTTGTTCTGCACGAGTGTGGGATCAGCATCGAGCTCACTCTGAGAGAGAGGAATATGTTTCTTGCTGGGACTCCAACGGTTGGTACGATAGCCATAAGCATCAGGAACCAACTTGGTAGTAGCCTTTTCTGTAGCACCTGCTATACCCTCGGCGCGAACCAAGTCGAAATAGCGTTTACCCTCGCCACAGAACTCCAGATGACGCTCATTCAGAATATCATCAATTGATACACTGCTCAGGTCGGCAAGACCTGCACGTTTGCGAACCTCGTTCACATAACCTGTAGCCTCGGCAGCACTGCCACCAGTCTGGAGCAAAAGCTCGGCTGCATTCAGCAGGGTCTCCGCATAGCGGTAGATGCGCTTGTTGTTGTTATAGTTCAGGTTCTTTGAAGAAGGACAATCCTGGTTGTTGACGCTTTGTGGACGATACTTACCGTGCCAGATATGGGTATCCTGATAACGCTCGGTATAGGTATAGCCACGAAGATCCCAGCAGGTTACGTCACGACGGGTATCACCCTCTGCATACATATTATAGGCCTCTACGCGCATGGGAAGGAATCCCCAGCCGTCATTACCAGAGTCCCATCCTTCACCGCCAGCCCAGCCGTTCGGAGAACAGAGTGTTGGGAACACCGTACCGCCAGCATGCAACGGAGTACCCCAGTCGCGCTGACCGTTATCATCCTCATAATTGATCTCGAAGATGCTCTCTTCGCACCACTCACCGCTCTCATCAAACAGATCCTTGAAGCTGGGATTCAGCTTGTAGTTGGAGTCACCGATGATCTGCTTCATATAGTTCAAGGCAGCAGGATAGCGGGCTGTATCGTTCTGGTACATCACCATCTCGGCAAAGAGCATATAGGCCATGGCCTGACTAACTCGTCCGCTCTCAGCTGTCTCCCAGCGCATGGGAAGCACCTTTGAAGCGATGATGTCTTCCAATTCCGGCAACAGCTGTGCATAGATCTCATCAGCAGAGATCTGCGGAGCTGTGTAAGGCTCGCTCAGGTTTTCCAGATAGAAAGGCACATTACCATAGTAGTGCCACAGGATGTTATAGTAATATACGCGGAGCAGACGGGCCTGCATCTCATAAGACTTACGGTTGGTTTCATTACCACCACCCCATGAACAGTATTTGATCACGTCGTTGCAACGTTTGATACCGCTGTAGAAGTCGCCCCAGAGGGTTCCCAGCGTGTTGTTGCCATCACCTTCAAAGTTGAAGAGCTTGTGCCAGTGCTGGTTGTCACTGATACTTGCACCACCTACCCAGAAGTCGTCGCCCAGAATCTCTGCGTCACAGGTAAGGTCGTTATAGGCTGTTCCGTCCCAGTCGGGCCAGTGCAGCGGAGCATAGGCGGAAACACAAGCCTCGGCCAGGTGCTCATCGGTCAAATAATATTCCTCCAAGGGCTCACCCGTAGGATTCTGCACCTCCAGGAAGTCGTCGCTACAAGCAGTCAGCATGACGGCTGCCACAATAGCGCTCAATACACTAAATATCTTGGTTTTCATAATCTTCTTCATTTTCAATTATCAATATTCAGTTTTCTATTTGTAATTTTCAATTATCAATTACAATGAGATGTTGAAACCTACAGTAAAGATGCGAGCCTGTGGATAAACTCCGTAGTCCACACCCATAGAAGTGCTGCTGGTACCAATTTCGGGATCGAAGCCCCAGTACTTGGTCCAGGTAAACAGGTTCTCTGCACGTACGTAAAGACGCAGGCGCTCAATGTTGATTTTCTGCGTGAGGTTACGCGGCAGTGTGTAGCCCAGAGAGATATTCTTCAGACGCAGATAACTGCCGTCCTGAACATAGATGTCGCTGCAAACCCAGTTGCGTGAGTCGCCCAGCTTCAGCAAAGGCAGTTTGTTTGATGTGCCCTCGCCTGTCCAGCGCTGCAGAACCCAAGTAGGATAGTTACCTGATGCAATATCCTGTCGCCATGTAGCATCGAAGATATCAGCACCGCTAACGCCCTGGAAGAATACGTTGAAATCAAAGCCTTTCCAGTCTGCGTTGAAGTTCAGACCGAAGGTCCAGTCAGGAGTCGGCTTGCCAATCTTGGTACGGTCATCTGAGGTAATCTTGTCATCACCGTCCATGTCAACGAAGATCAGGTCGCCGGGATTTGAACTGGTTCCGTATTTAGCATTATAAGCATCAGCCTCTGCCTTGTTCTGCAGAACGCCAGCTGTCTTGTAACCATAGAAATAGGGGAAGGGCTGACCGTTCTCGGCACGTGTGCCACCATCGCTGAACTGTGAGATACCATAGTTCAGGAAACCAGTGTCGTTACCCAGGTTCTTCAGTTTATTCTTCAAGTAAGAAGCGTTGCCCTTAACAGCGAAGTGAGCATCACCGATGTTCCACTTGTAGCCCAGTTCAAACTCGATACCACTGTTCTCCATGTCACCGGCATTACCCCAAGGTCTTGATTCACCTACATAAGAAGGAATAGGCATGGTAATCAACATGCCGTTGGTCTTCTTGATATAATAGTCAACGGTGAAGGTCAGCTTGTTGTTCCAAAGACCCAGATCGATACCCAAGTCGGTCTGCTCACTCTCCTCCCACTTCAGACTCTCATTAGCCAGTCCGTTGGCCTTCGAACCGTAGGTCATCACAGCCTGACGACCGAAGTAGTAGTTACTGGTACCACCAGTAGTGGTGAGTACGGTATAACGGAAATCAGGCATGTTCTCATTACCGTTCTTACCCCAGCTAGCACGAAGCTTCAGGTTTGACAGCCAGTTGCGAGTATCCTTCATGAATGCCTCGTTCATGACGTTCCATCCAATAGAGAAAGATGGGAACACACCGTATTTGTTATTAGAACCAAAGCGGCTGGATCCATCACGACGGATTGTGGCTTGGAACATATAGCGCTCATCGTAGTTGTAGCTGATACGACCGAAGAGCGAAGCGAGATGGTGCTCTACATATGGGCCTGCCCAACCACTGACCAGACTCTTCACACTAATGATGTTGCCCTTTTCGTCGGTAGTTGTTTCAATGCTACCGCCGGTAGTATAGTCAACGTATGGTTTATTGATGTTGATCAGGTTCCAGTGCGATGCGCCTAGATAGTCGCCTTTGTACTTCAGAGCGCTCTGACCCAGAACCACGCCGATAGAGTGCTTACCGAACTCCTTGTCGTAAGTCAGCGTATTCTCGATCTGCCACTGTGTACTGTTGGCTTTCTCGGATGAAGCCTGTGTATGATCAGAGTTGTTGTTGCCTGAGAAATAGTATTTTTCTGTAGTAGCTGCTGAGCTGCCCCAGAAGCTCTGCTCAGCACTCCATGTGAAGTGGTACTTCAAGTTGTCCCACAACTGCAGGTCGATAGAGAACTTGGGCATGAACTTGTGTGACCAGCCCTTACCCGGACGCTGCTGCATCATAGCGATGGGGTTGTTCTGCTCCTGATAGCTGCCCACATAGCCCGGAATCGTGTAAGGATCACCGTTTGCATCGCGATAGAGGTCGTATGCGCTGTAGCGGTCAATCATATCCTGAGCCACTGCACCCTTCAGAGTAACGGGCAGTGTAGGCGCCAGATAGAGGGCCGAACCCAGAGGAGAACCCCATGTAGAGTTAGCGTCGATACCTGTACTGTGCGTACGCATATAAGAAAGGTTCGCGCTGACATCGAGCTTGTTCAGGAACGAACGCTCTTTAGAATCGTCGAAAATGTTGAACTGGTTATTTGAACGCAGTGTCAGACGATCGTAGTTTGAACGTCCGTAGTTACCGCCCACGATACCTTCCTGGTCGTAGTAACCCAATGAGAGATAGTAGTTCACTTTCTCTGAAGCACCACTTATTGATACGTCGTGCTGTTCAATGGGAGCGTTGTCGTTGAACAACAGTTCCTGCCAATCAGTACCGAAACCAACAATCTTCTGTCCGTTTGCATCAACCAGGTTGTAAGGATCAGCGTAAAGGGGAGTCTGACCACCGTTCACATACTTCTCATTCTGTAGTATGGCATAGTCTGTTGCGCCGGTCACATCACGTTTTTTCCACGCGCTCTGCCAACCGTAGCTGAAGTTGTAGTTGATCTGGGCCTTACCCATCTTACCCTTCTTGGTGGTTACCAAGATTACACCGTTGGCAGCACGAGCACCATAGATAGCACCAGAAGCAGCATCCTTCAACACCTCGATACTCTCGATGTCGTTGGGGTTCACACTCTCCAATCCGTACTGATCGGCAGGCATACCGTCGATGATGTACAGCGGGTTCGTATCATTAATGGTACCCGTACCGCGCACGCGAATCATTGATTGTGAACCAGGCTGACCTGAGGCCGATGTAACATTCACACCAGCAGCTAAGCCTTTCAGTGCATCATCAGCACGCAGACGAGTCTTTCCTTCAAGGTCGTCTGAGCTTACCTTAGCAATGGAAGCTGTCACAACGCTCTTCTTCTGCACACCGTAACCGATCACGACCACGTCGTTCAACAGCTGCGTATCATCATTCAGTACGACGCGCATGTTGGGAGCAGCTTTCAGTTCCTGGGTGGTGTAGCCAACAAACGAGATGACTAACGTTGCACCAGGTTCTGCACTAATGGTAAAATTACCATCAAGGTCGGTGATTGCACCGTTTGACGTACCTTTCTGTACAACGGAAGCTCCGATAACCGGTTCTCCCATTGCATCAATCACAGTGCCCGAGAAGTTCTGCTTCTGGGCAAAGGTTGCTACCGACATCAAGAACGCCAATAGCATCAGTAAATACCTTTTCTGTTTCATACTTTGGTTTTTAATTATTAGTAAAAATAAATAGATTATCACGTTTCTGTTGCAAAGATATGAAAAAAAGCATTTCGTAACTCCCGAATATAACGAAAAAGTGGATGTATAAACGATGTATTTTGTTGTATTCTTTTGGCTATCAGTATATTAACTAATTGTAGATTTGCAAAAAGAGTGGACGGAATATAGATGTAAAAATGACACTTTTTCGCCAAAAATGACTTATTTTTGACTGGATTTTACTATCCAAAGTTAGGGATTTCCCTTACAGTTTTAGGAGAAATCCTTTGGGAGTGTGGGATTTTTTTTGTTTCTTTGCAACAGGAAAAAAGAAAACGTCTTTAGCGGACTAGTTAGTGTGTAATTAATTAATGTATAATCACATAAAACGTACAATTATGAAAAAGTTCATGATGATGATGGTGATGATGGTGACGATAGTCACATCCGCCAAGGCAATATCTTTCAATCAGGCAAGAGATGAAGCGCTGTTCCTGACCGATAAGATGGCGTATGAACTCCGCCTCAGTCCTGAGCAGTACGAGGCAGTGTATGAGATCAATCTCGACTACATGCTTGCTGTTGCTGTGAATGATGATCTGTACGGCACCGCTTGGGCACGCCGTAACAGCGACCTCTGGTTTGTGCTCTCGATGTATCAGTATGAGGCTTATCAGGACACGAACTATTTCTACCGTCCGTTGTACTGGTCAAGAAATCATATTGAGTTCCGTATCTACTCCATGTACACCGACCGTACACGTTTCTACCTGTCTATCCGTCCTCGCGGCCTCGACACCTACCGTGGCGGCCACAACGTGGGTAGCGTGAGCCACTATGCCAATAGGAACTTCAACAAGCCGGTGAATATCCGTCCTGCAATGACTGGCAGACCCAAGCCTACATGGCGTGATGTGCCTAGCAACAGCAGGAACGAGCATATGCGTCCTTCGACGCCTAATCCTCCACGTCCTAACAATCCAGGACAGACTACTACGCGCAGAACGTACAACAACGACAACTCTATTTCGCGCACGCGTACTGTAACCACTACAACTACCACGCGTACACCCAGCAGCGGCTCTTCTTCACATGGAACAACAACAGCACCTGCTTCCAATACAGATAAGAGCAAGACCAAAGGTACGTTTGGTGGAAGAAGATAATAGGAATTTACTACAAAATAAGAAAGGGGCCCTGAGCCCCTTTCTTTAATTCGCCATGTCGCTGAGGAACTTGATGCGGACAAGTCTGACCTCATCTTCCGAGTAGTCAGTACCTAACTCCTCCATGGCAGTGTCCAGATCGTCGGTATCACTCTCGCGGAAGTACTCGAAGATATCATCCACATGATCTTCGTCCATCACCTCCTCCAGGAAATAGTCGATGTTCAGCTTGGTACCGCTATAGACGATAGCCTCCACCTCATCGAGCAGTTCCTCGAATTCCAATCCTTGTGCATTGGCAATATCATCGAGGGCTACCTGACGGTCGATGTTCTGGATGATCTTCACCTTGAGCATGCTCTTCTTGGCAACAGTGCGTACACGAAGATCCTCCGGGCGCTCCACATCATTCTCCTCGCAGTGTTTCTTGATCAGTTCCACGAACTCCTTACCGAACTTCTTCGCTTTACCTGCACCCACACCTTGGATGTTCTGCAGTTCCTCGAGGGTTACAGGATAAACGGTGGCCATCTGTTCCAATGAGCCATCCATGAAGATGACGTAAGGCGGCAGGTTCAGTCGTTTAGCCACCTTCCTGCGCAGATCCTTCAACATGGCATAGAGTGTGGGATCAAGAGCAGAGCCCTGTCCTTCACTCATGTCATCATCATCATCGTCGTTGAACTCGTTATCCTCCACGATAAAGAAAGGACTTGGATTCTTCATGAATTTCTTTCCTGCGGATGTCAGTTTCAGCAATCCGTAATTCTCCACATCCTTCCGCAGATAACCAGCTATGATAGCCTGGCGGATAACGGGGTTCCACAATTTCTGATTCAGATCCTCTCCGGAGCCGAACTCCTCCAACTGGTCATGCTTATGAGCCACGATATCATCCGTAGCCTTTCCGCAGACGAAGTCAATGACGTAGTCCGTACGGAAGTCCTCTTTGATCACCTGAACAGCCTTCAGAACGATCAGCAGAGCCTCCTCAGCCTCAATCTTGGTCTTAGGATGCAGACAGTTGTCGCAGTTCTCACAATTCTCCTTCGTGTATTCCTCACCGAAGTAATGGAGCAACATCTTACGGCGACAAACAGATGATTCCGCATAAGCAGCCGTTTCCTGCAACAGCTGTCTGCCGATATCCTGTTCAGCCACCGGCTTACCCTCCATGAACTTCTCGAGCTTCTGAAGGTCCTTGTAGGAATAGAATGCAATACATTTTCCTTCGCCGCCATCACGTCCAGCACGACCCGTTTCCTGGTAATAGCCTTCAAGACTCTTAGGAATGTCGTAATGGATCACGAAGCGCACATCAGGCTTGTCAATTCCCATACCAAAAGCGATGGTGGCCACGATCACGTCGATGCTCTCCATCAGGAAATCATCCTGTGTGGCAGAGCGTGTAGCACTGTCAAGTCCGGCATGATAGGGAGCAGCCTTGATCTCGTTCGCACAAAGCACTGCTGCCAGTTCCTCCACCTTCTTCCTTGAGAGACAGTAGATGATACCGCTCTTGCCAGGATTCTGACGGATGAACTTCACGATCTGCTTGTCAATCTCCTTCGTCTTCGGTCGTACCTCATAATACAGGTTCGGTCGGTTAAACGAGCTCTTGAACTCCACAGCATCGAGAATGCCCAGACTCTTCTTGATGTCTGTACGCACCTTATCCGTGGCTGTGGCTGTGAGAGCGATGATCGGTGCTTCTCCAATTTCATTGACGATAGGACGGATACGACGGTATTCCGGGCGGAAATCATGTCCCCACTCTGAAATACAGTGTGCCTCGTCAATGGCATAGAAACTGATCTTGCAAGTTTTCAGGAAGTCCACATACTCTTCCTTAGTCAACGACTCAGGTGCCACATACAGCAGTTTGGTCTTCCCTGCCGTGATATCAGCCTTTACCTGATCGATGGCCGCCTTGTTCAGGGATGAGTTCAAGTAGTGGGCAAGTCCATCCTCCTCGCTCATTCCATTGATTACATCCACCTGGTTCTTCATCAGGGCTATGAGCGGAGAGATCACGATAGCCGTTCCCTCCATAATCAAGGAAGGAAGCTGATAGCACAGCGATTTACCGCCACCAGTTGGCATCAGCACAAATGTGTTCTTACCTTCCAGTACGTTGCGGATAATGGCTTCCTGATCGCCTTTGAACTTATCAAAGCCGAAATACTGTTTCAGCTTTTGAGTAAGATTCATGTCATTGCTCATAACGATGTAGTCTCCTTTCTTTGCTACAGGTTGATGTATTCAGTGATCCTATGCACTCTCCAGTTTCTGTAGCCGGGCTTTTTCCAGCTGCCTCTTGGCATAGTCGAGCGTTACCTCGAAGGTCTTTACCTTCTTCGACGGTATTTCGAACATCGCCTCCATCATCACGCTTTCAACGATAGATCGGAGGCCACGTGCGCCTAACTTATACTCTACGGCCTGGTCGACGAGCAAATCAAGTGTTTCCTGCGGGAACACCAATTTGATGCCATCCATCTCGAAGAGTTTCTCATATTGTTTCACGATGGAGTTCTTCGGCTCCACGAGGATCTTACTTAATGCTTCACGATCGAGCGGGTTCAGGTAGGTGAGAACAGGCAGACGACCGATAATCTCAGGAATCAGACCGAACGACTTCAGGTCTTGCGGCACGATATACTGCATCATGTCCTCCTTGTCGATGTTCCTCACGTTCTGCACACTGTTATATCCCACCACATGCGTGTTCAAACGCTGGGCGATCTTCCTTTCGATACCATCAAAGGCACCGCCGCAGATGAACAGGATATTCCTTGTGTCAAGATGGATATAATCCTGATCAGGATGCTTTCTACCTCCCTTGGGCGGCACATTCACTACCGTACCCTCAAGAAGCTTCAGCAAGCCCTGCTGCACACCCTCGCCACTCACGTCGCGTGTAATACTGGGATTGTCGCTCTTTCTTGCGATCTTATCGATTTCATCGATGAATACGATTCCATGCTGCGCTGCCTCCACATTATAGTCAGATACCTGCAGCAGTCGTGACAGAATGCTCTCCACATCCTCGCCCACATAGCCTGCCTCAGTAAACACCGTAGCATCCACGATGGTGAAAGGCACATCGAGCATCTTTGCAATGGTACGAGCCAGCAACGTCTTACCCGTTCCGGTACTTCCCACCATGATGATATTACTCTTCTCGATCTCCACGCCATCATCCGTTGTGGGCTGTTGCAAGCGCTTATAATGGTTATACACGGCCACTGCGAGATAGCGCTTTGCCTCATCCTGTCCGATCACATACTGGTCGAGATACTTCTTGATCTCAACGGGCTTGGGCACCTTTTTCAGGTCGAACGTATACTTGCTGTCCTGATTGCCTTGAGGATTGAGCAATCCTGTTGACTGCACGATCTCATATGCCTGAGACGCACAGTTCTCGCAGATATAGCCGTTGATACCCGTGATCAGCAGTTTCACCTCTTTCTCGCTTCTACCACAGAAGCTGCATACTTTCTTCGGCATGACTTATTTCTTTCTTTTCAGCACTTCGTCAATCATCCCGTACTCCTTAGCCTCATCAGCTGTCATCCAGTAATTACGATCACTGTCGGCCCACACCTTCTCATAAGGAGTATGTGAGTGCTCGCTGATGATGGTATAGAGTTCCTTCTTCATCTTCTGGATCTCGCGGGCTTCAATCTCGATATCGGAAGCCTGACCTTGCACGCCACCAAGGGGCTGGTGAATCATCACACGACTATGCGGCAATGCCTGGCGTTTCCCCTCCTGACCGCTTACCAACAGCACAGCAGCCATAGAGGCGGCCATACCTGTACAGATGGTAGCCACGTCGGATGTAATGAACTGCATGGTGTCATAGATACCCAATCCTGCAGTAACACTTCCGCCAGGAGAATTGATATAGATGGAGATATCCTTTCCAGGATCCGTAGAATCAAGATACAGCAACTGAGCCTGCAGCGTGTTGGCGGTATAGTCGTCAATCTGCGTACCCAGGAAGATGATGCGATCCATCATCAAACGCGAGAACACATCCATCTGCGTCACGTTCAATGTACGCTCCTCGAGGATATACGGGTTCAGATACTGACTCTGAGCACTGATCACATCATCAAGTGCCATTCCGTCGATGCCCAAATGCTTAGTAGCATATTTCCTAAAATCATTCATAATATTTCGTTTTTTATGAGACGAAAAAAGAAAGTTACCGACCTTTTTTCATCCTTGTGAGATACAAAGATACGAAAAAAAGTCGATAACTTTCTATATTAAGTGCGTCTTTTTTCGAAAAAAACTTTTTTTAACGCTATTATTTCTCCTCAAAGAGCTTGTTGAACTCATCGAGAGTAATAGACTTCTCATTGAGCTTAACCACCTTCTTCAGGGCCTCTGTGAGCTTCCTGTCGATGCTGCGGTCAACGAGATTGTCCACATACTCCTTCTTCTTGAGCATGTCGGCAGCGTAGTTCTCCAGATACTCATCGGGTACGTTGTTCATACCATACTGAGCAAACTGGGCACGAGCAGCCTCCTTGGCGGCATCCTTCACGTCCTTCTCGTCGATCTTGATCTGGTTAGCGGCTACGAGCTGCTCCTTGATCAGGTGCCACTTCAGTTCCTTGATGCTCATCTCGAAGTTCTTCTCTACAAAGTCAGCACCCTTGTCCTTGTTGTTGTTCAGCATCACGCGCTTCAGCAGATCCTCAGGGAAGGTAAGGTCACCTACCTTCTTCTCGCAATATGTACGCAGATCCTGGATGAAACGGAAGTCGCTGTCGGTTACGAACTGAGCCTTCAGTGTCTCGGCAATACGCTCGCGGAAAGCTTTCTCGTCCTTAATGCCACCCTCAGGAAACACCTGGTCAAAGAGTTCCTGGTTCACCTCAGCCTTTACATAGCGAGAGATCTCAGTGATCTGGTAGCTGAAATCGGCAGTGATGTTCTCGGCCTCCTCACGACTGATCTTCAGCAGTGAAGAGATCTCACCATTGTTCTCAGGATAAGCCTTCTTGGGGTTGAAGGTGATGATGTCACCCAGCTTAGCACCATCGAACAGCTTCTTCTGCTTGTCAACCTTGATGTATGTAGGCAACAGCATGGCGTCAGCAACAGTGATACCACCCTCTACGGTGTTACCCTTCTTGTCGAGCTCACGCAGATCACCTTTCAGCATATCGTTCTCTGCATACTCCTCCACCTTCTCGTAATGACCGGCGCGAGAAGCATACATCTCAATCTGCTGATCGATGATCTTATCGTCAACGGTGATATTGTAGAAATCAACCTTGTCCTTGTTTGTCAGTTCAATCTTGAACTCAGGAGCTACGGCGATATCGAAGACGAAGGTATAGGGTGCTGCACCCTCTACGTCAACAGCCTCCTGCTTGTCGCTGGGCATGGGCTCGCCAAGCATCTGGATCTTGTTCTCGTTTACATACTTGTAAATCTCCTCACCGAGGAGCTTGTTGATGACATCCACCTTCACGGCTGTGCCATACTGACGTTTGATCATGCCCATGGGCACCATTCCCTGACGGAAACCAGGCACCTGAGCCTTCTTGCGGTAGTCTTTCAGTGTCTTCTCGACATCTTTCTGATAATCAGCCTCCTCTACGGTCAGCGTCATCAATCCATTCACTTTGTCTGGATTCTCAAATGTTACTTTCATCTATATTACCTTTAAATGTTATTTCGAAAATCGGGGTGCAAAGGTACGCAATATTTTTCGAATAATAATATATAATGTGGAAAAATGTGGAAAAATACGTCATTTTAACCAATTTCGTTCTGCTTTTCCTCCTGTTCACGACGCCTTTTCTCTTCGTCGATTAACTGGAAGTCCTTCTTTTGCAATACGAAATTCGTACCCAGATACTTCTCTTTCACGATACGGTTAGCCGCGAGTTCCTCAGGACTACCCTGGAACAATATACGACCTTCGAACAACAGATAGGCACGGTCGGTGATGTTCAGCGTTTCATGCACGTTATGGTCGGTAATCAGGATACCGATATTGCGGTATTTCAACTGCCACACGATATGCTGGATATCCTCCACGGCAATGGGGTCCACACCAGCAAAGGGCTCGTCGAGCATGATGAACTTCGGCTCGATGGCCAGACAGCGCGCAATCTCTGTACGACGGCGCTCACCACCCGACAGCTGATCACCTTTGTTCTTGCGCACCTTCTCCAAACGGAATTCCTTGATGAGCGCTTCCAATTTCTCTGCCTGGTACTGTCTGGGCTTGCCCGTCATCTCCAGCACCGCCATGATATTATCCTCCACGCTCAGCTTACGGAACACGCTGGCCTCCTGCGGTAGATAACCAATACCGGCACGTGCTCTCTTATACACAGGGAATCCTGTAATCTCCTGATCATCGATGAAGATATGACCCGCATTCGGAACGATCAAACCTGTAGTCATATAGAACGAGGTAGTCTTACCAGCACCATTCGGTCCTAGCAGTCCCACAATCTCTCCTTGTCGCACATTGATGTTCACATCGTTCACCACAGTACGCTTTCCGTAACGCTTTACCAGTCCTTCGGCACGCAAAATACTGCCAGCGGTTTCCGTCTGCGGCTCCAATACTTCCGAAGCTGTCTGTTCCTCCACAGCCTCGGTATTCTCGATGTCATGAATCTCGTAATCCATTCTGTTCCTTTATTTTCTGGCGACAAAGGTACAACGATTTTGCCCAACCACCAAAAAAGAGGGGTTCAAAGTCAGCAAAATTCTGTTAACAAACCTTTCCCCTCTTTTTCTTTGGCGTATGTCTATTCAATTATCAGTTGATAATAACTTTCTTCCCATTGTGGATATAGATTCCCTTTGCGGATGGCTTATCATTGAGTTTCTGCCCGCTGATGCTGTACCAACCATTTGCTTCATTTTCAATTTTCAATTTTCCATTTTCAATTGGAATGAAGCTTGTTGAGATACCAGAGTTATTAGCCACAAAGACTGCCAACATGGGCAGATCACCATCTTGCACCCATACTTTTTCTGTACGATTGTTTTGCAACTTGGATGTAGTGGTACCGTCTGCCAATTGTTCAGTTGATACTTGTGTTCCTTGTGCTGTACCATAAGCATCTTTATAGTAGCAATCTGTTATTGTATGCGTACCAAACAAATCTAGACGATCCATTCGCACAAAATTGTAACAATTCTCAGTACTTCCAGTATATTTACCCAAATATAGTCCACGTGTAATATTAATCGTTGGGACATTTGAACCATCTCTCATTGCTTGTGAAGCAAAACCTGCGCAAAATCCTTGGCCGGAGTGCGTTGGATTGATAGTACCACTGAACAGACAGTCAGTAATACTTACTGTGCTAGTTTCGAATGCCACACTAAACAAACCTCCCATAGTATCATAACATGTTAATGATACAGACCCCCAACATTCATTAATGGTTGTTGTTGTACTTCCTATACTAAATGCGACGATACTTGCAGCTCCTCTTTGCTCACTTCCAGTAGCACTGATGTTTCCATCAACGTGAAGTTTCTGAATAGTCGCCCCACTAACATAACGGAAAGGAGCTACGCCATCTCCTCCTCCATTGACACTCCAATTCACAGTCAGAGTATATCCTTGTCCATCGAATGTTCCTTGATAAGGAATACTCTTTGTTCCTACCATCGTCACATCTGTAGTTAAATCAATGTCCGCCGTCATCTTAGCATTGGCGGTTGGAGTTGTCTCAACCAGTGTAGCGAAATCTTTCCAATCCTGTACACTACCGATAAGATAGTACCCCTCGGCATCCTTCTTCAAATCTGCATCCAAAGCTGGATCGTTTGTATAGCCACCGTTTATACTTCTATATACACGATAACTTTCATCGTTTGTCAGCACTGGCTCATCATCAACACCTATCCTCTGTCCCCAGACAAGCCCCACACGTCCTTGCTGTAATTTGTAGGCAATAGAGCCATCGGCTAAAGCCTCAGGTGTACACTGCATGTTTTCAGGAATAGATGTTGGGAACTGCTTGATATAACTATTTGTATGTGTGCGACCTCTTGTTGGATCACAACTACCAATATTGGTAAAGGTTCCTGTGGAAAGGCAATTTAGAACTTGAGTGTTATCATCACTGTGTTGGCACCACCCAATAAAGCAACCATTGTATGAAGTGCCGTTTGTTCCCGTTATACTACCTGTAAACAAACAGTCTTGAATGGTAACTGTTGCATGACCGATCCAAGATACAATAGCACTACATTCATCCCATCCCGATTTGCTTGTCGTTGTTTTAAGCGACGACCACACATTACTGATAACGTTCGTTCCACCACGAACCCATGCAACAATAGCAGAATGAGCATGACTGGTTGCTACAGTGCCATCCACATGCAGATTCTTTATTGTAGCTCCCTTGATATGTGTAAATGGAGCTTGAGGGTCGCTTGTAACTTGAGTGTCGGTAACATTATAGGCAATTGTCAATGTGTGCCCTTGTCCATCGAACACTCCTTCAAAGAAATAACCATCTTCCACTTCGCGAGTATCGCCTATTCTTGTTTGGTCATCACCAAGATTGATGTCAGCGATCATTCGCGCCTTTGCCGTTGGTTCCGTTCCGTTATTGACCAATGCTGCAAAGTCTTTCCAATCCTGCACACTACCGATGAGATAATAACCATCGGCATCTTTGTCAAGCGCCCATGCGCCCACTGAGATTGCTGCGAAGAGCAATATGCTGAGTAATCGTTTAGTTATCTTCATATCGTTGAGTTTTTAGTTTACTACTATTTTATTACCATTGCGGATGTAAATACCTTTTTCTGCTGGTCGCCCACTGAGTTTCTGACCGCTGATACTGTACCAAACTTCACTTGTTACTTGTTTCTTGTCACTTGTAACTAGAATGGCCTCGTCTGTCGTGATTCCAGAGTTGTTTGATACAAAGATCTTCAGCATTGGAAGATTGCTAACAGGATCTTGTATCCATGGCGCATTATCACCTGTACGACCATTATTCAGTGCTTCGGTAACAGTACCGTCGGCCAAAGTTTCAGCAGTAGCTTTCGTTCCGAATGAAGAACTTCCATTAACATAGTAAGTATTAGTAACAACATTGCTACCGCTATACGTTTTGAATACTGGATCATATCCGCAATTCGTATAGGAACCATTTTCGAGACAGCTCGTAATGGTTGCTACAGATGGAGCATTACTCCAGCCCCATAATACTCCGACATTACTGCCACCATTGATGGAACCGTTAAACAGACAGTCTTGCAATGTGGTATTTGATTCCTCCCCATGACCGATAATTCCTCCGCAATGCGATCCCGTGGTCGTGATGGCAACAGAAACCATGACATTACTGATCAAGTTAGTACTGGGTGAATTGATTCCGCCAACAAGTCCTGCAGTGTGCTGCCCACCATTGATTGTGCCAGCCACAGCAAGATTCTTGATTGTCGCTCCTTTGATTACACGGAATGGAGTAATACCATCGCTCGAATTCAAGTGAACAGTTAACTTATGTCCCTTACCATCAAACATTCCCTGATAATAAACACTCGCCGAACCGATTACCGTCTGGCAATCACCAAGATCAATATTGGCAGTCATGCGTATATTAATGTCAGGTGGGAAAGTCCCACTATTGATTCCTTCTGCTACTGTTTTCCATTCCTCAGCAGTACCAATACTATACCAGTCAATCGTATAAAGGGTGAAGTTGATGGTTTGAGTGCCAGAATAGCTGCCAGTACCTGTAATAGTGATAGATGCAGTGCCAACAGCATCATTGTTAGAATAACTGAGCATATAGTCTGTTCCTTTCACCAACGTGTTGTCCATGAGTGTGACAACGGGTTCAGGAGTCACTGCTCCATCAGCCAATTCGTACTTTTCTTCGATGCCTGTAATAGTTACAGGAATGAAATATGTATTACCCATCAGCTCCATCTGTTTACAAAGCACCTCTTCTGGCTGGGATGTAAATAATGGAGAGCCATAGTCATTTCCATAGTTCTTTGGGGTTAAATAGAAGCAATTGCTCACGCTTGCAGTACCACTCCCTGAGAAGAATGGATTAAACGAATCACAGTTTGTATAGGAAGAACCCACCTCAATACAATTGGTAATGGTAACTAAGCCACCATGGTTCCATCCGCAAATAGCAGCAACAGGATACGAGCCCTCACCTACAATGCTACCAGCAAACACACACCCATCAATTGTTGTCATAGAGGCTGCAGCATGACCTAAAATGCCACCACAATAATCTGCGCCACTAATAGAAGCACTCACCATGACATTGGTGATACTATTGGTTCCATCTGCAATTGCAACAAGGCCGCCACTATGTCTACCGCCAATGATCGTTCCATCCACCTTCACATTCTTGATGGTTGCTCCAGAGATATTCTTAAACGGAGCCTCACCTCCAGTACCAGTAATATTGGCAGTAATGGTGTAATTATCCCCGTCAAACACACCAGAATACTGGTTAATCATCATAGATATGGAAATATCTGCCGTCATTTTCGCATTGGCTGTAGTATTACCATTGTTGACCAGAGTCGCAAAGTTATCCCAATCTTGCTCAGAACCTAACAAATAATAACCCTCAGCATCCTGTTTCAGGACTGGGAGCATCTTCAGCATGGGCTGATTGGTAATGGGATCCTGTACCCAAGGAGCATCATCTCCAGTACGATCAGCATTCAGCGCTGCCGTTATTGTGCCATCAGAAAGATTCGTATCTATTGTTTGAGTAACACCAGTTGTTGAAGCATGTTTGCAAAAGCAGTTATTATAATTTCCGTTGAAGCCGAAATCTCCTGAAAAAGTGCCGAGAACAAGACAGTTATTAACTGTGGGCTTTGGACCATATCCTCCATTGAAATATCCAGAATAGCCTCCATTATGAGTAATACTTCCTGTAAATAGGCAGTCGGTAATCGTTGTAGTAGAGCCAGAATCAAGCACACCTATAAATGCCCCCATCTGTACCCATCCACCCATCGTACAAACGGCTGTAATCGAATTCCAGACATTCTCTATTGTATTCGTTCCTTTTAATATGCTAGCGACAGATCCTCCGTATGCATAGGTAGAATTAACGGTTCCATCCAAGTGTAGGTTTTTGATGGTAGCCCCATCTATGAGCGAGAAAGGACACGTAAAATTCTCTCCGCTTGTATTATTATAGGCAATGGTCAGTGTATGACCTTGGCCGTCGAAGGTTCCTTTGTAAAAAAGCGTACTACCATTATAGGCACCACCTATCACCGTCTGGTCATCGCCGAGATTGATGTCCGCTGTCATCTTGGCATTAGCAGCTGGCGTTGTCTCTACCAATGCGGCAAAGTCTTTCCAATCCTGCACACTACCGATGAGGTAATATCCATCGGCATCTTGTTCAATGGCCCACGCGCCTACTGAGATTGCTGCGAAGAGCAATATGCTGAGTAATCGTTTTGTAATATTCATGGTGTATTGGTTTAAAAGATTGTAAATGGTTAATAGTTTGTATTTTGCAAAGTTAATAAATTAACTTGAGACCACCAAATGTTTTGTAAACATTCTTAATGCCTTAAGACATCATATTTGTTAAAAAACAAAAAGTGCCATAGTTACTATCAGTAAATGCCATGGTTACTACCTGCAAATGATATAGTTGTGACTAAGTTCACATGTCTTGTTGATAGAATAAAGAAAAAACGTGTTTTTCTTTGTACTGTACTCATTTATTCGTACCTTTGTAACGTCAAACAAATGAAGCGTACATTAGTATATAAGTGGCTTTTGGCCCTCGGAAAGTATATCCTGCTGATGGGTAGGACATTCTCACGGCCTGAAAGGATGCGTATGTTCATGAAGAAATACGTAACCGAGATGCAGGCTTTGGGCGTGGATTCCATCGGTATTGTACTGCTCATCTCGTTCTTCATCGGCGCCGTGATCTGTATCCAGATGAAGCTGAACATCCAGAGTCCTTGGATGCCCCGATGGGTAAGTGGCTACACTACCCGTGAGATTATGTTGCTGGAGTTTTCATCGAGTATCATGTGTTTGATTTTGGCAGGAAAGGTGGGCTCGAACATCGCATCTGAGTTAGGTACGATGCGGGTAACTCAGCAGATAGACGCCTTGGAGATTATGGGCGTGAACTCCGCTGAATACCTCATTCTTCCAAAGATTACGGCCATGGTAACGATGATGCCCTTCCTCGTGATTTTCTCATCAGGCATGGGTATAGTTGGTGCCTATGCCACCGCCTATATCGGTCATGTGCTACCCCCTGACGACCTCACATTGGGTCTTACCCACGATTTCGTGCCATGGTTCCTTTGGATGAGTATCATCAAGAGTCTGGTATTCGCCTTCATCATCAGTAGTGTATCCTCTTACTGCGGCTATACCGTAGAGGGAGGAAGCGTGGAAGTAGGTAAGGCCTCAACAGACGCCGTAGTATCTTCCAGTGTGTTAATCCTGTTCAGTGATGTCTTCCTAACGCAGTTATTGTCATGATCGAGATTAAACACCTATATAAATCCTTCGAGGATAAGGAAGTGCTGCACGACATCAATGCCGTGTTTGAGAACGGAAAGACCAACCTGATTATCGGACAGAGTGGTTCGGGTAAGACGGTGCTGATGAAGAATATCGTAGGACTCCTTGACCCCACAGATGGAGAGATCTTGTACGACGGCAGGAACTTCGTGGCCATGACGAAGCACGATAAGGTGTTGCTGCGACGCGAAATGGGCATGATCTTCCAGAGCGCAGCCTTGTTCGACTCCCTGTCGGTACTGGAAAACGTGATGTTCCCCCTCGATATGTTCTCCAATATGAACTATCGGGAACGCACCAAACGCGCCATGGAGTGCCTCGACCGTGTGGATCTTGTGGGCGCTGAGAAGAAATTCCCCGGTGAACTTTCGGGTGGTATGCAGAAACGTGTGGCCATTGCCCGCGCCATCGCACTGAATCCCAAGTATCTTTTCTGTGATGAACCGAACTCAGGTCTCGACCCCAAGACGTCATTGGTGATCGACGACCTGCTGCACAGCATCACCCAGGAGTTCCAAACCACCACTATCATCAATACCCACGATATGAATTCTGTGATGGGTATCGGCGAAAACATCATCTTCATTTATCAGGGAATGGCGGCATGGAACGGAAACAAGGATCAGATCATGACATCCACCAACCAGAAACTGAACGACTTCATCTTCGCTTCCGACCTCTTCAAGAAAGTGAAAGAGGAAGAAATGAAGGAAGACGAAAGATTAAAGATGAAAGATTAAAGAAGTGTTTTGATGCAAACGTTTGCGCATCAAAACCATCATTTACTCCCCTCTTACGATTCCAACGTAGCGAATTAATGCGTAATTTCGCAACATAAAACTAACTAAATGGTCTATGAAACTGATATTTAACATAGAATACCTGACGGTATTCGGTGAGGAGATTATTCTCAACCTGATGACAAATGATGATAAAGGAGACCGCACGGTCTCCTCTTATCACATGAGCACTCATGATGGGAGTCACTGGAGTTATGAACTGAACGGTAAGTTCAATGTAGGGAACACCATCGACTACTATTACAGCGTGGAAAGCAACGGCGAAGAGAGTCGTCATGAATGGCTCGTTTGTCCGCACCGTCTCGAGCTGGTGAGCGAGAAGGCGAAGAATTATACCCTTTACGACCACTGGATCGACATGCCCGAAGATGCTTATCTCTACAGTTCGGCGTTTACCGACTGTATAGCCAAGCATACCCCGGTAAAGAGTCCTGTGAAACCGTTTGCCTACACCATCCGACTGAAAGTGCGGGCTCCGCAACTGCGTGAACGGGAGCGTTTGGCCCTCGTGGGCGACACTCGTGCTTTGGGCAACTGGGAGATCAAGAATGCACTACCCATGACAGAGCATAACTACAACGAATGGATGGTGAACATCGATGCGGCACAACTGGAACGCCCCGTGATGGAGTTTAAGTTTGTGGTGATCGATGAGGACAAGGACACTGGCGTGTTGTGGGAGGATGGTCAGAACCGTACGATCTGTCTGCCCCAGCTCCAAGAGGGCGATGTGGTGGTATATGAACTCCCACAGACATTCTTCCCCATCTACAACCAGAAATGTGCCGGTACGCTAGTTCCCGTCTTCTCGCTGAGGAGTCGTGAGAGTTTCGGCGTGGGTGACTTCGGTGACCTGCGGAAGATGATCGACTGGGTGGCTAATACACGTCAGCGCATCCTGCAGATCCTGCCCATCAACGACACCACCATCACCCATACATGGACGGATTCATATCCCTACAGCTGTATCAGTATCTTTGCACTGCATCCGCAGTATATCAGTCTGAAGTACCTTCCCGCCCTTGCTGATCCCAAGGAGAAGGAGCGCTTCGAACTGTTACGACAGGAACTGAATGCGCTGCAGCAGATTGACTACGAACGCGTAAACGAAGCCAAGACAGCCTATCTGAAACTGCTCTTCGCTCAGGAAGGGAAGAAGGTCATGGCTACGGCCAAGTATAAGAAGTTCTTCGAGGAGAACAAGCAATGGCTGGTGCCTTACGCCCAGTATTGCTACCTGCGCGACCTGAATGGAACGGCCGACTACTCCCAGTGGCCTGACCATAACACATGGAACGAGGATGACCGTGCAGCTCTCTCATCCACACGTACGGCTATATATAAAAAGGTGGCGTTCTTCTATTTCGTTCAGTACCTGCTGAACACCCAGATGAGCGAGGTGCACAGCTATGCCCGCACCAGAGGTGTGATCCTCAAGGGTGATATCCCCATCGGCGTGAACCGCTATGGTTGTGATGCTTGGCAGGAGCCGCGTTACTTCAACCTGAACGGACAGGCTGGTGCTCCCCCAGATGATTTCTCTGCCGACGGACAAAACTGGGGATTCCCCACCTATAACTGGGATGAGATGCTCAAAGACGACTGTCTGTGGTGGGTGCGCCGCTTCTCGAACATGGCCAAGTTCTTCGATGCTTACCGTATCGACCATGTATTAGGGTTCTTCCGTATCTGGGAGATTCCTGTGCCTGAGACCTCAGGACTGATGGGACAGTTCTCTCCTGCCCTGGGTTTGAGTATGGAGGAAATCGCTTCTTACGGTGTGGCATTCAACGAAGGTTTGTTCTTGGTTGACCATAAGCGTAACGACCGCTGGCATCCGCGTATCGCTGTACAGTATCAGGAGGCATACTACCAGCTGAGTGATGATCAGAAGTATCACTTCAATCGTCTTTACAACGACTACTTCTACAACCGCAACAACCAGTTCTGGTATCGTGAGGCGATGAAGAAACTGCCGAAACTGGTGCAGGCCACCAGAATGCTGGTATGCGCAGAAGACTTAGGTATGGTGCCCGACTGCGTGCCTTGGGTGATGAACGAACTGCGTATCCTCTCATTGGAGCTGCAGTCGATGCCCAAAGACCCGAAGGTGAAATTCGGTCATCTGTCACGCAACCCCTATCGCAGCGTTTGCACCATCTCGAGTCATGACATGCCCACACTCCGTCAGTGGTGGGATGAAGATCCAGGGCGCACGCAGGAGTACTACAACACCATGCTCTATCGTGGCGATGCAGCTCCGCATCCACTGCCCGGATGGCTGGCACGTGACATCATCTCGCGCCATCTTACCTCTCCTAGCATGCTCTGTATCCTGTCTATACAGGACTGGCTCGCTATCGATGAGAAACTGCGATTGCCGGATGCCAATGCGGAACGTATCAACATCCCTGCTAATCCGAAGCACTACTGGCGCTACCGCATGCACCTCAACATCGAGGATCTGCTGGCTGCCGACAGCTTCAATAACGAGATCAGTACATTAATCATTCAAAGTGGAAGAAAATAAAATCATATGAATACCAAGAAACTCGTTTACACATTGTTGCTGTTGCCACTGATGGCAATAGTATCTTGCTCATCATCTGACAACTCACCCAACCAGTTAAGTGGCAAGAGCGTGAAGTCGCCCAACGGGAATATCGAACTAACCTTCGCACTGACCGACAATGGGCGCCCCACCTACGAGATGTCGTACAAGGGAAAGGCGGTGGTGTTACCTTCGCATTTAGGACTGATCCTCGCTAAGGATAAACATGCTTCGCGCGGTGAGGAAGAGAGTGATCTGATGGAAAACTTCTCCATCAAGAGTCAGGAAACCTCTACGTTCGATGAGACATGGGAACCTGTATGGGGCGAGACAAAAACCATTCGCAACCATTACAACGAACTGGCTGTTACGCTCGAACAGGAGTCATCCCGCACCATGGTTATCCGCTTCCGAGTGTATGATGATGGTATCGGCTTCCGTTATGAGTTCCCACAGCAGAAGGACCTGAACTACTTCCTGATTCAGGAGGAGATGACGGAGTTTGCCATGGCTGGTAATCACACCGCATGGTGGCTGCCTGGTGACTATGACACACAGGAGCAGGAAACGCAGCAGACCAAGCTTTCCGAGATTCGCGGTAGGATGAAGGAAGCCGTGAACTGGGGTAACTCATCTGTAGCGGTATTCTCTGAGACAGGTGTACAGACTTCCCTTCAGATGAAGAGCTCCGACGGTCTGTATATCAACATCCATGAGGCCGCCTGTGCCGACTATGCCACGATGCACCTCGAACTGGTGGATGGAAAGACAAAGGCGCTCACTACTCAGTTAGGTGGTGGCAGCAATGCTTATACACCTAACCCCAAGGGCTCTTCTTATCCCCTGCCGAAACCCTACACGTTTGTGAGTCATCTGACTCCAGATGCAACAGGACTGAAAGGTGCTATGCAGACTCCTTGCGAGACTCCTTGGCGTACGGTGATGGTTAGTGATGATGCTCGGGATATGCTTTCCTCGAACCTGATCCTGAACCTCAACGAGCCGTGTAAGATCGAAGACACCAGCTGGATCCATCCCACAAAGTACTGCGGTGTGTGGTGGGAGATGATCGTTGGCAAGAGTTCATGGAACTACACAGATGAGTTCCCCAGCATCAAACTTGACAGCATTGATTGGACAAAAGTGAAACCCAATGGTCGTCATGCCGCCAACAACGAGAAGGTGAAGCGCTATATCGACTTCGCCGCCAAGAACGGTCTTGACCAGGTGTTGGTAGAAGGCTGGAACGTTGGCTGGGAGGACTGGGCCAATATGTGGAAGCGTGATGTGTTCGACTTCGTGACGCCTTATCCTGATTTCGACATCCAGATGCTGAACAACTATGCGCATTCCAAGGGCGTGAAGCTATTGATGCACCATGAGACGTCTTCATCCACACAGAACTACGAGCGTCATCTCAAGGAGGCATTCGAACTGATGAACAAATACGGCTACGATGCTGTGAAGACGGGTTATGTAGGGGATATCATTCCGCGTGGCGATCATCATTACTCGCAGTCGATGAACAACCACTACCTCTATGTCATCAAGGAGGCTGCTAAGCATCATATCATGGTGAACGCCCATGAGGCCACCCGTCCTACCGGTCTTTGTCGTACCTATCCCAACATGGTGGGTAACGAGTCAGCCCGCGGTACAGAGTATGAGGCCTTTGGTGGTTCCCGTCCTGACCATACCTGTATCCTGCCGTTCACACGTTTGCAAGGCGGTCCGATGGACTACACCCCTGGTATCTTCGTGACCAAGCTCTCTGAATGGAGTGAAAACGATTCATGGGCTCGTATCACCATCGCAGGTTCATTGGCACTTTACTTGACGATGTACTCACCGCTGCAGATGGCTGCCGACCTTCCTGAGAACTACGAGAAGTTCGATGATGCGTTCCAGTTTATCCGCGATGTGGCATGCGACTGGGATGAGAGTATCTATCTCGAGGC
>JBGUJY010000022.1:0-88103 GCA_045114185.1 Prevotella sp. | reverse complement strand
ACCATAGCTCAAACGAGTTTGGCTCTGGTTGTTTGGCTTAACGAAAACGTTCATTAAGGTACGCTCAGGGCATCAAAGCCCTGGCGTGTATTTTTGTTTTCCCTCCCTCTTGGGGAGGGCTAGGGAGGGGCTTCTCTACCTTTTAGAGAAAGAATCCCTCGTACGCGATGCCGATATTCAGGCTCGGCTCATTGTTATACGGACTCTTCAGCTTGCGCAGACTATAGTCGGCCTTGATGGCAATCTGCGGGATCGGACGGTAGTTCACACCGAAGGCCAGGCGGTGGATATTCGTGTAGTCGAACATCTCCTTGTTCTTGGCAGGGATATAACTGTCGTAATACTCATAGCGCCCGAACACATAGAGTTTCTGGTTGTCACGACGCAGCTTCTCAACCTGCGAGAAGAGATCGTAGCCTGCCTCGATACCCATGGCCACGGCATTCTTGCCGATCATGGCACTCTTGACGGGTGAGTTGGAGGCGTGGGCCTTGGCATCCTTGATGGTGTTCAGCTTGTCGGTATCACCGATATAACCGTAGTCGGCCTGACCGCGAACGATCCAGTTCCAACGGTTGAGGGTCAGATCGATGCTTCCAACAGCCACCGCACCTTTCACCTTATCGTAGGGCTTACCATCGCCCTTGAGATCATTAGGGAAGGTGTTATGGGCGGAGTTGCCGTAATAACCACTCATGCCGAGGCGCAGTCCGTCGATGGCGTAATAGTCAACACGTCCTGCAAAGCCGTACTGGTTGGCGGGCTTGAACTCAAAGGGAGAGCCGGCACCGTGGTGGATCCACTTGTCGCGGTTGAAGAGCATGGCATTCAGTCCAGCCACCACCATCACCTCATATTTCAGCTTGCCGCTGCGTCCCCAGAAAGAAAGACCCGTATCGTGCCAGGTGGAGGGGAGGATGGTGTTCTCGCCCTCAGGACGATACACCGTGAAATAGTTCAACGGCTCGTGCTTCGCGTTGTTCAGTCCTACGGGCACGATGATATGTCCGAACTTCACGTTGGCAGCCTTGGAGAACTGCTTGTTGATCCAGAACTGCTCCAGTTCCACCTCACCACCTTTCTCCTGTTCATACTCCCATTCAGCAGCCTCGTCGGCTTCGTTCTCGATGGCAGAGCCGGTACCAGTATGCTCGAACTCAATCTCCGTTCCCATGGTCCACCCCTTACCGAAGTCGTACCCGAGGTAGATCACCGCATGGGGGATGTCGAATTTCCCATGACTGGGATCGTTCTTGTAGTTGGCGGGGGAGCTGTAACGGTTCACATGGTCACTAAAGAACTCACGGGTATAACCGATCTCCCCATAGCCACCTACACTCAGTTTGTTACCTTTCGCATGCTGCATCACGCTGTCGCCGGCATGGGTCTGTGCCATGACCGAAACGGACAGGGCCGTGAATGCCATCATACTCACTAATCTTTTCATAATCTTAAAAACATAACTACACCTAAACACGGTGCAAGGACAGTGCGAGCCGAGTGCAATCGAATTCATTCGAATTGCCGAGGCGATGCCTGTTCTCGCGATGTGTTATAAACACAGCGCAAAGGTACGGCGTTTCAGTATGACGCGCAATACCTAAAAATGATGAAATTGCTGATTCTAAGGACTTCTCAGGTTTTTCGAAAGATAAAATACCTAATTTTGATTATTGCATAATTCGATAATAATCCGTAATTTTGCACCCGATAATAAGAAATAGGTAGTGTGTATGAGAAATCAGAAAATGTATGAGGCCGACGATAAGATGATCAGTCTGATTGCCGACAATTATAATCTGTTGGAGAGTCTGGGTCGTTTCGGCATCAACCTCGGATTCGGTGACAAGACCGTGAAGGAGGTGTGCGAGGACCAGGGCGTGGATACCTATACGTTCCTGGCGGTGGTGAACTATTCCATCAACGGCTACCGACTAGGAGACGACAGTAAGCGGATGTCGGTGCCCACACTACTGCATTACCTGAAGGCATCACACGAGTACTACCTGGATTTCCAGCTGCCGGGCATCCGCAAGGAGCTGCAGGAGGCGTTAGACGAGGATGATAACCTGGCACGACTGATCATGAAGCTGTACGACTCGTACGCCCATGAGATCCGTGTACACATGAAATATGAGGAACTGAACGTGTTCCCGTATGTTGACCGACTGCTGAAAGGGGAGGTGACAGGGGATGATGATATCGACACGTTCTCGAAACATCATACGCAAATTACGCAGAAGCTGCGCGAACTGAAAAACATTATTATCAAGTATCTTCCTTCTGATACACAAAGAAACAATAAGCTCACAGCGGTACTGTACGACCTGTACAAGAATGAGGAGTGGCTCGGACAGCATGCGGAGGTGGAGGACAACATCTTTGTGCCTGCCATCCGACAACTGGAACGACAGCAGAAGCAGAATGATGTGAGTGTGAAGATCTCGAAGATGATCAGTCAGAACCCTGATAATAGCGATGCCTTGAGTGATCGGGAAAAGGATGTGGTAGTGAGTCTGGTACAGGGAATGACCAACAAGGAGATAGCAGACCATCTGTGCATTTCGGTCAACACGGTCATCACACACCGTCGTAATATCGCCCGCAAACTGCAGATCCATAGTCCGGCAGGACTGACCATCTATGCCATTGTCAACAACTTGGTTGACATCAGTTCCGTGAAACTGTAATCAAATCTGGTTGATATCCACGTAGCCGTGCATCACCGCATAGATGGTGAGGGCACTCACGCTTTTCATACCCAGTTTTTCCATGATATTCTTCCGATGAGTGATCACGGTGGTAAGACCGATGTTCAACTTATCGGCAATCTCCTTATTGATATAGCCTTGCACGATGAGGGCAAGCACCTCCAGCTCGCGGTCGGACAGGATCTTCTGCTGTAACACCTGAGGCATCGGGGGCAGGTGCTGTCCTTTACCATGGGCATGTTGCTCCAGGGCTAAGAGGGAGCGTACCAAGGCTGACTCGGGTACGTTGATGCACAGACTGTGGAAATCCGACAGCTGGGAGGTGGTGTCGAGTGAAAGGGTAAGCACGATGGTCTTACGACGGCGTTCCGTGAAGAACGTCATGTTCTCCAACACTACATTCATCGCCACAAAGTAGTGGTAGAACGAGTCAGGCTCATTGGCCGAGAGTTCAGCAAAAGAACCGAACGTCTCGACGGTCATGATGGGCATCACGTTCTGCAGCATCGATTTTAACCCCAACGCCGAAAGGGTATTGGGGTCAATAATCGCTACTTTGGGACGTTCTGTCGTCAATTCTTTCCTAATTAAAAATTAATAATTAAAAATGAATAATTAAGAGAGGAATCCTAAGAGTGCACCAGCTGCTACGGCAGAACCGATCACACCGGCCACGTTCGGACCCATGGCATGCATGAGCAGGAAGTTATGACGGTCGTACTCCAGACCGAGGTTGTTGGAGATACGGGCAGCCATCGGCACAGCCGACACACCGGCGTTACCAATCAGCGGGTTGATCTTCTTATCCTTCGGCAGGAACAGGTTCATGATCTTCACGAAGCCTACACCACTCATCGTAGCTACGAAGAAGGCGCCGGCACCGATGGCGAAGATATAGATGGTGTTCAGTGTCAGGAACTCACTGGCCTGGGTAGAGCAACCTACCGTCAGACCGAGCAGTATCACTACGATGTCGTTCAGGGCTGAACCGGCAGTCTTGGCCAGACGGGTGGTCTTACCTGACTCCTTCAGCAGGTTACCGAAGAAGAGCATACCCAACAGGGGCAGACCCGACGGTACGATGAAGGTGGTCAGCAACAGACCGATGATGGGGAAGAGGATACGCTCTGTCTGACTGACGTGGCGTACGGGCTTCATACGGATGAGACGCTCCTTCTTAGTGGTCATCAAACGCATCACCAACGGCTGGATCACCGGTACGAGGGCCATATATGAATAGGCACACACGGCGATGGCACCCATGAGGTTCGGTGCGGTCTTTGATGACAGGAAGATGGCGGTAGGACCGTCGGCACCACCGATGATGGCGATACCTGCTGCCTGGTTCGGCTCAAAGCCCAAGGCCAGGGCCAGCATATAGGCACCGAAGATACCGAACTGTGCGGCGGCACCGATCAGCACCAGCTTGGGATTGGCAATCAGTGCGGAGAAGTCGGTCATGGCACCAATGCCCAGGAAGACGAGTGGGGGATACCATCCCTGACGTACACCCTGGTAGAAGATGTTCAGTACGGAGTTGTCCTCATAGAGACCGATCTCCAGTCCTGCATCCGCCCGGAATGGGATGTTACCGAGGATGATGCCGAGTCCTATGGGTACGAGCAACAGCGGCTCGAAATCTTTCTTGATGGCGAGCCAGATAAAGAAGGCTCCCACGGCAATCATAATGAGGTTGGGTATCGTCGCATTGGCGAAACCCGTATAAGTGAGGAACTCATTAAAGTTGCTTACGATGAATTCTGTGAAACTCATAATTGTTAATGCTTAATTCATAATGCTTAATGCATAATTACCCGATTGTAATAAGTGTGGCGCCTTCCATCACAGCATCGCCTTGACCGACGAGGATGGAGGTGACCGTACCACTGTTCTCTGCTTCGATATTGTTCTGCATCTTCATGGCTTCGAGGATGATGACGGTCTCGCCAGCCTTCACAGCCTGACCAACAGTTACCTTCACCTCGGTGATGGTGCCTGGCAGCGGAGCCGTTACCTTGGCGCCCTCTCCAGCTACAGCGGCAGGCTTGCTGGCAGGTGCAGGAGCAGCAGCGGGTGCTGCGGCAGCCACAGGAGCTACCACCTTGGCAGGCTTGGATGTAGTGGCCTTGACAGGCTCCTTGAGTTCCACTTCGAACGCTTTACCGTTCACGGTTACCTTAGCGGTCGTTCCCTCAATCTCTTCTATTTCTACTTCGTAGTCAACACCGTTGACCTTATATTGATACTTATCCATAGGTTCTTTAATCTTTAATGTTTAATCTTTAATCTACTACAGCTCATTGTTCCACATCGTGCGGCGCGGACGGATCGTGATGATACCACTCTCATCGTCGTGTAAGTTGTCTTGATACTCCTTCAAGGCCATGGCGATGACAGCCATATAGACATCGATGTCCTCTTCCTTCTTCTTGCTGGGAGGAATCTTAGAGTCTTTGGCCTCGATCGGCATACGGGCGGTCTTGACCTTCACCCAGCCGGCCTCGCGACTGGCTCTGTCGGCCTTTTCTTTTCTGACCATGATTTTGCCGAGGATGCTGAAGAAGACAAAGAGAAGAGCCAGACAAGAGAACACGATACCCATGGAGAGCACGGTGATACCGAACCCGTGGGGATCGTCGCGCTTCAGACGGGCGATCTTCGTCTCGTTGATCTCGATATAGTTACCGATACCGGGGGTGACAGCCTCCGCAGGCTTGATGTCCCATTTCAGTTCACCGTCCTTGATGCGGGCATACGACTTATCCTCTGCCAATACGGGAACGGAGACAGAGTCGATCAGGTCGATGCCGTTACCGTCGTACAAGGCGAACCACAGGGGCTGACCAGCTTCTGCCTTCGTGGCATAATGCATGGAACCCTTGGCGGGATTGGAGTTGAGGAACAGGATCAGATGGTCGCGACCAGCCAATACGGTGCGCTCGTCACCGTTGGGGATCACCTGCATCTTGGCAATGCGTTGCGGAGCGGTAAGAGAGGAATTGAGTACACCACGGTCGGTCGTGATGTACATACCCCGGATGTTGTAGGTGGAGAACGAGGTGTTCACCAGCTCTACCCAGGGTAGGTGCTTTCCGAATTCGTCCTGCAGACTGGCGGTATTGTTGGTCAGGACCTCATTGATCTTGATGTTCTTCGCTCCTTGTGCGAACATCGTCGAGGTTCCTGTCAGTAACATACCGCAGAGCAGTATTCCAAGTTTTCTCATGTTGTTGAATATTATATAAGTTTTTAGTTTTATATTTCCCTTTATTTGACTACCATCAGGTGCCGCAGAAGAAGAGTACGATGATCTGGGCGGTGAAGATGCGCAGGAACATCGATAACGGATACACCGTTGAATAGCCCACGGCAGGCGCCTCCTTGGAACATACGCTATTGGCGTAGGCCAGGGCGGGCGGATCGGTATAGCTGCCGGCGAGCATTCCCATGATGGTGAAATAGTTGAATCCGTAACGCTTGCGGGCAATGGTGCCTATTATTAATATAGGTATGATGGTGATCAGGACACCGGAGAGCACATAGAGCAGTCCGTCGCCTTGCACCACAGTTTCCCAGAACCCATTACCTGCCTTGATACCCACACTGGCGAGGAAGAGCACGAGTCCGATCTCGCGAAGCATCATATTGGCACTGGTGGTGGTATAGGTAACGAGTCGTATCTTATAGCCGTAACGGCCAATCAATATGGCAATGATCAGCGGACCGCCTGCGATACCGAGCTTCACGGGAATGGGCATGCCGGGAATGGCGATGGGCAGGGAGCCGAAGATGATACCGATAATGATACCGATGAAGATGGTAGCGATGTTCGGCGCATTCAACCGGTGGGCGGAGTTGCCCATGAGATTGGTAACGCGGTTCACCGCATCCTCAGGACCTACCACCATGATACGGTCGCCTACCTGCAACGGCAGACTCACACTGGCGAAGAGATCCATGCCATGACGGGTGACGCGGGTGACGTTCACGCCGTGTACACTGGAGAAATGCATCTTTCCTAAGGTCTTGCCATTGATCGACGGGTTGGTGATGACGATGCGACGGCTCACCATAGGCATATCCTGCTGCTCCCAGTCGATCTCGATCTCAGGACCGATGAAGGCGATGATGGCCTCGGCATCTGCCTCGGCACACACGATGTTCAGCTGGTCATCGAGATGGAAGATCGTATCGCGGTTAGGAATGCTTACATGACCGTCGTGCAGGATGCGTGAACAGACGAAGTCGCGGTTCAGGAAATCGTGCACCTGTAACATGGTCTTACCTTCCAGGTAGTTGTTCGTCACCTTGAGACGCAAGCGGTAGGGCTTGACATTACCATTATCATCTTCCTCCTCTTTCAACCGTTGCTCCTCTTTATCGAACTTGATACCGCAAAGGAAACGGATGGCAATGGTGGCACCGATCACGCCCAGAACACCTAACGGATAGGCACAGGCATAGCCGGAAGCGATCTGCGGGGGCTCGTTAGTGAACACACTGGTAAGGGCTTCGTTGGCAGCACCTAGACCAGGGGTGTTGGTAACGGCTCCATAGAGCGTACCTACCAGCATCGGAAGATTATTGGGATTCGAGGTGTCGAAGAATAGGTAATAACAGCCGAACATCACGGCGATGTTCAGCAGGATGGTGGCTGTGGCCAGACCGTTCAACTGTATGCCGGCCTTGCCGAAGCTCTCGAAGAAACCGGGTCCTACCTGCATACCGATCATGAACACGAAGAGTACCAGACCGAAGTCTTGGACGAACGTGAGGATGTCGACGGGACCGGTGAAGCCGATATGTCCTGCAATGATACCGATAAACAGGACGAAGGTGACACCTAATGAGATGCCGCCTACCTTTACTTTTCCTAATAAGACACCGATGGCAATGACGATAGAGTACAGTAGCACGATATGTGCCACCGAATTCGTGTTTGTGAAAATCTCAGTTATCCAATCCATAACATATTCCGTATGATGAAAGGGAAGACTTTGTCTTCTCTTCTTTCAAATCGCAAATTTGGTGCAAAGGTACGAATAAATGAGAGAAATGCAAAAGGAAAACTAAAGTTTTTCTTTTCATTTCCGAGTGAAAGTACTTTCGGCGTAGCCAAAGTACGTATAAGTGAGCGAAAAACCAATCCTTTTTCCTCCTTTCCTTTGCTTTAAAGGAACAAATTTCCCCCCTCTTTTTCTCTGGCGCAGAGAAAAGAGGGAATGAAGTTTCTTTTCAAAGAAAAGAGTATTTTTTGTATTTTTAATGATTAAATATCATTTTCTTGAAAAGAAAACGCGGTATATCGAAAAAATAGATTATCTTTGCATCGTAAATAGAGTTTAACGGGAAATCGATTCCGTAATCATGAATATTCACTTTAATAACTTAAATAAATAATACACAAACTGCTATGTCAAACAGTAAAGAAAGACTCTTTACCGAGTTTCAGGCACCAACCACTCAGGAGTGGCTGGACAAGATCGAAGTGGATCTGAAAGGTGCCGATTTTAACAAACGACTGGTATGGAGGACGAATGAAGGATTTAATGTACAGCCTTTCTATAGGAGAGAGGATGTGCTGAAACTGAAGACGCCGGATTCCCTGCCGGGTGAGTTCCCCTTCGTACGTGGTAACAAGAAGGATGACAACACCTGGTACATCCGTCAGGACATCATCGCAGAAGATGCTGCCGAAGCCAACAAGAAAGCACTTGACATCCTGAACAAGGGTATCGACTCACTGGGATTCTGCATCCCGGGTGAGAAGGTGAGTGCCGCATTCATCGAGGCGCTGCTCGACCAGATCTGCTGCGACATCGTGGAGGTGAACTTCCACACTTGTCAGCGCCACGCGCTCGAACTGGTGCAGATCCTGACTGCCTACTACGAGAAGAAAGGGTATGACAAGGAGAAGATCGTTGGTTCTATCGACTTCGACCCGATGAAGAAGATGGTGATGAAGGGTAAGGATACCACCGAAATCCTTGCTGTCGCACCACAACTGGTGGAGGCCCTGAAGGACTATCCGCAGTTCCGCTGTATCTGTGTGAACACCGTGGCATTGAACAATGCAGGTGCTTACATCGTTCAGGAGCTGGGTTATGCCCTGGCTTGGGGTAATGAGTATCTGCAGCAGCTGGTAGATGCCGGCGTGGATGTGGATCTCGCTGCCAAGAAGATCAAGTTCAACATGGGTGTATCCGAGAACTATTTCATGGAGTTGGCGAAGTTCCGCGCTGCCCGTCTGCTCTGGGCTCAGATCGTAAAGCAGTATGAGCCGAAGTGCGACTGCGCTTGCAAGATGTGCGTCAATGCCGTGACATCGGAGTATAACCAGACTTTGTTCGACTCGTATGTGAACCTGTTGCGCTCACAGACCGAGGCGATGAGTGCTGCCCTGGGTGGTGTTCATTCGATGGTGGTGACACCGTTCGACGTGACCTACGAGGCTCCGACCGACTTCTCAGAGCGTATCGCCCGTAACCAGCAGCTGCTGCTGAAGGAGGAATGCCACTTCAATACAGTGGTTGACCCGGGTGCAGGCTCTTACTATGTGGAGCATCTGACGAACAGTCTGGCCGTGGAAGGCTGGAAGATCTTCCTCAAGGTAGAGGAGGAAGGTGGCTTCCTGGCTGCCGTGAAGGCTGGAACCGTACAGGATGACATCAATGCCACCAACGTGAAGCGCCATGGTGATGCCGCCAAGCGCAAGGAGTTCCTACTGGGTACGAACCAGTTCCCGAACTTCACCGAGAAGAGCGAGGGTAAGCGTGCTGTTAGCTGTTGCTGTTGTGCCGGACATTCCGGAGATTCCGGAGAATCCGGAATTAAGGCGATCAATAGCACTCGTCTGGCTGCCGACTTCGAAGATCTGCGCATCCATACCGAGGAGACCAAGGTGCCTACGGCATTCATGCTGACCATCGGTAACCTGGCCATGCGTCAGGCTCGCGCTCAGTTCTCTTGTAACTTCCTGGCTTGTGCCGGTTACAAGGTGATCGACAACCTCGGATTCAAGACGGTAGAAGAAGGTGTTGACGCTGCATTGAAGGCTAAGGCCGACATCGTGGTGATCTGCTCTTCTGATGATGAGTATGCTGAGTATGCCATCCCTGCCTTCAAGTATCTTGACGGTCGTGCCATGTTCGTTGTTGCCGGTGCTCCGGCCTGCATGGAGGACCTGAAGGCTGCTGGTATTGAGAACTACATTCATGTGAAGTGTAATGTACTGGAGACACTCAAGGAGTATAATGCTAAGTTAGGTATTTAATGTTGGAGGACAGAAAGATGAGAAAACAATTTAACAACATCGATATTTATGCCGGCATTCAGGCCAAAGACGGCAATGCCTGGCTGAAAGAGAACAACATTACGCCTACCTGGAAGACTCCAGAGCATATTGAGGTTCGTCCTGTATATACCAAAGAGGATCTGGAGGGTATGGAACACCTCGACTTTACAGCTGGTATTCCGCCGTTCCTTCGCGGTCCGTATTCCATGATGTATCCGTTCCGTCCGTGGACCATCCGTCAGTATGCCGGATTCTCCACTGCTGAGGAATCAAACGCATTCTATCGCCGTAACCTGGCTTCCGGTCAGAAGGGTCTTTCTGTGGCCTTCGACCTTCCTACTCACCGTGGCTACGATCCTGATAACCCCCGTGTGGTAGGTGATGTGGGTAAGGCTGGTGTGTCTATCTGCTCGCTGGAGAACATGAAGGTGCTCTTCGCTGGTATCCCCCTGAACAAGATGTCTGTGTCAATGACCATGAACGGCGGTGTGCTTCCCGTACTCGCCTTCTACATCAATGCAGGTCTGGAGCAGGGTGCTCAGCTCGAGGAGATGGCCGGAACGATTCAGAACGATATTCTGAAGGAGTTCATGGTGCGTAACACCTATATCTATCCGCCGGCATTCTCGATGAAGATCATCGCTGATATCTTCGAGTACACCTCACAGTTCATGCCGAAGTTCAACTCCATCTCCATCTCCGGCTACCATATGCAGGAGGCTGGTGCTACAGCTGATATCGAGCTGGCCTATACGCTGGCCGACGGTATGGACTACCTCCGTACAGGTGTGAACGCAGGTATTCCTGTGGATAAGTTCGCCCCGCGTCTGTCATTCTTCTGGGCTATCGGTATGAACCATTTCATGGAGATCGCCAAGATGCGTGCCGGTCGTCTGCTCTGGGCAAAGATCGTGAAAAGCTTCGGTGCTGAGAACCCGAAGTCGTTGGCTCTGCGTACCCACTCTCAGACCTCTGGATGGTCGCTCACCGAGCAGGATCCGTTCAACAACGTGGGTCGTACCTGTATCGAGGCTATGGCTGCCGTGCTGGGTCATACCCAGTCACTGCATACCAACGCGCTCGATGAGGCTATCGCCCTGCCGACCGACTTCTCTGCCCGTATTGCTCGTAACACGCAGATCTATATCCAGAATGAGACCAAGGTGTGCAAGCAGATCGACCCGTGGGCTGGCTCCTACTATGTGGAGACACTCACCAACGAGCTGGTGCACAAGGCATGGGAGCATATCCAGGAGATTGAGAAGCTGGGTGGTATGGCCAAGGCTATCGAGACGGGTCTGCCGAAGATGCGTATCGAGGAGGCTGCAGCCCGTACTCAGGCTCGTATCGACTCTGGTGTGCAGACCATCGTAGGTACGAACAAGTACCGTTTGGATCATGAGGATCCGATCGATATCCTCGAGGTGGATAACACCGCCGTACGTCTGCAGCAGGAGGAGAGTCTGAAGGAACTCCGCGCAGGTCGTGACGAGGCCGCTTGTCAGGCTGCCCTGAAGGAGATCACCGAATGTGTGCGTGAGTTCTCTGAGGGTAAGAAGAGCAAGGACAACCTGCTGGCTCTTGCCGTGAAGGCTGCCGGCTTGCGCTGTACCTTGGGTGAGATCAGTGATGCCTGCGAAGAGATCGTGGGTCGTTATAAAGCAGTAATCAGAACCATTTCAGGCGTGTATAGTTCAGAATCCAAGAACGACTCAGACTTTGAGAAAGCCTGTGCGTTGACAGAAGAGTTTGCCAAGAAGGAAGGTCGTCGTCCACGTATCTTCGTGGCGAAGATGGGACAGGACGGTCATGACCGTGGTGCCAAGGTGGTGGCTACGGGTTATGCCGACTGTGGCTTCGACGTGGATATGGGACCGCTGTTCCAGACTCCTGCTGAGGCTGCCCGTGAGGCGGTGGAGAACGATGTCCACATCGTGGGTGCATCCTCCCTCGCTGCTGGTCATAAGACCCTCATTCCTCAGTTGATCGAAGAACTGAAAAAGCTTGGGCGTGAGGACATTATGGTTATCGCAGGTGGTGTGATTCCTGCTCAGGATTACGACTTCCTCTACAAAGCAGGTGTGGCTGCCATCTTCGGTCCTGGTACCTCGGTGGCCAAGGCTGCCGTCGAGATGATGAATATCTTGCTCGACAAAGAGTAGTGATACTTCACCATCCCGTTGGATGGCATGAACAAAAAAATAGCGCAGTCATTTTCGACTGCGCTATTCTTTTTTCTAATTAGGATATCTTACTCTCCTTTGAGGCTGCGCCTCGAGAAAACTCACGTTCGACAATAAGAGCAAGCTCTTACTGTTCTCACTTAATCGTTTCCTTGAATTGCTGCTACACCAGGAAGTACCTTACCCTCGATAGCCTCGAGCAGAGCACCACCACCAGTAGAGATGTAAGAAACCTTGTCGGCCAGACCGAACTTGTTAACACAAGCTACAGAGTCACCACCACCGATCAGTGAGAAAGCACCCTCGGCAGTAGCCTCGGCAATAGCCTCACCGATAGCGCGGCTACCAGCTGTGAAGTTATCGCACTCGAACACACCGGCAGGACCGTTCCACAGGATGGTCTTGGCACCCTTGATGGCCTTGCGGAAGTCCTCCTGAGAAGCAGGACCGGCATCCACACCCTCGAAGCCTGCGGGAACATTGTTAGCAGGACAAGTGATGATCTCAGCACCTTCCTTCACGGTCATGGTACCGAAGTCGAGACCGTTGGTAGCGGTACAGTCAGAACCCAGCACGAGTTCTACACCGTTCTTCTTAGCCAGCTCCTCAACGCCCAGAGCAACATCCAGCTTGTCGAGCTCAACGATAGAGTCACCGATCTCACCATTGTGAGCCTTGGCGAAGGTGTAGGTCATACCACCGCAGAGGATGAGCTTGTCAACCTTACCCAGCAGGTTCTCGATGATACCGATCTTAGAAGAAACCTTTGAACCACCCATGATGGCCACGAACGGACGACTGATGTTGCTGAGCACGTTGTCAACAGCCTTCACCTCCTTCTCCATCAGCAGACCGAGCATCTTGTTGTCGGCATCGAAGTAGTCAGCAATCACAGCAGTAGATGCATGCTTGCGGTGAGCAGTACCGAAGGCATCCATCACATAGCAGTCAGCATAAGAAGCCAGTGTCTTGGCAAACTCCTTCTGAGAAGCCTTCATAGCCTTCTTAGCCTCGTCGTACTCAGGAGTACCCTTCTCAACACCTACGGGCTTACCTTCCTCCTCAGGATAGTAGCGCAGGTTCTCCAGCAGCAGAGCCTCACCCATCTTCAGGGCAGCGGCGGCATCAGCAGCCTTGGCACAGTCGGGAGCAAAAGCAACGGGAACACCGAGGGCCTTCTCTACAGCCTCACGGATCTGTCCGAGTGACAGCTTGGGGTTCACCTTTCCTTTGGGCTTGCCCATGTGGCTCATGATAATGGTGGCACCGCCATCAGCGAGGATCTTCTTCAGCGTGGGGAGAGCACCGCGGATGCGGGTGTCGTCAGTGATGTTACCATTCTCATCGAGGGGTACGTTGAAGTCTACACGTACGATTGCCTTCTTACCGGCAAAGTTAAATTGTTCAATTGTCATAATTACCTAAAATATTATTGGTTTGAAATTCTTATCCTGTAAGCAGTTGCAAAAGTAAGAAAATAAATTGAGATACAAGCAAACCGAAGAAGAATTTCAATCTTTTTTGCACATTCTTATCATGAATCATGGCAAATACAAAAGAACAGCCCCCAAGGTTGAGATACGCTTGGGGGCTGTTCGCCATGCTTGGATTATGGATTATAATGGGTATTCAGTGAAGGCGTAAAGCACTGTGCTGAGGTAACGCTCGCCGGTATCGGGCAGTAATACCACAATCTTCTTACCCTTGTTCTCAGGACGCTTGGCCACCTCTATGGCTGCATAGAGGGCAGCACCGGCTGAGATACCTACCAGCAGACCTTCTGACTGGGCTACTTCACGACCTGTACGGATGGCATCGTCGTTCTCTACATCGAACACCTCGTCAATCACATCGGCATCATAGGTGTTGGGGATGAAACCTGCACCGATACCCTGAATCTTATGAGGACCGCTCTGACCACCGTTCAACACGGGTGATGACTTGGGTTCTACGGCGATGATTTTCACGTTGGGGTTCTGCTCCTTCAGGTACTTACCTGTACCAGAAATCGTACCACCTGTACCTACACCACCGATGAAGATATCTACCTGACCGTCAGAGTCTCTCCATACCTCAGGACCTGTGGTGGCATAGTGTTTGGCGGGGTTGGCAGGATTCTCGAACTGCTGGAGGATCACGCTGCCTGGAATGGAGTTGCGCAGTTCTTCGGCGGCGCGGATGGCACCTGGCATGCCGTCTTTACCTGAGGTGAGACGAACCTCGGCACCATAGGCCTTCACGAGGTTACGACGCTCTACGCTCATGGTTTCGGGCATGGTAAGGATAAGACGGTAGCCCTTGACGGCTGATACCAGTGCCAATCCTACACCCGTATTTCCCGATGTGGGTTCGATGATGGTGGCGCCGGGCTTCAGGATACCCTTTACCTCTGCATCCTCGATCATCGCGAGGGCGATACGGTCCTTGACGCTACCGCCGGGATTGAAAAACTCTACCTTGGCAATCACTGGGGTCTCCAGACCCTTTGCCTGTGAATACTTGTTGAGCTCCAGAAGTGGGGTGTTGCCGACGAGCTCAGTCAGCTGCTTTGCAATCTTTGTCATAGTCTTATCCTTTTATTTATATAATGTATAATCTTAATGTTTAATGTTTAATCTTAAAACACATGGCAAAGGTACGGCATTTTTTCCTATCCCACAATCCCCCCAACATGTCATTCTGCATACCAAACGTTTGGTATTTCGTATAAAACTATGCTTTTGTTGACAGAATTTGCTCTGCATGCTCCTTGGTTTTCACCTGTTTTCCGGCGAAGATCTGCTCGATGATACCTTCCTCGTTGATGATGAAAGTGGTGCGGATGGTACCGACGGTCTTTTTACCGTACATCGTCTTCTCACCCCATGCTCCCATGGCCTCCAAGAGCGTATGATCAACATCCGCAATCAAAGGGAAGGGCAGTTCGTGTTTCTCCTTGAACTTTACATGCGAGGCAGCGGAATCTTTACTTACGCCTACCACCTCATAACCTGCTCCCTGTAACTCGCCGTAATGGTCTCGCAGACTGCAAGCCTCTGCCGTACAGCCACTCGTATTATCCTTCGGATAGAAGTACAGCACCAATTTACGACCCTTGTAATCACTCAGACGGATATCCCGTCCTTGCTCGTCCTTGCCCAGTATCTCGGGCGCCTTGTCTCCAATGTTCATGATAGTATTCTTTTGTCTTTTGACTACAAAGGTAGCGTTTTTTCTGGAGTACTCAAACGTAATATACTTTTTTTTACAAAATACCATCTATTTGGTATTGTGAGTTCCTTATTTATGCGTACCTTTGCAGCGTGTTCTGAGAACACGCTACGATGTTAGGCTGCACCTCGGCAAAGAACAAGCTCTCTGCACTCGGTTTGCACTAACATTGCATCGCGATAGTATAACAATTCAATAGACTATATAATAATGAAAGAAAAGATTGTTTTAGTAACAGGTGCCAACAAGGGCATCGGATTTGGAATCGCCAAGTACCTCGGAAAGAGTGGTTGGCAGGTTGTTATTGGTGCACGTGATGAACAGCGTGCTGAGAAAGCCATTGATGAGTTGAAGTCGGCTGGTGTCAACGTGTTAGGTTGGGTGAATATCGAATTGCGCGACCTTGCCAACATCGAGCAGGCAGCCAAGGAGATCAATGAGAAATACGCAGGACTGTCGTTACTGGTGAACAATGCCGGCATTCCTGGTGATATGAGCGTGGACAGTCTGCATACCGAGATCAGTGATATCAAGGAGACACTCGACGTGAACTTCATCGGAACCTTCGCCCTGACCAAGGCTCTGATGCCGTTGCTCACCAAGAATGAAGGTCGTATTGTTAATGTGACCGTGCCCTCAGAGATCAGTCCTTACTGGCATCCGTTGGCATACGTAGCCAGCAAGGCCGCTCAGAACGCGATGGTGGGTGTGATGGCTATCGAGTTCCAGCAGAGCAACACCCCGCTGGAGATCTTCACTGTTCACCCCGGACCTACCACCACTGATTTGAACGGTAACATGGCACTGCCCGGTTTCCACGATATTGAAACCGTAGGACAGAAGATGGCCGAGCTCATCAACGATGGTCAGAACCATCAGGGCGAGTTCATTGAACTCTATCCGATCGTAAAAGAGGATTAAATATAAAACTCTGAAGGATCCACTAACCCCGCACGAAGCGCGTACTTTACCGCTTCGTGCGCTGTGTTTATACCCAGTTTGCGGAAGATATTCTTGCGGTGAGTGGTCACGGTATGGATGCTTGAGAACCGTTCAGCGGCAATCTCCTTGGTGGTCTTACCCTGGGCGATGGCCTTCACGATCTCTGTTTCCGTCTGTGTCAGCAGATCAGGCTTTTCCTCTTCCTGCTGCTGGGTGATGATTGCCTCAAGAGCCCGTTGACTGAGGTAGCGGGAGTGACGATCTACTGCCTGCAGGGCTTCGCGGATCTCGCTCATCGGACTGTCTTTGAAGACCACGCTGAACTGATGGGAAGAGTAAACCACACGACGGATGAACTGGGGGGTGAGCTCATCGCTGATCAACAGCCAGTCGGACAGGTTGAAACGCTCTGCAATAATCAGAAGCTGATCCTCGTCAGCGAAGTCGAACAACGTATAGTCGAGCAACACCGCAGCACTCTGGTGCTCTCTGAGCAGGTCAACAAGTCCTGACCTGTCGAAAGCACGATAGATCACATTCTCTTCATCTTTCCGAAGCAGACTCTCCAGCGCAAACCGCGTGAGTTCCTGATTGTCGGCAATGATGTACTTTCTCATATACGACGGTTTAGGGTGCGAAGGTACGAAAATTCAAGTAATCTGCCAAATCTTATGAAAAATTTGACAGATTACCATTAGTTATCATTCATCAACTTTTAAATCTTTTCCAAAGCCTGTGCGAGATCCTCGATGATGTCATCAATATGCTCTGTACCGATGCTCAGGCGGATGGTTGACGGCGTGATATGCTGCTCAGCCAGCTCCTCGGGAGAGAGCTGTGAGTGCGTGGTGGTGTAGGGATGGATCACCAGACTCTTTACGTCGGCCACGTTAGCCAGCAGTGAGAAGATCTGCAGCGCATCAATGAACTTCCAAGCCTCTTCCTGTCCACCTTTGATCTCGAAGGTGAAGATGCTACCGGCACCGTTGGGGAAGTACTTCTTATAGAGCTGATGGTCGCGATGACTCTCAAGTGCGGGATGGTTCACCTTGGCCACGTTCGGGTGCTTGGCAAGGAAACCCACCACCTTCAGGGCATTCTCCACATGACGCTCCACGCGCAGACTCAGTGTCTCGACACCCTGCAAGAGGATGAAGGCGTTGAACGGAGAGATGGCAGCACCGGTATCACGCAGGATGACGGCACGGATGCGGGTGACATAAGCGGCAGCACCTACAGCATCAGCGAATACGATACCATGATAGGATGGATCCGGCTTAGCCAGGGTGGGGAACTTGTCGTTCTGTTTCCAGTCGAACTTACCACCATCCACGATGACACCACCCAGAGAGGTTCCATGTCCACCCAGGAACTTGGTGGCAGAGTGAACGACGATGTCAGCACCATGCTCCAACGGACGGATCAGATAGGGGGTGCCGAAGGTATTATCAACGATAAACGGAATGCCATGCTTGTGAGCCACGGCAGCCACACCTTCGAGGTCGAGCACATCCGAGTTCGGGTTACCGAAGGTCTCTGCATACACCACCTTGGTGTTCGGCTGGATAGCAGCCTCGAGTGCATCCAAATCGTTGACATTAATAATGGTATTACTGATACCCTGTGTAGCCAGTGTGTGGGTAATCAGGTTATAGGAACCGCCATAGAGGTTGTCGGCAGCCACGATATGATCACCAGCCTGAACGATGTTCTGCAGGGCGTAAGTGATAGCAGCAGCACCAGAGGCAACAGCCAATCCGGCCACACCACCCTCGAGGGCAGCTACACGGTCTTCGAACACACCCTGGGTAGAGTTGGTCAGACGACCGTAGATATTACCTGCGTCACGCAGACCGAAACGGTCGGCAGCATGCTGTGAGTTACGGAACACATACGATGTGGTCTGGTAAATGGGCACCGCACGGGCGTCGGTTGCGGGGTCAGCCTGCTCTTGGCCTACATGGAGTTGCAGTGTCTCAAAACGATAATTTTTACTCATAATCTTATCCTTTCTATTATATTTAATTATTTAACCTAATCTTATCTCGGTGCAAGGACAGTGCGAGCCGAGTGCAATCGAATATATTCGAATTGCCGAGGCGATGCCTGTTCTCGCGATGTGTTGTAAACACAGCGCAAAGGTACGGACTTTAGTAATATCCTCCAAATTTCTTTCAAATATCAGAATTATTTGTAATATTTGAAATGATTTAAAGAAAGATATTCTTAAAATGCCTTTAAAATATCTTTGAGAAAGAATATTATTCCAAGGAAGGTGTTATGAGCTATCTGAGAAGCCTGTGAATCAGCGTTTCTTCAGTCTTAGGAAGTATGTTTTTCAGGTGCGAGAAGAGTCGGTTATAGGATTCCTCAGGGGTGCGGTTGCATTGACAGAACTCACGACCGTAGAGTTGTTCGGGTGTGGTGAGCAACGACCATCCCCAGCCGTATTCATGACCGTGTTTGTCGGTTGGATAAACAAAATCCTCGGTAACGATATAGCAACCCATCTGCAGTCGGGTAACAAAACTGTCGAACCTGCTGCGCATCTTAGGACCAGTAAAGCCACAGGCAGCACGCAACTGACGGGTAATCATGCTTCCGTTCAACTGAAGGGTCAATAGGATGGTCTCCTCGATGGAACCCTCTGCGGGTTGCGGGTGCTTACTGCGACGGTAGTTATAGAAGTCGGGCCACCACTCCTTACTGATGAATACGGCCTTTCCTGCGAAGAACTTCCCATAGACGCAGTTTCCTTCAGTCACGATAGGACCTTTCCACTTCCATAACGGCCAGTCCCAACCACCGTCGGGCAAGAGCACATAACGACAGTCGTCATCCACCATCTCCTCGGCAGAGAACCCGGGGATGTTACAAGGTAGTAGCGGAAGGAACCCCAGTTGCTGAATCTCTTCCATCAACTCAATCTCGTTATGTATGTCTCTTTTCATTTCAGGTGTAAAGGTACGAATAAGCGAGCAAATAGCAAAAGAAATTTTACTTTTTCTTTGTACTGTCCTTGTTTATTCGTAACTTTGGCTTCGCCGAACTTACAATGCACTCGACAATGAAAAGAAAATCGGTTTTTTTTTGCATTGTACTCGTTTTTTCGTAACTTTGTAGCCATGAAAGATTCCGTTTTGATTTTAAGCGGTGGGATGGATAGCACCACCTTATTATATGATATGCGTGAGCGTATCGCCTTGGCTGTCTCTTTCAACTACGGTAGTAACCACAATGCAAAGGAAATTCCCTTTGCCCGTTGGCACTGTGAACAGTTGGGTATCCGTCATATTGTGATCGAACTGGGCTTCATGCATCAGTACTTCAAGAGTTCCTTGTTGGAAGGAGCCGACGCGATTCCCGAAGGCCAGTATGCTGATGAGAATATCACCTCTACCGTCGTACCTTTCCGCAACGGTATCATGCTCTCGATTGCCGCAGGTATTGCCGAGAGCAACGGACTGAAATATGTGATGATGGCCAATCACGGTGGGGATCATACCGTGTATCCCGACTGTCGTCCGGCATTCGTGGAGGCGATGAGTGCAGCTACGAAGGCAGGCACATTCCCGGGTATTGAGGTGTTGGCACCCTATACGAATATCAGTAAGGCAGCTATTGCCCGCAAGGGAAAGCAACTGGGGATTGACTATTCCAAAACCTGGAGCTGCTATAAGGGTGGTGATGAGCCTTGTGGGAAGTGTGCCACCTGCTTGGAGCGCGAAGAAGCGTTGCGTGAAGCGGGGATAATTGAAAATTGAAAATTGAAAATTGAGAATTGAAAATTAAAGAAAAAATCCGATAACTTAATAAAAACAAATGACTTATGAAAAGGTTTCTTTTTTTGTTGATCATGTTTTGCGCAGTAGGCATACATGTATCCGCACAGTCGTATCCTTATCAGAACCCTAACCTGAGTGCCAAAGAAAGGGCAAAGGATCTGTGCTCGCGACTGACTCTTGAGGAGAAGGCCCAGCTGATGCTCGATGAGAGTCCTGCCATTCCTCGTATGGGTATCAAAAAGTTTTTCTGGTGGAGCGAAGCCTTGCATGGTGCCGCCAACATGGATCATGTAACCGTGTTCCCGGAACCGATTGCCATGGCGGCATCGTTCAACCCCTCCTTATTATATAATGTGTTCGACATTGCCTCTACGGAGTTCCGTGCCCAATATAACGAACGCATGTATCGCGGATCTGGTATAGACGAGAAGTTCCACAGTCTGAGCGTCTGGACGCCCAATGTGAACATCTTCCGCGATCCGCGTTGGGGAAGAGGACAGGAAACCTACGGTGAAGACCCGTACCTGACCTCCGTGATGGGTGTACAGGTGGTGAAGGGCTTGCAGGGTCCTGAGGATGCGAAGTATCGTAAGCTGTGGGCTTGTGCCAAGCACTATGCCGTACATAGCGGTCCTGAGTATACGCGTCATACAGTGAACATCAACGATGTCTCCGCACGCGATTTCTGGGAGACCTATATGCCCGCCTTCAAGACATTGGTGCAGGATGCAAAGGTGCGCGAGGTGATGTGTGCCTATCAGCGACTCGATGATGATCCCTGCTGTGGCAGCAACCGTCTGCTTCAACAGATTCTTCGCGACGAGTGGGGCTTCCAGTATCTGGTGGTCAGCGACTGTGGTGCCGTCAGCGACTTCCACATGAACCATAAGAGTTCCTCTGATGCCGTTCACGGTTCATCAAAGGCTGTCATAGCAGGTACCGATGTGGAGTGCGGCTTCGACTATGCGTATAAGAGTATCCCGGAGGCTGTGCAAAGGGGATTGCTTTCTGAGGCTGAGGTTGACAAGCACGTAATCCGTCTGCTTGAAGGTCGTTTCGACTTAGGTGAGATGGATGACCCGTCGCTTGTGGAGTGGTCGAAGATTCCATATTCAAAGATGTCGTGCAAGGAGCATGCCCAGACATCCCTCGACATGGCTCGTCAGACCATCGTACTCTTGCAGAACAAGAATCAGATCTTGCCTTTACAGAAGGGAAAGGAAAAGATTGCCGTGATCGGTCCTAATGCCGACAATGCTCCGATGATGTGGGGTAACTATAATGGTATGCCCAACCATACCGTCACCATCCTTGATGGTATTTGTGGAAAGTTGAAAGTGAATAGCGAGAAGCTGAGGTTGCCTAATCAGAAGATGACCAATCCCAAACTCTTCTATGCTGCAGGCTGCGACCTGACCTACGACCAGATTATGGACTGTTTGTTGGCTACACAGTGTGCAACAGGTGGGAAGAAAGGTCTAAAGGGGACTTTCTGGAACAACACGACAATGGAGGGTAAGCCTGTCACCACGCAATATTATACCACACCACTGGCTGTTACAACGGCTGGTATGCATAACTTCGCCCCAGGCGTGAAGATTGAGGACTTCTCGGCTAAATACGAGACCGTGTTTACACCTAAAGAGTCGGGCGAGTACGTGGTAAACGTAGAGGGTTGTGGACATTTTGAACTTTATATCAACGGTGAACGCAAAGCCAGGGAGCATACTTGGCGTACAACACCCACCCGTACCGTCATCCAGGCCGAGAAAGGAAAGAGCTACCAGATAGAGGTTCGCTTCCAGTTCGTCAAGACATGGAATGCCAACCTGAAGATCAATGTGGCCAAGGAGCGCACTATCGATTACCAGCAGATCATTAGTCAGTTGAAAGGTATCGACAAGGTGATCTTCGTGGGAGGTATCTCTGCTGCTCTCGAGGGGGAGGAGATGCCCGTGGATATCGAAGGCTTCAAGGGTGGTGACCGTACAAACATCGAACTGCCGAAGGTGCAGCGCGACTTCCTCAAGGCACTCAAGGAGGCTGGCAAACAGGTGATCTTCGTGAACTGTTCCGGCTCATGTATTGCCCTGGAACCCGAGACTGAGACTTGCGATGCCATCGTACAAGTATGGTATGCCGGTCAGGAGGGTGGTACTGCCATTGCTGACGTGCTCTTTGGTGATGTCAACCCCAGTGGTAAACTACCCGTGACCTTCTATAAGAACAGTAAGCAGTTGCCCGACTACGAGGACTACTCGATGAAGGGACGCACCTACCGTTATTTCAATGACCCGCTCTTTGCCTTTGGTTATGGTATGAGTTATACCACTTTCGAGATCGGAGAAGCTAATCTCGAGGGTATGTCCGGATTATCCGGAGATTCCGGAAAAGTCACCATCACCATCCCCGTAACCAACACCGGCAAGCGCGATGGAACAGAGATTGTGCAGGTTTACATCCGTGATCTCTCTGATGCCGACGGGCCCATCAAATCGCTCCGTGGCTTCCAGCGTGTGAACGTGAAGGCAGGACAGAAAGCTACTGCCACCATAGAGCTTACGCCGAAGAGCTTTGAGTTCTGGGATGCCGAGAGTAATACCATGCGCACCAAACCTGGTCGGTATGAGATCCTCTACGGAAACAGTTCACATGACAAGGATCTGAAGCGTCAGACCATCACCATCCAATAGACACATTAACATCAAGCAATATGAAGAAAAGTATTATTTTTATCCTGTTCCTGGTCGTTGCGCTCGCAGCTGAAGCACAGCCGCGTAGAAATGCGCAGCCTCGTATCCTTTTACCTTCAGAGTTGGACAGCACGAGAATTCAGAACCCGATGCTGTGGTCTGACGTGCCCGATCCTGATATCATCCGTGTGGGCGACACCTTCTATCTTGTTTCCACCACCATGCACCTGATGCCGGGAGCACCTGTGATGAAGTCAAAGGATCTGAAGAACTGGGAGACCGTGGGTTATATCTTTGATAAGTTGACCGACTCACCCAAGTACGACCTGCTGGAAGGAACGGTATATGGTCGTGGTCAGTGGGCTACCTCACTGAAGTATCATAACGGAAAGTTCTATGCCTTGCTGGCACCCAACGAGCAGGGTGAGATGGGCGACACCTATATCTTCTCTGCCGAGAAGGCTGAAGGCCCGTGGAATCTCGTGTCGAGAATGCGCCACTTCCATGACTGCTCCTTGTTCTTCGACGATGACAACAGGGTGTATGTGATCTATGGCACGGGTGAGATGATGGAGTTGAAGCCCGATCTCTCTGATGTCATTGAAGGCACCTATCAGCATATCTTCCAGCGTGAGGCCGATGAGACTGGTCTTCTGGAGGGTTCCCGCATGATCAAGCATAACGGCAAGTACTACCTGCTGATGATCTCTCAGGCCTACGGACCGGGTCAGCATCGTCGTGAGGTGTGCTATCGGGCTGATGATATTCACGGTCCTTATGAGAAGAACTTGGCTTTACAGAGTGAGTTCAGTACCTTTGGCTATGTAGGACAGGGTACGATTGTGGATACACAGGATGGTGACTGGTATGGCATCATCTTCCAGGACCGTGGTGGTGTAGGACGAGTGCTGACGCTCTCTCCTTGTCGCTGGATCGACGGATGGCCTCAGATTGGCGATGAGAACGGAAAGGTGCCACTGACCATGCGTCCGCTGAAGAGTGGTGAGCCCGTGACTTCCATCGTGAAGGCTGATGATTTCTCAGATTCCAAACTGGGTCTGCACTGGCAATGGAACCATAATCCCATTGATAAGGCATGGTCATTGACTGAGCGTCCCGGATTCCTGCGACTGAAGACCAACCGTGTGGTGGAGAACCTCTATCTGGCTCCGAACACGTTGACACAGCGCATGGAGGGTCCGACATGTAGTGCTTGTGTCCTGATCGACTTCTCGCACATGAAGGATGGCGACTGTGCCGGCTTTGCTGCCTTCAACAGCGATACAGGTTCGCTGACGCTCAAGAAATCGGGTAAGTCGGTGCGTCTGGAGATGGAAGAACTGTCAGTACAGTTGTCCGACCGTGAGAAGGCCATCACCAAGTACGATGAGAAGCTGATTTCGGGCGTTGTGCTCACAAAGGTATCGCCTAAGTCATCCAAGGTATGGCTGCGCATCGATGGCGACTTCACTCCTGTTCAGCGTGGTGGTAAGGACGTGGCCAATTTCTACTATAGCTTCGATGGTAAGGAGTGGATACAGATCGGCACCAAGGACTACAAGCTGCGTTTCGACTGGCGCCGCTTCTTCATGGGGTCGAAGTTCGGCATCTTCTGCTATGCTACCAAGAAGCAGGGTGGCTATGTGGATGTGGATTGCTTTGATTATACTAGAGGTGAGAAGTGAGAGGTTCTCACCTCTCACCTCTAATAATCCATATGAATAAATATAGAGAATTCAACAAGCGCGAAGCCCTGAAGTTCAAGCAGTTCAGCAACAAGGGCTATGCACTCTTTGCTTGTCTGGGAAAGGTGGTACTTGTCGGTGTACTCAGCGTGACCACGCTCACTTATGCGAAGGCTGACGGTGTGAGTACGGATACCGACAAGGTGGATTCCACTACCTGGAAGATCAACAGGGAGGTGGTGCTCGATGGCGTGGAAGTCACGGGCTCGCGCGCTCCGCTTACCATCGGGCAAGCGGCGAGAATGGTAACAGTACTGGACCGTGAGCAGGTTGCGCAGGCGCCAGTACAGAGTATTAACGATCTGGTGAAATACGCCGCAGGCGTGGATGTCAGACAGCGGGCTCCATTGGGTGCGCAGACCGACATCAGCATACGGGGCGGCACATCCGAGCAGATTACAGTACTGCTCAACGGCATCAATATCTGCGATCCGCAGACGGGACATAACACTTTTGATCTCCCGATTGATATCCATGACATTGAACGTGTTGAGGTGCTGGAAGGACCGGCAGGACGGGTTTTTGGTACTTCCTCTCTTGTTGGAGCGATTAATATCGTTACCAAGATGCCTGTCAACAGTAGCGCTGATGTTCACATGGCGGGTGGTTCTTATGGCTATCTCGAAGGAGGTGGTCGGGCAAATATCCAAACAAGTCATTGGAACAACCAACTCAGCGGCAGTTATGCCCGCAGCGACGGGTACAGTCGTTCGCAATCGGGTAACCTGAATGCCGACTATGAAGGCACGAAGCTTTTCTATCAAGGACAGTATGCCGACCCTCATCTTCGGGTGAACTGGCACTTGGGTATGCGTTCCAAAGGGTGGGGTAGCAGCACATCGTATGCTACGCCTAAATGGAAGGCTGATAACCAGTTCGAACATACCGATAAGATCTTTGCGGCTATACGGACAGAACTACGGTCAGGCGACTACCATTTCCTTCCTTCCATCTATTGGAATCGGTTTTGTGATCGCTATGAGGGATACCGCGGTCAGCCTGATGTGATGAAGTATAACTATAATAGGTGTGATGTCTATGGACTGAATCTCAATAGTTATTTCGACTGGGTGGCAGGTCGTACGGCTTTTGGTGCTGAGTTCCGCAACGAAGACCTGATCAGTGGGAACCTGGGAGAGCCGTTGCATACACCTGTCCATATCCATGGTACCGACCGTGATTATACCCTCGGACTGAACCGTACGAACCTGAGTTTCCATGTGGAGCATAATATCCTATTGCGACAGTTCACGCTATCTGCGGGCTTCATTGCCGTGAAGAACACCTGGAACGAGATGCCGTTTAAGATCTATCCGGGTATGGATATGAGTTACCGCATGGGTGATCACTGGAAGGTATATGCTTCGTATAACTCTTCCTTGCGCATGCCTTCATTCACTGAACTCTATTACAGTGTGGGCGGTCATAAGGCGGATAAGTACCTGAAACCGGAAGAGCTCCATGCCGTAGAGGGTGGAGTGAAGTATTTCACGAATGCCATCACTGCCAGTGCCAGCGTGTTCCATCATCATAGCAGGAACATGATCGATTGGATTCTCGATACTTCTGCAACAGATCCTATATGGGAGAGTGTGAATCATACGGAGGTGAACACCCTGGGCTTTGAGAGTGCCTGGACAATCCGTCTGCAGGAGTTATGGCGTTCGCAGCAGTTCCTGCAATCCTTCCGCATGGCTTATACTTATCTGGATGAGGATAAGCAGGCGGGAGCGCATATCCAGTCGCAGTATTCCTTGGAGTACCTGCGCCATAAGTTCGTGGCATCCTTGCAACTGCATCTGTTTGCCTATCTGGATTTGGGTATCAGCTATCGTTTTCAGGATCGTGTAGACAGCTACACGGATCTCAACGGATCCGTGCATGATTACCACCCATACAGTCTTTGGGATGCCCGTCTTTCGTGGAATCATCCTCGCTACACCGTGTTTGTAGAAGGCAACAACCTTCTTGACAAACACTATGTGGATTACGGTCTGGTGCCACAACCGGGACTTTGGGTTAATATTGGCTTTACCCGAATAATTCCCTGAGTGCCTCTTCCACCTTCCTGACGGGATGCAGTTCGATTTTGAATCGTTTGGTGTTCAGTCCTGAGAGGTTTTGCTTGGGGATGATCATGTGCTGGAATCCCAGTTTCTCAGCCTCAGCGATGCGCTGTTCGATGCGGTTGACAGGTCGTACCTCACCACTCAGTCCTACCTCTCCAGCCATGCACCATCCACTTTCGATGGGTGTATCGACATTACTCGATAGCACGGCGGCAATCACACTGAGATCCATGGCGAGGTCAGTCACCCGCAATCCGCCGGCGATGTTGATGAACACGTCCTTTTGGGCAAGTTTGAAGCCCACTCGTTTCTCCAACACGGCGAGCAACATGTTCAATCGTCGTTGGTCAAACCCTGTGGCTGTACGCTGAGGTGTGCCGTAGGCGGCAGTGGATACCAGCGCCTGTGTCTCTACGAGGAACGGTCGTATGCCCTCAATGGCTGAGGAGATGGCCACACCGCTCAACCCCTCATGGTCTTGTGTCAGCAGCAGCTCCGAGGGGTTGCTCACCTGTCGGAGTCCGTTCTCGCGCATCTCATAGATACCCAGTTCTGATGTACTACCGAAACGGTTCTTGATGCTTCGCAGGATGCGGTACATATAATGTTGGTCGCCTTCGAACTGGATCACCGTATCCACGATATGTTCCAGAATCTTCGGTCCTGCCAGGGTTCCTTCTTTGGTAATATGACCGATAAGGATCACAGGCACTCCACTGGTCTTGGCGAAGCGGAGTAGGGCAGAAGCACATTCGCGAACCTGAGAGATACTGCCCGGTGAGCTCTCCACATCTTCTGTGGAAATGGTCTGGATGGAGTCGATGACCACCAGTTCGGGTTGCACCTCTTTGATCTGGTCGAAGATGGCCTCCAAGGATGTTTCTGTGAGAATCATGAAGTTATCCCCATCCGTATCCGAAGATTGAGGATGCAAACGTTCGGCTCGCATCTTGAGTTGGTGTGCACTTTCCTCACCGCTCACATAGAGTACTTTTTTCTCTGGCAAATTAAGCATAGTCTGCAAGGAAAGGGTACTCTTGCCGATGCCTGGCTCACCACCCAAGAGGATGATGCTACCCGGAACCAAGCCACCACCTAATACACGATTCAACTCGTCATCGTGCATATCAATCCTTGGTTCATCCTTTTGGGATATATCTCTGAGATACAAAGGTTTATTCTTTCCGTTCTGTTGCGAGATTTTAACGCTCGTAGCTGCAGAACGAGCTGCTAATGAGCCCGATTCGTGAGCCACACGAATCTCCTTAAACGTGTTCCATTGTCCACAAGCCGGACACTTCCCAATCCACTTCGCTGATTCCTGTCCACAGTTGGAACACACGTATGCAATCTTATCCTTTGCCATATCACTCTATATTTTGGTACAAAGATACGATTAAGCGAGAACAATACAAAATAAAATACATTTTATTTTTATTGTCGAGCGTTAGTATTTTCGGCGTAGGCCAAAGTACAGATTAAGCGAGTGAAATACAAAATAAAATGGTTTTTTATTTTTACTGTCGAGCGTAAGTATCCTTTCTTCCCTCTTTTTCTTTGGCGCAAAGAAAAGAGGCAAAAGAAACATCCACCCCCACCCGTCAATTGACTTCGTCGACTTCTGTCGCGACTCGGCATAGTTCATGCAAGCATAACTCTGCTCTCGCTGCTCCATCAGTTCCCCCTATATGGGGAGGATGTAATTGATTCCGGGCAGATACCGCCCTCCATCAAGGTTTTGGTATGGCTCACCAGCCTTTGCCCCTTCGGGGTGAGCCATCTCTTTTTCACTTTTTTGCGTAAATCATTGGATATTTTATAATTATGTTGTATATTTGCAGCATAATAACTAAAAATCAATAGGGACAATCATGAAAACGAAACAGATTTACAGAAGACGTATGAAGAGCATCATGCTTCTCGTGGCATTTTTCTCTTTTGTGGGAACAATGAGTGTGAAGGCTGCAACAGGGTACGGCGTATATATAGCCGGAACACAAATCACATCGAGTAACTATTCGAGCCTGGCGAACATTGACCGTGTGTCTGTGGGTACGGGCGGACGCATCTATTACAACTCGTCTTCAAAAACGCTCTATTTGAGGAACATTAGCATCTTCCCCAAAGATGCTGTAGGTATCGAGAACAGAAGCTGTGACGGGTTGACAATTGTTTTCGAAGAATACTACGATAGTGAAGGTACCAATAAGGGCTGCTGGATTCAATCAACCAACAAAGAGGCCGTGCTTCTAAAGACCCAAACAACCTTCACGAGTCAAGGTGTTGGCCATGCTGTGTTCCAAAGTTCCTACTCCTCCGATTTGTCAATCAACTCTGATGAATGGGTTACCATTTCGAATACAGACATTTATTGTCAAGGTAGTAACATAGGCATCAAAGGAAACAGCGTAGGCAAGATACAAGTCGCGAATTCCATACTCTGTGTGTGGGGCGGTGAGAGTATTCCAGCTGTGGAAAATCTGAATTGTTTGATTATCAGAGGAACCTCCAATGTAACGTTATACGGGAATGATGCAACCCAAACGGTAATCGGACTTTCCAGTTTTTCTCTCGATGAAGACATGGCTATTTCATCACCCTCAGGGGCAAGCTTCAGTAGTGGTACATTCAAAAAAAATGGGAGCGCAATCACTGGAAATTTAGAGATCAAGACCACTGCGGTTCGCATCAATAGCACCAACTTCCCTGACGGCAATTTTCGTTCGTACGTCAGTTCCAATCTTGACACAAGCGGTGACGGGTATCTTATCAAGCAAGAGATCAAAAATGCTACATACATCATTGCTAGTAATAAGAGCATCTCTAACTTGAAAGGAATAGAGTATTTAACCAGTCTTCAGGCATTAGCATGTAACAACAATAACCTTACTTCCATTGATTTGTCTAAGAATACATCATTGACATCACTTGTATGTGACAACAACAAGCTGACATCGTTGGATATGTCATATAATAAAGAATTACTTAGTTTGTCTTGTTCTGGCAACGTGAATCTCTCATCGATTTATTTGAATTACAACACCAAATTGACTAAATTGTATTGCACTGGTTGCAAGAGTCTCACGTCGCTCTATCTGTCAAACAATACCGCTTTACAAGAATTGAATTGCAAAAACTGTACAAACTTGGTGTCTATCACCATGGGTACCCATAATTCGTTGAAGATGGTTGATTTTTCAAATGATGATCTTACTGTTAGGAATATCTATTTTAATATGAATAAATATATCGTAGGAAAACTCCCCAGCGTATCGAGTGGGACTTTCAATACGACTCCCTACATTTCAAAAGATGACGTAAATAAAGCTCAGAATAAAGGCTGGTCGGTGAACACTGTTGGGATGAACGTATATGAGCTGAATGCCACCAACTTCCCAGATGCCAATTTCCGCAACTTTATATCGAATCAAAGTTATTATGATCAAACAGGATGGGTTTTTGTAGATGAGGTTACCGAAATGAATGTAGAAGGGAAGAGTATCGCGAACCTTACAGGTATCGGTCTTTTCACCAATCTGCTAAAATTGTGGTGCGGAAAAAATCGGCTGACATCCCTCGATATGTCGAAGAACAAAAATCTGTTCTATTTGGGGTGTCCGGACAATTCCATCTCCTCGCTGAATCTATCGGGTATAACTGGCTTATATTCATTGAATTGTAAAAATAATAGTCTTTCATCGTTGAATGTGTCTTCAGCTACGAGTTTAGGGAATCTATATTGTGATGGCAATAATCTAAGCAGCTTGTCCGTTTCATCCAACAGCAATTTAACGAATCTGTATTGCAGTAACAACCGATTAAGTAGCTTGAACGTTTCTTCTAACAATAATTTGACCATATTGGATTGCAGCTATAATCAGCTCACTTCACTTACATTGCCTAAGAGCAATACGAAGCTGACAACCATACACTGTGAAGGAAACAAACTGAAGGATAGCTATATGACGAACACCGTGAACAGTCTTCCTTCTGTTTCAAGTGGTAATCTCTATATTTCCACATCAACAAGTTCTGAAGGAAATGAGATGACCAAAGAACAATTGGCCATTGCTAATGGAAAGAAGTGGAAGGTATGGCAAAAGGATACAGGCGATACCTGGAAACTGTATGTAGTCAATGGCATTACCACAGGCGAAGCCCTGCAAGTTACAAGTGACAAGTCTCAAGTTACAAGTGAGAGGTGGTACACGATTGATGGAAGGAAGATCAACGGGAAGCCTACCAAGAAGGGCATCTATATTCGCAATGGTAAGGCTGTAGTGAATTAAACATTAAAGATTAAAGATTAAAAAGTCTGCTTTTCTTTCGTAATCCAAATTAAATGATTACTTTTGCATCGCCCATAAAGGTTATGCAATGAGAAGATATTGTATTTTAATTATATTGAGCCTGTTCCTGTTCTCATGCGGTAAAACGTATGAGGAACAGAAACGTTTGTCGCGGGCAGAGAGAGCCCGTTTGCAGAAAGAGGACTCGCTGGCACTGAAGGTGGGAAGTCTGCCCACACTGGATTGTCTGCCTTTGTTCGTGGCCTACGATCACCATTTCTTTGAGAAATTCGGCGAGGATGTGCGGGTTAAGCCGTATCAGTCGCAGATTGATTGTGACGAGGCCCTGAAGAAGGGAAAGATAGAAGGGAACGTAACCGATGTGGTGCGTGCCCAGCGGATGAAGCATCAGGGAGTGGGCTTGCGCTATGTGGCTGCCACCAATGCCTATTGGCAACTGTTCAGTAACCGTCTGGCCCGTATCCGTGAACTGAAGCAGTTACAGGACAAGATGGTGGGTATGGCCCGCTATTCCGTGACGGACATGCTGACCTCCATTGCTGTTGACAGTGCCAAACTGAGGTCGGAATATGTGTTCCGCATCCAGATCAACGATCCCAACATCCGTCTGCGTATGCTGGTCAATAACGAACTTGATGCCATGTTCTTTACAGAACCGCAGGCCACAGCTGCACGTATTCAGAAACATCCCGTGCTGATGGACTCACGCGACAAGGATCTCCATATGGGTGCCATCGTGTTTAAGGAGAAAGCTTTAACCGATAAGCGCCGCCAGAAGCAGCTCACAGCCTTTATCAAGGGCTACAATATGGCGTGTGATAGCATCAATCAGCGTGGCATGAAGTTCTATGCCGATATCATCAAGAAATATACCAATGCTGATGATAACACAGTGAAGGCTCTTCCTAAACTGAAATTCGAGCATGCCAAGACGCCGCGGCAAAAGGATCTTGACCGTGCCGACCAATGGTTGAAATAGTATGAGTACAATAACGATAGATCATTTGTCTGAGGTACCTCAGCTGATCATTAGTCATCAGTTGCGGAAGGCCATTTCGATGCTGCGTGCATACGTGGCGGACCAACCGTTCGATGGTGCGATGGATGTCATCAATAGCATAGAGAATGACTATCGGTTGATGCTCGACTATGCCCGCCAAGGTTATCAGGATCCTTCTCGGGAGAAACTATATACCCATCTGCAGAAACGTTTATACCGACTTCTTCAGGCCCTGCGTGTAAGACATGCCAAGAAGAGCCTGTTGTTCTTTGCGGATGCTGAGGCTGCAGGTATGGGAACAATACCTGATATACGACTCAAAGAGCGATTGGAGGAGTTTGTCTCGGGGATGGCGATGCTGTCATTGGAGCCCGAGGAGGAGCGGAAGACGAAAGAGAGCGCACTGCATCAGAGTCATCATTCTTTACTGACAGAACAGTTCAGTCGTTTGATCGTTTCCTTCCCTTGGAGCGAGAGTGACCAGCAGTTCTACGAGGATCTGCTTTTATCGCCTACTATCGATAGAATGGATGCACAGGTACTGATCAGTGCTGTGATGCTCTCCACCATCCAGACCTTCGATATCCAGAAGTTTGCCACCTTATTGCATGTCTATCTCAGAACCACAGACGACTATGTGCGTCAGCGTGCTTTGGTGGGTTGGGCCTTCGCACTGGGCAGTGATGAGCATGTGTCCGATGAGACAGTAATGATGGTCTGCGATGCCTGTCAGGACCCCAAGGTGGTGCAGGATGTGACCGATCTTCAGAAGCAGTTGGTATTTTGTATCAATACCCGTCAGGACAACGAGAAGATCCAGCAGGATATCATTCCCACCCTGATGAAGAACAATAATTTCACCATCTCGCGCGATGGTATCATCACGGAGAAGGAAGATGATTCGCTCAATGATATCCTGAATCCCAATGCGGAAGAGGAGCGGATGGAGGAGATGGAGGAAAGCATCCAGAAGATGATTGAGATGCAGAAGGCCGGCTCGGATATCTATTTCGGCGGCTTCTCACAGATGAAACGCTTCCCGTTCTTCCACAAGGCCGTCAACTGGTTCTGTCCTTTCTATGCGGAACATCCTGCCTTGTCGATGATCTCCGAAAAACTCGGTTCGTCAGGATTCATGAACAACCTGGTGCAACACGGTCCTTTCTGCGACAGTGATAAATACTCGTTTGTATTGGCCTTGTCGAGCATTGTTGACCATCTGCCCACGGATATCAAGGAGATGATGGGCAGTGCTGAGGCTATGGGTCCGGTGATGGAAGAGGAGCAGATGAAAGAAACGACCTATATCCGTAGGATGTACCTGCAGGATCTCTACCGTTTCTATAGCTTGTACGACAGGGGTAGGGGATTGGTAAATCCCTTTGCAGATGACAGGATCGTGTTTGTTAGACATGGTGCGTTCCAGCAGACGGATGTGGCGAAACGTTATCCGGATCTGTGCGTGTTCTTTGTCAAGCACCGTTGCGCGGATGCCTTCCAGCAGTTGCAAAAGCCCAGCATGCCGTTCGTTCATTCTTCGCACCGATTGGTCTATGCCCTGTGGCTCTTGGATGCGGGTGATATCCCACAGGCCATTACGCTTCTTGAGGAAGTGCTGAAGGAGCAGCCAGATCATGAGCAGGCCATGCGCTATCTGGCCCGTGCCTATTATCAGCAGGGAAAGTATGGTCAGGCATGTGCCGCCTATGAGAATTTGTACCAGAAATACCCGGATAAGTCATCTTATGCCTTGAACTATGGCATCACCCTTTCCAAGAATGGTCGTTTTGATGATGCCGTAAAGGTACTCTACCAACTGGATTTCGAGCATCCTTCGCAGCATGTCACCCGAGGATTGGCATGGGCATTGATGGGACAGCAGAAACTGGAGCAGGCAGAGCGGGAATACGACAAGCTGCTGGCTGATGAGCCAGCACCGATCGATTACCTGAATGCAGGTTATTGTCAGTGGTTGAAAGGCAATACCCGTAAGGCTGTGGAAGCGTTCTGTACCTTCCTGAAACAACAGCAGGAAGCAGGTCAGCAGGTGGATCTCTTCGATGAGATGCGGAAGGATCAAGCGTTGTTAAGTGCTTATTCTATTTCGGATCTCGACATGGGGATCATGTGCGACGTCGTGGCAGAGTAGTTTATAGATAATAGATAATAGTTTATAGTTTAGAGGAACGGTGCTAACAGGTGGGCAAACCATCCCACGAACTTCTTCCATGGTGTGCGCCACTGATTCCAGGATTCTTTCGTTAGCTTAAAGGAATCATTCTTGTCACGGTCGAACATATCCGACAGTTCCTGGGTGGTACAAGGATCGATGATTACCGCATTCTCCTCATAGTCCCATCGCAGACTCCTTGCGTTGAGGTTAGCACTGCCGACTGTACAGAACTGCCCGTCAACCATGATGATCTTCGTGTGATGGAATCCCGGCTCATAGATCCACACATCCACCCCCTTCTTCATCAGTTTGTGAACGTTGTAGAACATACAGTCGGGCGTCAGTCCGATGTCACTGTTCTTGGATACCATCACCTCCGTCTTCACCCCACGCTTGGCCGCCTTTTTCAATGCTTTCTTCAGTTTGTGGTTCAGGGTGAGGTAGGGGTTCACCAGCTTGATGCTGTCATGCGCGTCATTGATGGCGTTGACATAGAAATGACGGATAATGGCTTTGGTGATATGGGGTTCACGGTTGATGATACCGATCATCTTCTTACCTGAAGTATCGCAGGTGTCGGTCTTCAGTCCTTCAAAACGCGTACCTTCCGGTCGTCTGAAATACTTCTCCCCCTGAATATCCTCATGAGTAACCTTCTTCCACATCTTTAGGAAGATGCGTTGCAGGGTGTTCACCTCCTCGCCTTCAATACGACAGTGCATATCGCGCCATGATCCCACCACCTCAGTGCCTTTGATGTAGTAATCAGCTACGTTCATGCCACCCGTATAGGCAACCTGTCCGTCGATGACCACAATCTTTCGGTGATCGCGGTTGAAGACATCATCAACCCATGGGAATTTCACGGGGTTGAACTCATAAATCTGAATACCTTTCTCACGAAGTGCTTTGATATGGTGTTTTTTCAGCGGTTGGTTGTTACTGGTGTTGCCGAAACCATCGAAAACGGCGCGTACTTCCACGCCAGCCTTCACCCGTTCAGCAAGAATCTCGAAGAGGAGGTCGGCAATGGAGTCATTCCTGAAATTAAAATACTCCAGGTGCACACTGCTTTGTGCCTGACGGATGGCTTGGAACATATCGTCGAATTTCTCCTGACCGCTCATCAGAAGGGCAACGGAATTGTCGTTCGAGAAAGTCACTCCCTCCTCCCTCAGCTGATGCACAATCAGCGAGTCGGCACGCTGCGCCTCCATCTTACACAGACAGAAGATTCCACACAGCAATAGGACAATCCTTCTCATATTTATCATGTCACTTCGTTCTTCCGTTAGACTGTGCAAAGGTATAGCTTTTTTCCTAAAGAGTAAAGAACACGGGCGGAAAATCTGTGCAAAAAGGGAATAATAATCATAAAAACGTATAAACGACTTGGTTGAATGGAGGACTTTTTGTACTTTTGCAACATGGAAAAGGTGTTTATTGCAGGACCATGTGTCATCGAATCGGCCGAGTTGCTCGATACGGTAGCGCAGGAATTTGTGAGAATCCGTCAGACCTTGGGGGTGGAGATCATCTTCAAGGCATCGTTCGATAAGGCCAACCGGACCAGTATCCGGTCGTTCAGGGGTCCTGGACTGGAGAAAGGACTCGAGATGCTGAGTGAGGTGAAAAGCAAGTACGGACTTCCCATCCTCACGGATATCCACGAGAGTTGGCAGGCAGAGCCTGTAGGACAGGTATGCGATGTACTCCAGATACCTGCTTTCCTCTGTCGGCAGACCGATCTTCTGGTAGCTGCCGCCAAGACGGGTAAGGTGGTGAACATCAAGAAAGCCCAGTTCCTTAGCGGTCAAGACATGCGTTATCCGGTGGAGAAAGCCAAGGACGCTGGTGCCAAGGAGGTGTGGTTGACAGAAAGGGGTAACTGCTTCGGTTATAATAACCTGGTAGTTGACTTCCGTAACATCCCCGACATGCTCGAGATTGTGCCCACCGTGATCATGGATTGTACCCATGCAGTACAACGTCCGGGTGGTTCAAACGGGAAGACTGGCGGTGACCGTCGCTTTGTTCCCAGTATGGCACTGGCCGCTAAAGCCTTTGGTGCCACAGGGTACTTCTTTGAGGTGCATCCAGATCCTGATAAGGGATTGAGTGATGCGGCTAACATGCTTGAACTGAGTAAATTAGAGACACTCGTCAAGCAACTTCTTTAACCCTTATTTTCGTGTATTCATGGACGTACGTAATATAGCTATTCAGTGCTTCAAGGATGAGGCGGAGGCTGTGCTCGGTTTGATTCCTCAGTTGGATGAGGACTTTGACAAGGCCGTGGAACTGATGCTTCACTGCAAAGGAAAAATCGTGGTGACGGGTGTAGGCAAGAGCGGTCATGTGGGTGCGAAAATCGCAGCTACCTTGTCGAGTACAGGCACCCCTTCGTTCTTCGTCAACCCCCTCGATGTCTTCCATGGTGACCTCGGTGTGATGGGTCACGATGATGTGGTGCTGGCCATCAGTAACAGTGGTCAGACAGATGAGCTGTTGCGGTTCATCCCCATGGTACTGCACATGAAGATCCCATTGATTGCCATCACAGGTAATCCACAGTCGTTACTGGCCAAGTATTCTAATGCCCAGCTCATCACGAAAGTGGAGAAAGAAGCTTGTCCGCTGAACCTGGCACCCACCAGTAGTACAACCGCCCAGTTGGTGATGGGTGATGCGCTGGCCATTGCCTTGATGCAGTGTCGTGATTTCAAACCGCAAGACTTTGCCTTGTTCCATCCAGGTGGTGAACTGGGTAAACGACTGCTCACCACGGCACAGGATGTGATGAGTTCAGAAGATATGCCGATCATCCCGAAGGAGATGCATTTGGGCGAGGCCATCATACAGGTAAGTAAAGGAAAACTTGGTTTGGGCGTATCCTTGGAAGATAACAAGGTGATTGGTTTGATCACCGACGGTGATATCCGTCGTGCCATGGAGAACTGGCAGGCCGAGTTCTTTAATAAGACCGTGGCTGATATCATGACGCACGACCCGAAGTGCGTATTGCCCGACACGAAAATCTCAGACATCCAGAAAATCATGCATCGGTATAAGATCCATAGTGTACTTGTGGTTGACAAGGAACGTCATCTGTTAGGAGTGGTGGATCATTATTCGTGTATGATATAATTGATTAAAGAATGAAAATACTAGTAACAGGAGCCGCAGGCTTCATTGGTTCAAAGATATCTTTCCTGCTGGCACAGCGGGGCGACGAGGTAGTTGGTATTGACAATATCAACGACTACTACGATGTGCGTTTGAAATACGGTCGTTTACATGAGCTCGGCATCGCCGTGGGCATGGATTCCGTGGATTGGAACAAGGAGTATGTCAGCAGTACCTTCCCCAATATGCGGTTCTTCCGTATGGGTATTGAGGACAAGGAATCGCTGGATAGCTTGTTCGCCAGGGAGCAGTTCGACAAGGTGATTAACTTAGCTGCCCAGGCAGGTGTGAGGTATTCCATCACGAATCCCTATGCTTACCTGACCAGTAACATGACAGGCTTCCTGAACATCATCGAATGCTGTCGTCACTATCCCGTCAAACACCTCCTTTTCGCCTCCTCCAGTTCGGTGTATGGTCTGAATACCAAGGCTCCGTTCTCTGAGGATGATAAGGTGGATTCGCCGGTGAGTCTGTATGCCGCCAGCAAGAAATCGAACGAGCTGATGGCGCACAGCTATAGTAAGCTGTATGGTATTCCTGCAACTGGATTGCGTTACTTCACGGTCTATGGCCCTTGGGGCCGCCCCGACATGGCGCCGATGTTGTTTGCCAGCGCGATCACCAAAGGACAGCCGATACAGGTGTTCAATAATGGTGATATGATTCGCGACTTCACCTATATCGATGATATCGCCTACGGGTCTATCCAGTGTCTGGATCAGCCTCCAGTAGCGACAGATTGTCCGAATAACGTTCCCTTCCGAGTCTATAATATTGGTTGTTCACACCCTGTGAAGCTGATGGACTTCATCCGTGAGATTGAGCAGGCAGTGGGGAAGGAGGCCGAGAAGATTATGAAGCCGATGCAGCCGGGTGATGTGTATATGACCAATGCCGACACCACCAAGTTGGAGACAGAGATCGGTTATAAGCCCAAGGTCACACTCCATGAGGGCATTACGAACTTCATCGCCTGGTATCAGTCAGAGAAGAATCCGTTGAAATAAGAATATGAGCAAGGTAGCATTAATAACAGGTATCACAGGACAGGACGGCTCCTATCTGGCCGAGTTCCTGATCGAGAAAGGGTATGAGGTGCACGGACTTCTGCGCCGTAGTTCCTCTTTCAATACAGGACGTATCGAACACCTCTATCTCGATGAGTGGGTGCGTGATATGAAGAAGGCACGACTGGTGAATCTGCACTGGGCGGATATGACCGATTCGTCGTCCTTGATCCGCATCATCGGTAAGGTGCGCCCCACCGAGATCTATAACCTCGCAGCCCAGAGTCATGTGAAGGTCAGCTTCGATGTGCCTGAATACACGGCGGAAACCGATGCCGTAGGTGTGCTCCGACTATTGGAAGCCATCCGTATTTGTGGCTTGGAGAAGGAGTGTCGCATCTATCAGGCCTCCACGTCCGAGTTATATGGCAAGGTGCAGGAGGTGCCGCAGAAGGAGACCACGCCTTTCTATCCCCGTAGTCCGTATGGTGTGGCCAAACTCTATGGATTCTGGATTATGAAGAACTACCGCGAGAGCTATGGTATGTACTGTTGTAACGGTATCTTGTTCAACCACGAGAGTGAGCGGAGGGGTGAGACGTTTGTCACCCGAAAGATTACACTGGCTGCGGCACGTATCGCCCAAGGGTTCCAGGATAAGCTGTATCTGGGTAACCTGAACTCGTTGCGCGACTGGGGTTATGCCAAGGACTATATCGAGTGCATGTGGCTGATCCTGCAGCAGAAAGAGCCAGATGACTACGTCATCGCCACAGGTGAGTACCATTCCGTTCGTGAGTTCGCTACCTTAGCCTTCCATCATGTGGGTATCGAACTCGAGTGGCAGGGAGAAGGTGTGAACGAAAAAGGTATTGACAAATCCACGGGTCGTGTATTGGTGGAAGTCGATCCCAAATATTTCCGTCCGGCAGAAGTCGATCAGTTACTGGGTGATCCCACCAAGGCCAAGGAAAAGCTTGGTTGGAATCCCCACAAGACCTCCTTCGAACAGCTCGTCAAGATCATGACGGATCACGACATGCGCTTCGTAAAAAAGACCCTCCCCTAACCCCTCCCTCAATGGAGGGGAATGATTACTTCCAAAGTAATGAATATTGATAAAACCTTAATGTCTGATTATAGGAGTGCTTCACCTGATAGATACGGGATTTTGAAAGAGTATGCCAGAGAGAATAGAAAGAAGGCAACATTAGCTGAACAAATTCTGTGGGAAGAGTTGAGAAATGATAAATTGGGTGTTAAATTTCTTCGACAACATATTATAGGAGACTATATAGTTGATTTCGTATCAAGAAGTAATGGATTGGTCATTGAGGTGGATGGGGCATACCATCTTGAGCGTCAGCAAGAAATTGATGATGAAATACGAACACTCGATTTGGAAAGGTTGGGATACCATGTCATTCGTTTTTCTAATGAAGATGTTATGCTTAATCTCGACTCCGTTATAGAGGAAATCGAAAAGTCAATATAAACCTCAATCTTATGAATAATGGTTTACAATTCTCAGGAGTAACTACTCCTCTCTCTCTAAGGGAGAGGCAGGGGAGAGGGTCTTATAAAATATACGTGGCTGGCCACAAAGGTTTGGTTGGCTCTGCCATTTGGCGCAACTTAATGGAGCGCGGCTACACCAACTTAGTGGGTCGTACCCATGCAGAGCTCGACCTCACCGATCAAGTGGCTGTTAGGCAGTTCTTTGACGAGGAACAGCCCGATGCCGTTGTCCTGGCAGCCGCCTTTGTGGGCGGTATCATGGCCAATTCGTTGTACCGTGCCGACTTCATCATGATGAACATGAAGATCCAGTGTAATGTCATCAGTGAAGCTTATGCCCATGGCGTGAAAAAGCTCCTTTTCCTGGGCAGTACCTGTATCTATCCAAAGCTGGCACCCCAACCCATGAAGGAAGATGCTCTGCTCACTTCCCCCTTGGAATACACCAATGAGGAATATGCTATCGCCAAGATAGCAGGACTGAAGATGTGTGAGAGCTATAACCTGCAGTATGGCACCAACTATATTGCCGTGATGCCCACCAATCTCTATGGTCCTAACGACAACTTCCATCTGGAGAATTCCCATGTGATGCCTGCCATGATGCGTAAGATCTATTTGGCCAAATTAATCCACGAAAACAACTGGTCTGCTATTATCAAAGATCTTAACAAACGTCCCGTCGAAGGCTTCTCGGTTAGCGAAGAACTATTATCTGTAAACTATAATCTGTCAACTCGTCAAAAGATTCTTGATTTGTTGGCAAATCAAGGAGTTTTTGACAATAAGGTTACCCTTTGGGGAACAGGCAATCCATTAAGGGAATTCCTTTGGAGTGAAGATATGGCAGATGCCTGTGTACACTTGCTGCTGAATGTGAATTTTTCTGACATTATTGGTGTCGAGAAATACTCGTCCGTATTCTATGGAAAAGAGATTGACGGAGCCGTTGACCGCAACACCAGCAAGGGCAGGGGAGGAGCTATTCCTTCTTTGGGTGAGATCCGTAACTGTCACATCAACATCGGTACCGGTACGGAAATCTCTATCCGTGAATTGGCAGAACTCATAGCCCGTACCATAGGCTTCGATGGAACCATTGAATTTGATGCTTCAAAGCCTGATGGAACACCTCGGAAACTTACCGATGTATCCAAGCTCCATTCATTGGGATGGCACCATCAGGTGGACATCGAAGAAGGTGTGCGCAAACTCTTTGATTGGTACCGTTCCACCATCGATTTCTGATTTCCTTTGTGGCAGGCATATTTTTGGCTTTTTTATTTGGTTATATCAATATTTTGTGTTACTTTTGCACAGATTTTAGGTCGTAACAGAAGAAACGTAACCCCATGATATATCAAATCATATTGATTACCAACATGATAGAGGGAATGATGAGAAAGAGATTCCGAGCTTAGACATAGTCTAAGAATTCTCTTCTTAACCATTCCTTTCTTGTTTTTTTCTACTACCTGAAATTATTTTCGACAGGACCTCCTGTCAAGAGTCGGATGACAGTCTGCGGGCTTCATGCCCCGAAGCGGATGCGTTATTTGGGATTCCTGGTTCGTAGTGTGCTTACACGACGAAACAACTTTTTCACTCTTCTGTTCGCCCCCCTTCCGCATCCGTTGTCTTTCCTCCAAAACTCATAACTTGTTAACTTCAAAGAAGTTAACTGCGTCAAAACAGGAACTACTATTTTGTGACGATATGAAAAAATTATTGTTATTCGCTTGTCTTATCTGCTTGTTTTCAGTGGAACTGAAAGCACAGTCAGTGATGTCAGACACCCAAGTGGCACAGTTTATGCAGCGTGAGGCCCGTTCAGGCACCTCCAGTTCACAGATTGTGATTAAACTGATGCAGCGTGGTGTAAACATGGACCAGATCCAGCGCGTTCGTAACCAGCTCGAGAAACAGTTGCAGAAAAGAGATACGGGGGTTAACTCCAATGTCCGTACCATCGATTTCGATAGCGACAATGTTAGTGCGAGTGGTGATTACCAAGAGGTTGTTGACGCCAAGGTGGGTACAGCCACGGAGATAGAAGACAGTCCTACCGATGTAGAGCAGCGTGTAGAAGACGATGTAAAAACATCCAGTGCCGTTTCAGAAGAGACGTTTGGTAAGAAAATCTTCGGTCACGACATCTTCAATCGCCGTTTGCTCTCCTTCGAGCCGAACATGAATCTCGCCACCCCTTCACGCTATGTCTTAGGACCTGGTGATGTGGTGGTTGTGGACATCTATGGTGCTTCACAGAAAAGCATGCAGCTCACGGTTTCACCCGAAGGTGAGATTACCGTTCCTGGTTATGGCCCGATTCAGGTCAGCGGTCTGAGCGTGGAATCGGCTAACGCCAAGATCCGTTCGCATTTAGGCTCGCGATATAGCAGTTCCAATATCAAGATGTCCGTCAACCGAAGCCGTACCATCATGGTTAATGTAATGGGTGAGGTAATAGCGCCCGGCACCTATCGTCTGTCTGGTTATGCTACGGTATTCCATGCCCTGTATATGGCAGGCGGAATCAAGGACCTAGGAACCTTGCGTAACATCAAGGTTTCACGTGGTGGTCGTATCATCTCAGTAGTAGATATTTATGAATTCATTTTGAATGGTCGTCTGGCAGGCAACGTGATGTTGCAGGACGATGATGTCATTCAAGTTGGCACCTACGACTGCATCGTAGGTATTACTGGTAACGTCAAGCGCCCGATGTTTTACGAGATGCGCAAGAACGAAACGGTTTCCACTTTGCTGAAATATGCCGGTGGCTTCACGGGTGATGCCTACACCAAGTCGGTGAGGGTACAGCGTTCCACAGGTGATCGCCATTCCGTTCACAATGTGGAGGAATTCGATATGTCGGTCTTCACAGTAGCCGATGGCGATAATGTAACCGTGGATGGTATCCTCGATCGCTATGAGAACGTAGTGGAGATCAAGGGTGCCGTGTTCCGTCCAGGACAGTTCCATCTGGATGACAACGTGTTCAGTGTACGAAGCTTGGTGGAACATGCAGAAGGACTCAAAGAGGATGCCTTCCCCGATCATGCCATCTTGCATCGTCTGAAGCCAGACAGAACCTTGGAGGTAATTTCTGTGGATGTGGCAGGTATCATGTCTGAAGCCATCCCCGATGTACCTTTGAAGAATGAGGATGTGCTGTTCATTCCGACCAACACCGAGAACATCAAGGAGCGCACGTTGACCATCACTGGTGCAGTGATGTCGCCGGGAATCTACGAGTATGCGGATAATACTACCATCGAAGACCTGATCATTCAGGCTGGTGGTCTTCGCGATATGGCTTCGTTGGCCCGAGTGGATGTATCCAGACGAATCCTCGACCCGATGGCCACGGAGAAATCCGATAAGATTTCCGAATCTTTCTCCTTCGATATCAAGGATGGACTGGTGATCAACCACGACCGTCAGTTCTACCTCCAGCCTTACGATGTGGTGCATGTACGTATGAGCCCTGCCTTCCATACAGCACGTACCATCACGGTAACTGGCGAGGTGAACTACGAAGGTGATTTCACGTTGGAAAGCAAGTCGTTACGCCTGAGCGACGCCATCAAGATGGCCGGTGGTGCTACCGATGCTGCTTATCTTCGTGGTGCCCGTTTAGTTCGCAGGATGAACGATGAGGAGCGGGTACGTATGCGTGCTACCCGAGAGGCTATCCGTGAATTGCTCGTCGATAGGTACGACTCCGTGGCATGGAAACGTATGGATTTGGATAACTCTTATCCAGTTGGTATTGAACTAGATGAGGCTATCAAGAATCCAGGTTCTGACAAAGATGTGCTGTTACGTGAAGGTGACCGAATCTACGTTCCTGAATACAACGCGTCTGTCAAGGTATCTGGTGATGTGATGTTCCCCAATACGCTATCCTTCGAGAAAGGACAGAATGCCAAATTCTATGTCAAGCAGGCTGGTGGTTTTGGCAATAGGGCCAAGAAGTCCAAGACCTTCATTGTCTATCAGAACGGAACAGTGGGTATTGCCTCAAAAGGCGCCATGCCTGAGCCAGGCTGCGAGATCGTAGTGCCGAGTAAGAAACGCAGGGAACCATTTGACTTCCGCACTTTGACAGGCATTACTACACCGCTCACTACAATCGCAATGTTAATCGTAGCCATCTCACGTTTGTAATCTCAAAGTAGTTATTATAATTATCAATTTTTAATTTTTAATTTTTAATTGTTAATTTTCAAATTATGTCTTCAGAAGAAAACAAAACAATAACGCCACAGGAGGAAACTGTTCTTGATTTTGGCAAGTTCAAGCAGGATATGCTTAAGCATAAAAAGCAATATTTCTTGGTGTTGGGCTTCACCTTTATACTAAGTATTATCTATTTGCTGAGTCTTCACAATGTTTACAAATGTCAGGTGGTACTGGCACCAGAACTCTCCCGTTCAAGTAGTTCTAGTTCACTACTTTCGATAGCGAATAGCTTTGGTATGCGATTGGGAACAAATAGTTCTAGCGGAGAAGCTCTCTTTCCAACCCTTTATCCTGACATGGTGAGCTCAACCGACTTCAAGACCAGCCTTTTTTCGATTCCGGTACATAAGAAAGACTCCACACGAGTTATGACCTACTACAACTATCTACTTAATGAACAGAAGTATCCTTGGTGGAGTAGGGCGATTAGTGGCACGTTAAGCTATCTTATCAGTCTGATAGCGACACCTGAAGAGGTTGATAACACTCAGTTGGATCCCTTCCAATTAACTAAGCAACAAAAAAAAATTGCTGATTTGGTCAGTCAGAAAGTTTCATGCGATGTGGATCCTAAAACACTAGTTATTACACTTAATGTTTATGATCAGGATCCATTGATCTGCGCTACAGTAGCAGACTCTGTTAAGGCGCATCTGCAACAAGCCATTACCGATTATCGTACTCGTAAAGCGCGAGTTGATTTGGAGTATAATCAGAAACTGTTTCGTGAGACCAAGGCAAGATATGATAGAGCACGTCAGGCATATGCTGCTTTTGCCGATGCCAACCAAGATGTAATTTTAGAGAGTGTACGGAGCAAACGTGCAGATTTAGAGAACGAAATGCAAATCCAGTATAATGCTTATACGCAAGTGGCAGCCCAGTTAACAGCCGCAAGTGCAAGAGTACAGGAAGAAACCCCAGCCTTCACAACTATTCAGCGTGCTACAGTACCGGTAAAGAAAGCAGGCCCTAAACGTGCCAAGAAACTGTTGATCTTCCTTTTCCTTGCCTTCCTCGGCACCACTATCTGGGCTTTCCACAAAGAAGGTGATCTCAAACCCCTCCTTGGCTTGTAGTCTTAACGATCACGGATCATAGTGTTCAGTATTAAGTTTATAATCGTTAGCTGATTGGGATTTCTGTTCCCGTCGTTTCTCATGATTTACGACAAGATAGATAATTTTGAACTCTATAAAGGTCTTTCAGTCGACATTTATGAAGGCTTGATGTTCTTGAAAAAAGTGAATGCTGATATTGCTGTCGGTGTTTACAAGATTTCTTCTAATGTCAAGGCTATTGTTTCTCAATATACAACAAAAGATACGAACGAGAACGGCTATGAAACTCATCGGCAGAATATAGACATTCAGTACCTTCTGAAGGGCAATGAAAAGATTGTCTGTTTCCCCGTGGAAGAACTGTCTGAGACCAAATCCTACAGTGAAGAGACAGATGCGGCATTCTACAATGCAGTTTCCGACCTCAGTCCTTCAACCTTAGTCCTTCAACCTATGTCCTACTTTGCCATCTTCTTCCCACAAGACGGGCACATGCCCCAATTGTGTGTTAATGAGCCAGAAAAGGTAAAGAAAGTGGTCGTTAAAGTTAGAATTGCTTAGGTGACATTTGTTTTACTTTGAGCTCATCAAAAAGCGAAATGGAATCCAATATAATAAGTAGTACTTCCAAGTTTAAAGCCATTTTCTTTAACAGAAAAACGAGTCATTGATGACGTTAAAGATTAGTACCATAGAGAAATGGTTGCCGGCAATAGCCACCTTATGGTTTCTTGCCAGCCTCGACTCAGTAATAATGTGGAATGCATTATCTCCTGTCATTCACATTTTCACTACATTATTTATTATGTGGGGTACTATGCTTGTAAAACCAATCGATTTGTCGTCCCAAAGACGTATTCTGTTTCTCTCCGTTTTTGTATTCAGTTCCCTTTATATTGTCACGCAAAGCGATAATTTGATTGTGTTTATTAAAAGGGTATGCTTGTGGCTTCCTTTCGTATTTATAATCTTTTGGGATAATATAATATTGTCGAAAACATACAATATCATACGTAAGGTCGTTGTTTTTTTTGCGGTTGGTGCATCAGTAGTCTCGTTATTGACATTCGTAGGTTTGATAAACATGGTTCCTCACTTTGTAGTACCTCCACAAGAGGCTCTCCATGTTCGACTTGGATATTCCTATCATGTATATGGACTGTTCGTTTCAATCCAAGACCCACTCGGATTTTTAGCTTATCGGGCTTGTGGAATGATGATGGAACCAGGGCATTTTGCTGTAGTTTTGGGCTTTGTGTATATGATTGACAGATATCAGGAACGTAAGATAAATTGGTGGATTGTTTTATGCGGTATCCTAACATTCTCTGCAAATTTCCCTTTGTTTGTGTTATTTACAGAATGGCGTTTTTTATTTAAGATGAAGAAGTTGCTAAGGTTTGCCAAGTGGCTCCCAATAGTGTTGTTAGGCTCTTTTGTTCTTTATACTTCTTTACCGAAAAGTACTCAAGACAATTTATACGGACTTGCGTTTGGTCGTAATCTTGAAAAAGTTGTCGATGTTGCTTCCAGCTCCTCTTCTATGGACGATGCACTTGACGTAAGAGCTAATAACATGCCTCTTATGGTTTATAATCGAATGAGTTTTTCCGAAAAGATTTTTGGAATAGGCCGTTTCGATACTGCATATTGCCTTTCCGATTACCGTGGAATGATTATGACACTTGGGTGGGTTGGATTGCTTCTTTCTGTTTCGATAACAGTGATTCTCGTATGGGGTATCCGTAAGGATTTTGCTTTATCACTGGTCATGGCATTTTCCTTGATATTATTGCATAGGTCGTGGATGTTGTTTTTACCATATGTCAATTTCCTGTCATTCCTTGCAATATCTATCGTTCCTTATCGACAAAGATTAAATATTGAACATTTTCAGTCTTATGGAGAATAAGAGTCTTAAATCAAGAACAATAAGTTCGATGCTATGGAGTGCGTTTGGAAGGTTTGGTACCATATGTATTATCTTCATCGCTAACATTGTGTTGGCTCATTTACTTACTCCTAAGGATTTCGGATGTATAGGAATGCTTCAGATATTTATTTCTGTTTCAGAGGTTTTTGTTATGGGAGGATTTGGTGCAGCACTTATTCAGAAACGTAATCCTTCTCATGTGGATTATACAACGGTGTTCTATTGGAACCTTTTCGTTGCAATTCTCATGTATGTTTTACTTTATTATTCAGCTCCATATATCGCAAGTTTTTATAAAATGCCTTTGCTTCGTGATGTTTTGAGGGTGCAGAGTATTGTAGTTTTTATCAGTGGTTTTTATTTTGTTCAAACAACACAACTTCAAAAACAACTTCGTTTCCGAGAACTATCCATACGTGGCATTACTGCTGCATTGGCAGGAGTTTCTGTAGCAATTGTCATGGCATTTATGGGATTTGGCGTATGGAGCTTAGTTGCATTGCATGTGGTATCTTCATTTGCCAGCGTTTTGCTATTGTGGAGAATGAGTGAATGGAGGCCAACCCTTGAGTTTAGCTGGCAGTCATTTAAATCGTTATTTGCCTTTGGAGGACTTATGGCAGCCTCCTCGTTAGTGGAAACCTTATATACAAACATTCAGGGGTTGATTATTGGCAAATGGTACACCCCTCAGGATATGGGTTATTATACCCAGGCACGGAAACTGGAACAGGTTCCAACCAGTGCATTGTCCACAATTGTGGGTCAGGTAGTTTTTCCTGTATTTTCGATGTTGAATGACAACAAGGAGAAGTTAAGGGAGAGTTTAAGAAAAAGTATCAAATCCATATCATTCTTGTGTTTCCCGATGTGTGCACTTTTGATAATGATAGGTAAACCTCTTATACGCCTGTTATATGGCTCACAGTGGGACAACTCTGTGTTGTATTTTCAGATTCTTTGTCTTTCTGGGATGGCATATATTATTAATTGTATGAATTTGAATGTTATTAAATCTCTTGGTAAGGGGAAGATTTATTTCATCATGCAAACGACCAAAAGATTAATAGGTATTTGTTTGATTGTAGCAGGAATGGCTTTCGGCGTAGTAGGCATTGTATGCTCGGTTGCTGCGACATTCTATGTTGACTTTATAATTAATTGTTTTGTAGTAAATAAGCTTTTAGGCTACGGGATTGTTAATCAGGTTTCAGATGTCAAGAGTATTTTTGCATTGGCTTTTGGCATCGGTTTGTTTTTTTCCTTTTTGGGAAGCTATTTACCCTTTCATCAATATGTTGTGATGATTATTCAAATTTTAGTATATGTATTATCTTATTTATGGATTTCAAAATTATTAAAAATAGAAGGATTTTATTTATATAGAGATGTAATAAAACGAAATATTAGCAATAAATTATGGAAATAAAAGATTTTATTAAGAATTTTGCAGAACAGTTTGAAGATACTGATGCAAGTGAGATTCAAGCAGAAACCAAGTTTAAAGAACTGGATGAGTGGTCATCGCTGATTGCTCTCTGTGTGATTGGCATGGTTGATGAGGAGTATAATATAACTCTAAAGGGTGAGGATATCAGAAACTCTGTTACTGTAGAAGACTTGTTCAATGCAGTAAAAGCCAAGGCTTAATGGAAGTTTATAATCCGTTCTCTCTTCAAGGTAAGACAGTCTTGATTACAGGTGGGGCTGGCGGTATAGGAAGTGCTTCAGCTCAGACTTGTATAGGTCTTGGAGCGAGGGTTATCCTCACGGATATACGTGAAGATGCACTACAAGCCACTTTGGCCTCTCTACCCGAATCTCAGACAGGTGAACCAAACCTTTGTTTCACAGCTGACCTGACAGATGCAGAACAATTGGCAGCATTGGTGGATTTTTGTCCTCACTTAGACGGTTTAGTCTGCAATGCTGGTGTGATGAAACTGACATTGACACAGTTTATCACAGAAGAAGAGTTAACACGCATTCAAAAGATTAATTTGAATGCACCTATCCTGCTAACTCGTTCTTTGTTGAAAAAGAAGAAAATCAAGAAGGGTGGTTCCATCGTGTTTACTGCCAGTGCAGCAGGTGTTTATCGTGTTTCAATGGGTAATGGTATCTATGCTACTACGAAATGTGGTATTGATGCCTTTATGAGGACGGTTGCTTTAGAACTCGGGCCAAAGGGAATCCGCTGCAATAGCGTTAACCCAGGAATGGTTGAGACTGCCTTGATAGGTTCCTTTACAGACGAAGAGAAGGAACGCGAAATGAAGAACTACCCATTGAGGCGTTTTGCTAAATCCGAAGATATCGCGTATGGTATAGCTTATCTGCTCTCTGATGCCTCTTCTTTCGTAACAGGTACGGCATTGAAGATAGATGGCGGAATGACGCTTGGATAATGCATAATGCTTAAAGCATAATTCATAATTGTTGATGGAAAGACTATTAGAGAATAAAGTGTGCATCATCACAGGTGCGGCACAAGGAATCGGCAAGGGTATTGCTGAGCGGTTTGCCGCTGATGGCGCCATTGTTTATGCCTGTGACCTTCGTGAGGGTAGCATGGATGAGTGGGCCAAAGAGTGCTCAGAGAGAAACAGTACCCGGGTGATCCCAATGTATTTCGATGTGTCGGATGCTGCTGCTGTGAAGAATGCCTTGATGGGTATCTTTAAGGCAGAGAAGCGCATTGATGCATTGGTGAATAACGCTGGTGTGGTGTTTAACAAGAAGATCGGCATGATTGTACGGCAAGAAACGGAACTTATGTTCCGCATCAATGTAATAGCAGTGATAGAATTGGTACAACTATGCTCACGTCTGATGGCTCGTACAGGTGGTGGCTCGATTGTGAACATCGCCTCAGTAACGGCAGTACTTGGCTCCCCAGGACAGTCGGCCTATTCGGCCACCAAGGGTGCCATCATATCGTTCACGAAGTCGGCTGCCAAGGAACTGGCACCTCAGGGCATTCGTGTGAATGCTGTGGCTCCGGGAATTGTAAAGACGGAGCGTTTCGCAGAACTCTATGAGAGTGACGGAGCCAAAATTGATCAGCGTATATCACGGATAGGCCTTGGACGTCTGGGCACACCAGAGGATATAGCCAATGCCTGTGCGTTCTTGGCATCTGACCGCGCCAGTTATATCTCTGGAGAAATTCTTGGAGTAAACGGCTGCGCTTCAATCTAATTGATAGTTGACAGTTGAAAATGATTCTGAATTTAGATAAGTGGTCATGTGATGCGGTAGCGGCGATTGATTCGCAGGGGAACCAGTTGACGTATGGTGAGTTGAGGGACTTTGCGGAGAGAGCGAAGCAGTTGATGCCCTCACGTACATTGTTCTTCCTATTGGTGGAGAACAATGTGGGAGGTATTGCCTGGACGATAGGTAATATCAGTGCGGGGAATGTACCGCTGATACTGAATGCCCATTTAGATGAGGGCTTATATAAGAGCCTTTGTGAACTCTATCAACCACCCTTTGTCTGTGTTCCTGAAGGAATGGCCGACAAATATGATTACGAGGTGATTGGCTCGTTCTATGGCTATACACTGATGAAGACAGGCAATGAGGCTTGTCCGATGAACGATGAACTGTCGCATCTGTTACCTACCAGTGGCTCTACAGGAAGTCCGAAGTTGGTGCGTCACAAGTATGACAATATTGAGGCGGCAGCTTTGAATATCTCCACGTTCTTTGAACTGAAAGACTCTGACCGTCCATTGATGGTGCTCCCGTTATACTATACAATGGGCTTGTCGATGGTGTTCAGTCATTTCTATGTGGGTGCCACGGTACTCATCACAAACCTAAGCATGACCGACCGTAACTTCTGGAAATTTATGAAGGAAGAACGGGCAACAAGCTTTACAGGAGTACCCTATAGCTTTGAAATCCTGAACTTGATGCGCTTCTTCCGTATGGATCTGCCCGATCTGACCTTGCTGACGCAGGGTGGGGGACGGATGCCCAAGGAATTGAACCTGAAGTTTGCGGAGTTCTGTCGTGACAATGGTAAGCAGTGGATTGCAACCTATGGACAGTCGGAGTGTACTGCTCGTATGGCCTGGCTGCCTCCAAAATGGGCAATAGAGAAGGTGGGTAGTATCGGTATAGCTGTGCCGAATGCGGAGTTGTCCCTTATTGACATGGATGGTAATCCCATCACCACTCCCCATACAGAGGGTGAAATGTGCTATCGAGGCAAGAACGTGACCATGGGTTATGCCCGTCAGCGTGAGGATCTCCTCTTAGGGGATGAACGTCATGGCTTTATCCGTACCGGTGATTTGGCTTATTTCGATGAAGACGGTTGCTATTATATCGCCGGGCGAATGGGCCGTTTCCTGAAACTCTTTGGTATGCGTGTCGGCTTGGACGAGTGCGAACGTATCGTCAAGGGGAAATACCCCAATCTGGAATGTGCCTGTGTAGGAACAGATGAGAAGATGCTCGTATATCTGACTGACGAGAACTACAAAGCTCAGGTTAAGGATGAACTTGTCAGTCGTCTGAAACTTGTCGCCTCCTCCTTTGAGGTCCGAATCATTGATGAGATCCCGAAGAACGATGCTGGCAAGATATTATACGCAAAACTAGAAAACAAATAAAAAATGGAGAATTTAGAGAAGTACAACAACGCGTTTGTTGAAGTGTTTGGAGCAAAAGTAGAAGAGTTAAATGATGACTATTCGAAGGATAATGTTGGTGAGTGGGATTCTGTTCACCAGCTGACCTTGATTTCCATCTTTGAGGAAGCCTTCGATATCATGTTCGATCCCGAAGACATTATGGAGATGACTTCCTATGCTAAAGGCAAGGAACTCCTTGCAAAATACGATGTTGCCATCTAACATTTAATGTATAATCTTTAATCTTTAAGGTATTAAATGGCTCGTTGGGAAATTAAGAATGTCAACATAGCTGGTGTAGCGATGGCGGTGCCTGAGCACACGGTGAAGACAGCAGAGATAGATCTGTTCACGCCAGAGGAGGCCGAGGTCTTTGATAAAACCGTCGGCATTAAGTCTCGTCATATCGCACCAGATACGATGTGTGCCTCAGATATGTGTCAGGCAGCAGGTGAGAAACTGTTGGAAGAGCTGGGTTGGGAGAAAGAGAGCATCAATGCACTGATCTTTGAGTCAGTGACAGGTGATTATCGCACCCCTCCAACCTCATGTCTGTTACAAGATCGCATGGGGCTGAGTGAAGACTGCTTCTGTGTAGATATACCAATGGGGTGCTGCGGTTGTATGTATGCTATCACCGTGGCTGGTAATCTGTTGACTACAGGTCAGATCAAACGTGCCTTGCTATTGGTTGGTGATACGGCATTACGTATGGGTTCCATGAAAGACAAGAGCCGAGTGCCCTTGTTTGGTGATGGTGGTACAGCCATTGCTTTGGAGTATAACGAAACAGCCAATGATATCATTATCGATTTCCACACTTTAGGAAAAGGTGGTGATGCTTTGATGACTCCTCATGGTGGTTTCCGTCATCCTGTAACACCAGAGTCCTTCGAGTACGAAGACTTTGGCAACGGTATTGTTCGTGCTCCGATTCATACAATGATCAACGGTATGAACGTATTCTCCTTTGCTATCAGTCGGCCGCCGAAGAGTGTGGAACAGTTCATGGCTGATTATAACCTCGACCGCAATACCGACATAGACTATTTCCTGATTCATCAAGCCAATAAGATGATTGTGGATAGGGTGGTGAAGAAGTTAAAACTTCCATTGGAGAAGGTTCCCTATAACTTGGAAGAGTTCGGAAACTTAGGTGGTGCCAGTATCCCTTCACTGATGGTGACAAGGATTGCAGATAAATTGCGTAAAGAGCCTACCACTATTCTCGGTTCTTCGTTCGGCCTTGGTCTCAGTTGGGGTACGATGTTGTTGAAGACGAAACCGATGGTGGTGTGTGAATTGATGTATTTATAATTCTATAGATATAAATAATAACAATATTAAAGAGGTATGAAGAGAAAACTTAGGACGTTCGTGGCAAATATTGCCTATTCTCCTTTTGGTAATAAAGTGGTTAAGTCTATAGGAGGAGCGAGGCTTTACGCAACGTATAAAATATGGTCAATAAAGAGAATAGATCTACGCATTGCTAAAAAAGAATTCGAAAAAGAAACTGCAAAAGGTAGCTTGGATGATTACAAAAGAGCATTAGATAAACATTGGGTATCTTATAATGAATATGCTTATCAGTATGAGTTATATAATAAAACAGAGGAAGAAAGAGAAAAATTTGTTTCACGACAGAAAATGGCATATTATCATTGGATATACAGTTCTGCTTCGGCAAAGATAGTATTTCGGAATAAAAATCGCTTCCTAAGCACTTTCAATAAGTATATCCACAGGAAATGGTTATACACTCCAAATGCATCTTATGAGGAGTTTGCTCAACTTGTATCCAATTATGACTGTATTATAAAACCATGTGATGGGAAATTAGGACGAGGAATCTTTAAGGTCTATAAGGATAGCGACCATACAGATGACAGAAAACTATATGATTCTTGTGTCAGAGACAGAATGTTGGTAGAACAGTGTATTGAGTCATGTGAAGAACTAAAAGCATTTCATCCCCAAAGTTTAAATACTATTCGAGTAGTGACAGTAGCAAACAGGGATAATGCAGAGGTGTTTGGTAGTTTTTTAAGAATGGGGAGGGGTAGTAATATAGTTGATAATGCACATGCAGGTGGCATATTTGCCCAGATTAATATCGTCGATGGTGTTATTGAAAGCGATGGTATAGATACTAATGGAAACAGATATGTTTGTCATCCTGATAGTAATATCAAATTGAAAGGATTTAGAATACCTAAATGGGAGACGGTCGTAACTACTTGTTGCGAAGCAGCTAAGTTGAGTGAGAACACAGTTATGGGTTGGGATGTAGCAATTAACAATGAAGGGGAAATAGAGTTTGTTGAAGCAAACTATGGACCAGATTTTGATGTAATGCAGTCTCCTCTTAAAATTGGGGTTAAAAACAGGATATTCTCATTGATAAAGAAGTATCAAGGAGTTGAATTGAAATAACGCTCAAGGTTATTTATAATTACTTTCATAATTTGTTTAATATGAATAATTCTCAAAGAGGCTTTTTTAGTGAATTTAGGAGAAGGTGTTGGTGGTTATCTGTGTATTTTACCGTATGGAAGTATAGAAAGATATACGGTATGGATATAGGTGATGGTGTAGTAATTAATCGAAAAGCTCGATTGGATAGATCTGTAAACCCTAAAGGAATTCATATCGGTGATTATTCAAGAATATTATTGGATGTAATCGTTTTAGCACATGATGCAAGCCGTAACTTAATAAAAGACACATATATAGGACGAAACTGTATCATAGGAACACGTAGTATTATAATGCCAGGTGTAGTAATTGGCGATTCTTCTGTAGTTGCAGCAGGAGCTATCGTTACCAAAGATGTTCCTTGTAATTGTATTGTTGCAGGAAATCCTGCAAAGGTTGTTAAAATTGATTGTGTGGTTGAAAAAGGTAAAATAGTAAAACACGGTGTAAAATGCAAGACAGAATAGTATCATATACAGGCGATAAGTATGGTAATCGAAAATACCATTCTATCTTGCTTCATATGGGTCGTAACCTCATCTTCCCTCCACAAGCTCTTCAACCACTTGCCAATGGATTATTCCATAAGGCTTTATACCAAATCGCGGTATTAAGACCCATCAAGGGGTCTTGCTTAATAATAAATATTACTTAGGGTCTAAAAGTATATAATTACCTAAATTATTATTGAAGCAATGGATATAGACAATAAATATGGCCTTTTGAAAAGACAAATAGAGTTATTGGCTCTATTGAAGAAGTTTCATCGACATTGTGAGGACAATGATATAATATACAGTTTGGACTGGGGGTCATTGCTGGGAGCTGTTAGACATAAAGGTTTTATACCATGGGATGGTGACATCGATATTATGGTAGATAGAAAGAACCTTGAGAGGCTGATTGGTTCTTTGACAAAGAATAATGAACTTGTTATTGATAATTCAAGTCCTTTTACAATGTGGATTAGGAGAATATATGCAAAGAACTATGATACTGGTGACTGGTCTACTTATGATGTACCGTCAATAGATGTTTTTGTCATTGATAATGCCCCCGATGGACGATTTGCAAGAAAAGTAAGACTATTAGAAGTGTTGTCGTTACAAGGAATGACAAAGGTCTTTATACGTTTGCAGAAAGGTAATCTGTTGATGAAATTGTGTACAGTCCTGACATTTTGCATGGGAAAACTATTTTCACGCGAAACAAAGTTACGATGGTATGATGCTGTGGCACGAAGGTCAAATAATAAAACTACACGACATAAAACATGCTATTTTGAGGAAATTAAATGCTTGGGAAAATACTATCCAGCTAACTTGTTGGACTCAGTTGTCACTGTTCCCTTTGAAGGAATAGATGTTTGTATCGTTAAGGACTATCATCAATGCTTGTGTGTTCAGTTCGGCAATGATTATATGACCCCTCCGCCCGAATCAGAAAGAGTTGCCAATCATATAAAAAAGGAATAGTAGATATGCTTAATTTTACAGTAGGTCCTGTGATGTCAAGCGATGCCGTTAGGGCAATCGGGGCAGAGCAGGTGCCATATTTCAGAACACCAGAGTTCTCAGATCTTATGTTCGAGAACGAAAGGCTTGTTAAGAAGTTTGCCAAAGCAGAGGAGAATGCTCGGGTGGTGTTTATTACGGGTTCAGGAACAGCCTCCATGGAAGCCTCTGTGATGAATGTCTTCACAGAGAGAGACAAGGTGTTGGTTATCAATGGTGGTAGTTTCGGAGAACGTTTTTGTCAGATCTGTGAGATTCATGAGATACCATTCACAGAAATACGTCCTGAGTTTGGACACAATATTACTGCAGAAATGTTGGCTCCATATGAAGGAAAGGGATATACCGGTTTCTTGGTGAATCTGGATGAGACATCTACAGGTGTTCTATACGACATCCAATTGATTAGTGATTTCTGTAAACGTAACGATATCTTCCTCGTCGTTGACTCCATCAGCTCGTTCCTTTGCGATCCATTTGATATGAAGGCCCTTGATGTTCAGGTGATGATTACTGGCTCACAGAAGGCCTTGGCCTGCCCTCCGGGCATTTCGTTGATTGTCCTGTCAGAGAAAGCTGTGGAGCGGGTGAACGCCAATCGTGTAAAGTCATTGTATTTCGATTTAAAGGATGCTCTGAAGAATGGAGAGCGTGGTCAGACTCCTTTTACCTGTGCTGTAGGTATTTTGCGCCAGATAAATATGCGACTCAAGGAGATTGAGACTGCCGGGGGCGTGGAGAGTGAGAACATGAAGATAGGTGGCTTGGCTGCCGACTTCAGGGAAAAGATAAAGGGCTTGCCTTTCGAGATTATTTCAGAATCCTTGCCTAATGCTGTTACTTCCTTACATCCCTTAACGGCATCTGCATACGATATTTTTACCATTCTGAAAGATGAGTATGGTATATGGATTTGTCCGAATGGTGGAGTATTGAAAGATAAGGTATTCCGAGTCGGACATATTGGTGCATTAACTAAAGAGGACAACACTACCCTGGTCAATGCCTTCAAGGACTTGCAGAAACGTGGAATTATATAAATAGCAAATGAAGAAAGTTATCACATACGGTACATACGACCTGCTCCATTACGGTCATATACGCCTATTAGAACGCGCCAAAGCTCTTGGTGACTACTTGATTGTGGGTGTAACTGCCGAAGGCTTTGACATGGCCCGTGGCAAGATCAATGTCCAGCAGTCGCTGATGGAGCGTATGGAGGCTGTTAAGGCAACAGGCATTGCGGATGAAGTTATCGTGGAGGAATACGAAGGGCAGAAAATTGATGATATCATCAGGTATGATGTGGATATCTTTGCTATAGGTTCCGACTGGAAAGGACAGTTTGATTATTTGAACGAATTCTGTAAGGTAGTATATCTTGAAAGGACTGCAGGTGTATCCAGTACAGATTTGAGGTCTCATGATAACGCAATAAGAATAGGTATTGTTGGCAACGAGAATGAATTAAACTTGATTGAGAAGTTTGAGCAGGAGAGTCATTTCGTAAACGGTGCTACAATAGAGGGAGTTTGTATGCCGAAGACGACAAAACTACCTGAGAATCTTTCGAAGTTGCCGATTGTCACAAATGATTATGCAACATTGATAGATAACGTAGATGCTGTGTATGTTATCTCAAGACTAGAGCATCATTATAATCAGATTAAGCTGGCATTGGAGAAAGGGAAACACGTGTTGTGTGAATCGCCAATGACTAGTTCCTTGAAAGAATGGGAGGAGTTGTCGGACTTGGCCCAAGATAAAGACCTTGTTTTGATGGATGCCATTAGAACAGCATTCTCCATGGCTTACTACCGTATGTTATTGTTGATAAAGAGCGGACGAATCGGAGATGTGGTATCTGTGGATGCATCATGTAGCAGTCTTCGTGAAGTAAAGACAGATACGGTCGGTAGCTTGTGTTCTTGGGGCCCCAATGCCATGCTCCCTGTTTTCCAGATTTTAGGAACAGACTACAAAAGCAAACAAATCCAATCCATGATAGTTGACAAGGATCTTCACTATGATTCATTTACGAAGATCTCGTTTGTATATCCACATGCAGTGGCTTCAGTCAAGGTGGGTGTTGGCGTAAAGACAGAAGGTGAACTGGTTGTTTCTGGTACGATAGGTTATATCTATGTTCCTGCACCTTGGTGGAAGATGGACTACTTCGAAATTCGTCGTGAAGATCCGACACAGAACAAACGATATTTCTATCAATTAGATGGTGAAGGGATTAGATATGAAATTGTATCTTTTCTTAAGGCTATCCGCAAAGAGAATGTCTTAAACTATATAAGTAAACCTATCTCTCAGGCTATAGTAAGTGAGATGGAAGATTATTATAATGGGCAAATAATATTGATTTGATATGGGTGATATACAATATATGATTAAACCGGAATGGATTTCATGGGATGAAGTTCAGGAATGTCAGAGAAAAGCACATGAGGCAACCAATAACGTAAAAGGTCTTCATATGACTGTACAAGATTATTCTGGAGAAAAACTAAAACAATCATTAAGTAATAATGGATATTGTTTTGTTGCAATAGATGGAAATAAGGTTGTTGGTGTTCATGGTCTTATGCTTTTCAAGGGTAATAGATGGTGGTCAAAAGGGAAAAAGGTTGCATATAATTGCATGGATGGTATTTTGACAGAATACCGAGGTACAGATGTGTATTTTAATCTGTCGGAATTGAGAATGAAATATATTAAAGATTCTGGTGCAGATATAATTCAAAGCAATACAGCAGAGAATAATACAACAGTTAGGAAAATAACAAAAGTTAAGAAATTTAAGACTGTTCAGTATTCTGCAACGGGTAAAGGGGCAAATTACTATTCTGTAATAATGGCTAAATGGCTAAATGGTTGCCCTTACCCTGATTGGTTCATTAATTTTATGTTTGGACTTTCAAAGGTTGTTGTTAAAACAATTTGGAAGCCTGGCTATAAGTTAAGGTTTTGGTTCAATTAGTGTATGTATAAGTTTTTCTTCAAGCGATTCCTTGATTTTTGGATTTCATTAATCGCGTTAATCTGTTTGTCACCATTATTGTTGGTAGTGACAATATGGTTACATTATGCGAATAAAGGGGCAGGTGCGTTTTTCTTTCAGGAAAGGCCAGGAAAAAATGCAAAGATCTTTAAGGTCATAAAATTTAAAACGATGACCGATGAGAGGGGAGAAGATGGAGAACTTTTGCCTGATGACCAACGACTAACTAAGGTTGGAAGGTTTGTGCGTTCATTGTCTCTTGACGAGTTACCTCAGTTGATTAATGTATTGAAGGGCGATATGGCATTAATTGGACCACGTCCATTGTTGGTACAGTATTTACCTTTATATAATAAGAAACAAGCACGGAGACATGAGGTTCGTCCTGGTATTTCTGGATGGGCGCAGGTACATGGGCGTAATCTATGCAAGTTAAGTAAAAAGTTCGAATATGATGTGTGGTATGTGGACCATTGTTCCTTAAACACAGACCTTAAAATCATATTGCTTACTATTATGAATGTGCTAAAACGTTCTGATGTTGGAGAAGGAGCTGGTGATATGATGGAAGTTGATGATTTACATTTCTCCGATAAATATCATAATAATGCTTTCTCCTATAGTAATACAACCGAAAATATTAATGCAAAAAGTATATGAGTGAATTATTAGGTAAGAAACTTCTCCTTATCGGTGCTTCAAATGCTGAAGTAAATGTGGTGAAGAATGCTCAATCTTTGGGCTGTTATGTGATTGTTACAGATTCTAGATTTGGAAAAGATTTTCCAGCGAAGGATGTGGCAAATGAAGCTTGGGATATAAGTTGGACAGATTACGATTCATTAGAGAAAAAATGCCGTAAAAGTGGCGTAGAAGGAGTGTTGGCAGGCTTCAGCGAGTTCCGCGTGGAAAGCATGATTGAGATGTGTGAACGTTTAGGACTTCCATGCTATATCAATAGGGAGCAACTTGAAATTACTCGAGATAAAAACAAGTTCAAGCATTTGTGTAAACAATATGGTGTACCCATTGTTAATGAGTATGAACCGAATGCTTCTGATATTCAGTATCCAGTTATTATTAAACCAACGGATCGTGGAGGTAGTATTGGCATCAATGTAGCCTATAACAAAGATGAGTATGACAGATACTTGGCATACGCATATGAGATGTCACCCTCGAAAAATGTTGTAGTAGAGGACTTTATTGGTGATGGTGTGAAGTTTGACTGCAGTTATTATATCAATGGCAAACAAGCCATTTTGATTGAGACATGTGATACAACTATGCTATCGCCAGAGAAGGGGTTTGAAACCATGCAGAAAGCTTGGTCATTCCCCTCAAGGTTCGAACATGAGTATATAGATCAGGTAGATGCCAATGTTAAGAATATGTTGGCAGATTTAGGGATGAAGTGTGGTGTTGCAAATATCTCGTTCTTCTATCGAAATGGACGGTTTTATGTCTTTGAGACAGGGTTCCGTTTAGGTGGCGGTCACTCGTTTGATTATCAACGCGCGAGTGGTGGCATTGACTATCTTACCTTGATGATTAAGTATGCTTTTGGCGTTTCTTTCGGAGTTAATTCTGAAATTCCGGCTAACCGAGGCTATGCTTTGACCTATAGCCCATATTTTAAACCAGAACGAGGTTGTGTTGTAGAGCGGATTATAGGAGAAGAAGAGATTATGGCTATGGAACATTTAATTACATATATACCCAATAACTATGTGGAACATGTATTTGAGAATGACAAACCTTCGAAAATTACGATGATTTCATTATATTCACAGGATTTGGAGAATATAATTAAAGACGTCGCCTATATTAATGAGATTCTAAAAGTGAAAACGAGTAAGGGGATTTATCCCGTTTTTGCCAAATTAACAACTGAAGATATTCTAACATCTTTAAAACCCCAAAGAAAATGAAAATAGCTCTTATTAAAGAAACAAAGACACCTGTAGACAATAGAGTGGCATTGTCGCCTAAACAAGTAGCAGAACTGAACAAAATGTTCCCCCAACATGAGATTGTTGTACAAACCAGCGATATCCGTGCATTTTCTGATGACGAATACATTGCCGAAGGTGTGCGCGTTGTTGACAGGGTGGATGATTGTGATGTGTTGTTTGGTATAAAAGAAGCAAAGATAGATAGCCTTGTCCCTAATAAACATTATTTCTTTTTTGGTCATATAGCTAAGATGCAGGAATACAATCGTCCTTTATTACAAGCATTTATGCAAAAAGGCATAACATTCTCTGACTATGAATATTTAGTGGATGATAATAATATCCGTCTTTGTGCCTTCGGTTGGTGGGCTGGCGCAGTAGGGATATATTATACGCTAAGAGGCTATGGTCTGAAAACAAAGGCTTTCGAATTGCCCAAACCAGACATTAAATTCACTTTAGAACAACTTATTAAAAACCTCAAAAGTATTGATCTCCCGAGAGTTAAAATACTCATCACGGGGAATGGGCGGGTATCAAAAGGTGCTCAACACGTTTTACAGGAGATTGGGGCCTATCGTCTGCAAGAGGAAGAATACCTATGTGACGAAAAAGTTAGGGGCTTATCCTATTGTGTAGCAAAAGTCAATCAACTTGTTTGTAGAATTGATGGCGCTGAGTTTGATAGAAAAGATTTTTATGAGAATCCTCAGAATTATAAAAGTTGCTTTATGCGTTGGGCTAGATATACTGATATTCTTTTAAGTGCTCACTACTGGGCTCCTAATGCACCTGTTTATTTATGTGAAGAAGATTTGTGTAGCCTAGAAAACCGTATCCGAATGATTGGCGATGTTACTTGCGACATAATGGGTAGTATTAAGTCAACAGTTCGACCTTCAACGCATGATAATCCTTATTATGACTATAACCCTCAGACAAGGAAAGAAGACAATTTGTTTGCGGACGAAAAGAATATAACAGTGATGGCTGTAGATACTTGTCCTAATGCACTTCCTATGGATGCCAGCAAGTATTTCGGAGAAATGCTAATTCCAATAGTATTCCATCCTCTACTTGAAGGGAAAGAATCAAAAGTGATTGAAGGTGCAACAATCGTAGTTGATGGTAAGCTCACAAAGAAATTCGACTACCTTTCAGATTTTGCTAATGGATGACAATTAGGTGAATCATTAAAGCAGAGCATGATTATAATATAAGATAGTGTTATAGAGAGGTTTGTTATAGTGTTTCGTATATGGAATTAGTAGGTATACATGTAAGTTGTAAATAAAGCATAATTAATTATTCAATGGCGATTAGTTTACAGAAAATATCTTATAAAGAATTAAAAGACAGGACATATAATCGTTTCGATGACAAGTATGGAATCGTCGCCTTTATGACCGATCATCTTCGAGAAACGCTATTAGCATGTCCTAACAATGATGATGAATCTAAAACGGCAATGTATCTGGCGTTAGATGACAATGTGCCCGTAGGAAGAGCACTCCAGTTTGGGACAAAATTAAAAATTGATGGAATAATAGAACCTGCACAAACAGGCGGAAGTTCATTTGTTGAAGAAAGATATAGATCCCAAGGCGTAGGCGCATCTCTATTGTTAGCATCGAAGTTATCTAAGGAATATGATTTAAAGATAAACTCATTATTCTCGAAAATGATAGTTCCGATGTTACATCGATTGAAATATGTTATTTTTGAGATACCTCAATATGTAATTATTCGAGACATGAAACCTATGCTTGCTGCAAAAGGCTTGAAAGGTTTCCCACTGAAATTCTGCACAGGAATAGCGAACATCCCTATACGTTGTGTTGATATTGTTAACAGAACAAAGAGAAGAAGACTTCTTAATAAATTTGTCGTAACCAAAGTGGATAAAATTCCAGAATGGGTTGGAGAAATGGTGGTTAATGATAATCATAAGTATATGGAGTTACATAATAAGGATTGGTTTCAATGGAATCTTGACTATAACATGAATGGCTATCACGGGGATATTCAGTCGTTTTACACAGTTACTGATCAGTTAGGAAAACCTGTCGGCTTTTTTATGACCAAGGAAAGATTTGAAGAAAAGGCAGGGTGTTACAATAATATTATTCGAGGAACCATAGTTGAATGGGGCACAGTGGACCCCAAACAATTGAGCGAATCAGATTTAAACCTTCTTGCTATATATACTTTTACTCCTGAAACTTTCCATGTCCTGACTGTTACCACAGAAACAAGTACGGCAAGTCGCTTAAAAAGAATGGGATTTATGCGCCATGGAACCCTTCAAATGCTTGTTGGTGATAAGAAAAAAAAGTATGCTGACATTAATAATATTGATTTGTGGCGAATTCGATATGGAAGTTGTAACACTATCATTTTTGGACAAGCGCCACATTAAGAGAACGACGGCAGAAGTTATATGGAATTATAAATTATTAAACATCATTATTTATATTGTTATGGAAATCAATGTTTTTATTGAAAAGTTTGCAGAAGCAGTTGAAATAGAAGATGCTTCTAAGTTGGATGGGGCTACTGAATTCAGAGACCTTCCAGAATGGGGATCATTAGCCTATCTGTCTGTTATTGCTATGATGGATGATGAATTTGATGTTCAGATAGAAGAGACTGAATTCAGGGAGCTAAAGACTATACAAGCTCTATATGATGCTTGTATAAATAAATAGGTCATGGCTTATTTACAATACAAAGAAGTTGGTATTACTGCCATAGCGGCAGCAGTACCACGTCGTGTTATCAAGAACCGTGAGTATACAGAGGTGTGGTCTGCCGAGGAGGCCGCTGCCATTGTAGACAAAACAGGTATAGAAGAACGGCGTTTCGCAGACGATGAGACATGCTCATCCGACCTGTGTTTAGCCGCAGCAGAAAAGTTGATAGAGGATAATGGGATAAATAAAGAGGAAATAGACTTGCTGGTGTTTATCTCTCAGACTCCTGATTATCGGATGCCAGCAACTTCTGTGACTCTGCAGCATCGTTTGGGATTGCCTCATTCAACAATTGCCTTTGATATCAACCTTGGATGTTCGGCCTTTCTATATGGTTTGTCAGTTGTTTATGGGATGATGCAGGGTGGTCAGTTGCGTAAGGCTTTGATTCTTGATGGTGAAACACGATCAAAGGTGTACTCTCCACGAGACCGTCGTAGTGCATTCCTTTTTGGTGACGGCGGCGTGGCAGCATTGGTGGAATGTAATGAGAAGTTCGGAAAGAGTACTTTCTCACTGAATAGTGATGGCTCACGTGCTGAATTGATAATGATTCCTGCTGGAGGATATCGGAAGATGAGTTCAGCAGAAACCGTTGTTGAGAAAGTTGTTGATGAGTTTGGTAATATGCGTAGTGATGAACAGGGTTATATGATGGGCGGTGATGTTTTCAACTTTGTTATTCGCGAGATTCCCCGCGACATCAAGAATACCATCAGTCATTCAGGAAAAACGGTAGAAGATTTTGACTATGTGGTGTTCCATCAGGCTAACAATTTTATCAACTCTTATATTGCTAAGAAGATGAAACTAGACACAGGTAAAATACCATCTACTATAGCCAAGTTTGGCAATACGTCTTCTGTTTCTGTACCATTAACTATTGTAAGTGAACTGAAAGGCAAACTCAACGGGAAGAAGGAATTGTTGCTTAGTGCCTTTGGTGTTGGTATGACATGGGCAACAGGAATCGTGCCTTTTGTTGATTGTAAAATCAGTGATATTGTTGAAGTTGAACATGGAAAACGAGTTTAATCCATTCTCCCTGAAGGGGAAGAACATTGTTATATCTGGAGCTGCTAGTGGCATAGCCCGTCAGTGTGCTATCAGTTGCTCAAAAATGGGTGCAAAACTCATCTTATTAGACATGAATGAGGAAGGCCTTAAAGAGACCATAGCAATGGTGGAAAGACCTAATGAACATTATTGGGCTCACATCAACCTATTGGAATATGACAGAGTAGGAGAAATTATTAAAGAAGCCGTGGGAAAATTGGGCCGTATTAACGGCCTACTCAACTGCGCAGGAATCTCTACTACAAACTTGTTTAAACTGACTAAACCTGATGAACTGGACAAGTTCTTTCATGTTAATGTTTTTACAGGCTATTTCCTTGCTCAGGAATGTACAAAGATGGGTAATCTGTCTAAGGAAGGTGGCAGTATAGTTTTCTTTTCTTCTGTTGCAGGTAGTTTTGGAGAAGTTGGAAAGTCAACATATGGCATGACCAAAGCAGCTTTGTTAAATCTTGCGAAACATTTATCTTGTGAAATGGCAAGAAAAAACGTTCGTGTCAATTCTATATCTCCAGGAGCTATTTGTACACCCATAAATATGAATCTTCCACATATGAAAGATCCAGAGAAACGTGCTGCTCTTGAGGCTCAGCATTTATTGGGTCTGGGAGAGACCACGGACATTGCCAACGCATGCATCTATCTACTCAGCGATGCATCACGCTGGGTGACAGGAACAAATCTTTTTGTGGATGGAGGGTTTAGTGTGAGGTAGGGTATAAATACCTGCTATTTATACGATTCTACAGACCGATATTGTGAATATACTACCAAATATACCAAACAATTTTTATTAATACATATAGACTACTTCATAGTCCATTCTATTTAAAGAGTACTCATTATTCACATGAAAGAGTTTGGATCAGATTTTCAGACAGTATCAGGTTTCCAAATCGAAAAAGCACTTCTAATGGGTATATACCATGATGAGGTGCTTTTTGCAGATGGACGCCATTGTATTGAGGCTTTAATCAGACAGTATTGTTGGAAGCGTCTATGGATGCCATCGTATTTCTGCTATAATATTATTGAGTATCTTCAAAAGAACACAGGAATAGAGATTGTTATCTATATAGATTACCCAGGGAATGATGATAGGAAAGCGATTTCCGAACTGTGCTTTCAGAAAGGGGATGTCCTTTTTCGTATGAATTATTTTGGACTTCGGTCTTTCAGAAGTACAAAAGACATTCCTGTTCCTGTTATCGAGGATCATTCACATGACTTAATTGGAGATTGGGCAAGAAACAGTGATGCAGACTGGTGCATTGCTTCTCTAAGGAAAATCATACCCATTCCTGAGGGCGGTATTGTATGGTCGCCTAAGGGATATAAATTGGATTGCCATCCAGAGCAGTCAGTATCAAATAATGCCTTAGTCCAGAAAAGATGGCAGGCCATGGAAGAAAAAAGTAAGTATTTGGTAGGATTGCAGGATGATAAGGATTCATTTAGAGAACTATTTCTGGAAACAGAAGATGCCTTTGATAATTTGGAAATCTCTTCCATAGATGAAAGATCGAAGGTCTTTCTACATTATTTTGATCTTGATGCTTGGTACAAGGCAAAAAACAGGAATTGGAAGGTGTTAAGCAGGCTCTCATCAACAAAAGGTATAAAAGTCTTGTTCCCAGAGTCTGAGGAGTTGACTCCTTTCTCTTGTATCGTATTATTCGAGAATCATTCGGAAAGAGAACGTGTCAGGAAAGAACTGATTAATACTTCCATCTATCCAGCAGTCTTATGGAACGTTCCAGAGAATGTTGATTGTGAAGTAAGTAGTATTAGTAAGAGGATGTTGTCAATTCATTGTGATGGAAGATACAACGAAAGTGAAATGCAGTATTTGATAAATACAATAAACAAAATTATTCAGAATGATTAGACTGATAGACATATCACAAAGGGAAGAGTGGGATTCCATAGTTCGCTCCTTTTCTAATTATGATGTATATTATCTGAGCGGTTATGTTAAACCCTTTATGCTTCATGGAGATGGTGATCCATATCTTTTGTTTGCAGAAGGGAAAACGTGGAAGGCTATCTACGTTTTTATGAAAAGAAGGACATTTGTTGATGGTGTGTTTGATGCTATAACTCCTTATGGTTATGGCGGTGTGCTGTTTGATGGTGAATTCTCTCAAGATGACCTACGTGACTTTTGGATTGCTTTCAATAAGAAAATGAAAGAAGAAAGCATTATAGATAATTTTGTACGTTATCATCCGGTCTTGAACAATGTTGCGCAATCAAGAGAGTTTACACCTGTCATAGATTTGGGGAAAACTATAGCTATAGACCTTAGCTCGCCTGATGGTATATGGAATAATATGACCTCAAAGAAAAGGGGGAAAATCAGAAAGGCCGAAAAGAATGGCATAGAGATTCATCATGGTCAAGGAATGGATTTGTTCCGCGAGTTCATACCAATCTATAATGCAACGATGGAAAAGGATGACGCAGAAAGTTATTACTTCTTTGAAATGCCTTTCTATGAAGCCATCCATGAATGCTTAAGTGATCATTACGAAATGTTTTATGCCACTTTGGAAGGAAAGATTATCATGATGTCTATTATGCTCTATTGCAATGGCCAGATGCACTATCATCTTTCTGGCTCCCTGATGGAATATAGGAATTTGGAGCCCAACAATCTTCTTCTTTATAAAGCAGCACTATGGGGATATGAACATGGACTAAAAACACTTCACTTAGGTGGAGGTGTTGGCTCTGCAGATGATCCTCTATATACATTTAAGGCTGGTTTTAACAGGAATTCTGACTATCAGTTTTCAATAGGGAAGCAAATAATGGATCCTGACCGTTATAACGAATTGGTTAGAATGAAAAAAGAAGCTGAACCTCTTTTTGACGAAACTTCATCATTCTTCCCGTTATATCGTTCTGAGAAAAGAATCTTATCTGGAACGGAATGAGAAAGAGATACGTTTGTTTGATACTAGATGAAATTTATTGATAGGTTTTTTACAGCTATCCTCCTGCTTTGTGCATTGGCAAGCCTGTCTTTTGCGCGAGCAGACAGGAATACTTATATCCAAACAAATAATGATAGGGACATCGTGTTGTGTACATGGAACATAGCACACTATTTTGCGTATGGTTCTGCGAAGAATGTGATTGACGGCGCCATATATGAAGAGAAACTGAAGGCATTTCGGGAAATTGTGCATGACAGTATCAGTGCTGATGTAATATCCTTGAATGAGTTCAGTTCTGATTTCGGACGTGACACAAAAGGTGTGTTACAACAATCTGCCAAAGTGCTGCTTGAGAATTATAAGACTAAGTATGACGGTGGGGCTACGCTGAAAGGTGTCGGCCACAATGCTGTATTCAGCAAAGTAAAGACCAAGAAGTTTAAGAAAATAGTATTTGAATTCATCAAAACCACAAGGTTCAAGAATTCATACGATTATTATTATCTGACAAGTGATGTTTATATTGATGGTAAGAAAGTGAAGCTTGTAAGTGTTCATCTTATTTATTCAAAGAAAGATTCCGGTCTTGTCCAGGGGCAGATTTCAGAGCTTATTGATAGATTCAAGGATGAACAAAGGGTGGTGATTTGTGGTGACTTTAACACAAGTAATTATTCCAAGTTTATAAAGGCTGGTTATTCTATGGCTAATGATGGTTCAATTGTCACATTTCCCAAGACCTCAAAACCTTTAGATAATATCGTCGCAAAGGGTGTAAAAATAAGTGATGTTAGGACAGTGAAAACCGAACTAAGTGATCATTATCCACTTATTTGTCGAATATCAATATAATAGTCAAAGACTATAGACATGACTGAAAGATTATTGAATTGGATTTTAGAAATCTGCAATGCTTCTCTATTTGGTGAGGGGTATAGATGGGATGAAAGAGAACTTCCTGATACAGATGAAATGAACCAGCTAATAGAACTTTCAGGAGCTCACGGGATGCTGTCTGTGGTCATGCATGGCATACAAAACATAGCAATACAAGATGAAGAGTTAAGAGATATCATTATTACCGGATATGGAACTGCCGAAAAGGCTGAGAGAGGCATAAAAAAACGACTAGCACTTATGAAATACCTTTCTACAGAATTCAAGAAGGCAGGGTTGGATGTCATGTTTCTTAAGGGAGCTACATTGGCACAGTTTTATCCAATATCCCAATGGCGGGTGTTTAGTGATATTGATTTCTATCTTTATGGACGATACGATGAGGGAGTTAAGGTGTTGGAGCAAATGGGGATTGAAACGGAAGAAGGCCTTCATCATCATTCGACTTCAAGCTATTCTGACATTCTTCTTGAGAATCATTACGATTTCATAGATAGAGCTAATCATAAGTGTAATCTTCTTATAGATGACGAATTAAAGAAATTGGCTGAGAAGGAGGGAAGAGATTATCCATACACATTTGATAATACAGAGATTGATAATGCGTATTGTATGTCCCCTACGATGAATGCTATTTTCTTGATAAGGCACATGTCAACGCATTTTGTTTCGGAGACTGTCCCTTTAAGGATGTTGTATGACTGGGTTCTCTTTCTTAAGAGGTGTACAAAGGACGTTGATTGGGATAAAGTTCTTAGCTTATACGAACAATCAGGATTGTCGATGTTCGCTCGAATGATTCAAGGTATTTTGGTGTCAAAGATGGGGATCGCCATACCCGATTGCCCTATAGAACCTCTTTTAGAAGAGAAAACTGATAGGATATGGAATAGTATTATAGATGGTGAAACTCACAATCCATATAAGAAAAACAGTCTTCTCTATACCCTTTATGAGGTTAGGGTGTTTATTAAGAATCGTTGGAAACACCGAATCGTATTTCCCAAAGAATCATATTTGAAGCTCTTCTTTAGTTATGTTTTTCTTCATCTGAAATCAAAACTAACGAGACTGTTTCATTCGGAATAAGCATTCGATAAACTACTGGTAGTTCTTGGACTAGCCAAGCGGTAAAGCTGAGTGGTACCTATATATAACAACGGCAGCTACAATCGTAGTTGCCGTTGTTGTATTATGACAGAAATAGAGCAGAAAGGATGACAAACTATGCCACTTTACGGCATAAACTATGGCACTTTAGATTATTTAATGTTTAACCCTGATTTTTGTTGCCGGCCCTGAATTTTGTTGATTTTTGCGGATACCTCACTCATTTTGCTTAAATTCCCTTTGTTTATAGGGGTTCCAGCCATTTTTATACCTCACTAGACACCTCACTTATACCCCACTAGACACCTCACTTCATACCTCACCAGAAACCTCATATGAACTCCTTCATAAGCGATGTCACTCTTTGGGAGTAAATACATCATTCTCAGGGAGTGAATGACGCGTTCAATGTTTTTTAACAGAAATAATCCACCCTGTTAACAGATTTTCACGAGCCACGAGGGGGCGAAATTTGGAGATTGTAAAAAATTTTTGTAATTTTGCATTCCGAAATAAAATTAAGAGATATGACACACATTATTATTAACTATTCAAACAATTAAACAAGACTTGACATGAAAGAAGAATTAATGATTCAGGGCGAGACTCTTGGAGCCGCCCAGCAGGAAGCCCTCGAAGCAGAGCTGTTCCTGAGAGAGAATTACCTTTTCCGCCGCAACGTACTGAACGGTAAGGTGGAGTTTGCAACCAAGCCTGCGGAAGGGGGCGAAGCGGTATGGAAGACACTGACGTCCTCAGCTCTCAACAGCATCGTGATCCGTGCCAAGCGCGAGGAGGTGTGCGAGAAGGGGTCGCCAAAGACCGACATCGCCGAGTTCGTGAATTCCGACGAGGTGGACCTTTTCAATCCCATTGCCGACTACCTGGAATCACTTCCTGCATGGGACGGCCAGAACCATGTCGCCCAGCTCTTCGAGCGCCTGCCCGGTGTGGATTCAGAGCTTCAGGGCTATCTGGCTACCTGGCTCCGCTCCACGGTGGCCCACTGGCTGCAGATGGATACCATCCACGGCAATGAATGCGTGCCGACGCTGATTGGTGCGCAGGGATGCGGTAAGACCACATTCATCGTACGTCTGCTGCCTCCGCATCTGCGTGAATACTATCTCGACCACCTGAACCTCTCGAACAAGTTCGACAAGGAGATCGCCCTGACGAACAACCTTCTGGTGAACCTCGACGAGCTGGATGCCATCCGTCCCAGTCAGCATGCCGCGCTGAAGCAGACGCTGTCTAAGAACAAGGTGAACGGCCGTCCCATCTACGGTGCCTCACAGGAGGACCGTCCGCGCTATGCCTCGTTTGTGGCCACGACGAACAATCCTCATCCGCTGACGGACGTGACAGGTTCTCGCCGCTACATCTGTCTGACGATTCCCGAGGGGATGTACATCGACAACGCGGGCGAGATTAACTATGAGCAACTGTATGCCCAGGTGCTGTACGAGTTACGTGAGCAGAAGTCGCCCTATTGGTTCAACAACACTGAGGTGGCCCGCATTCAGGAACTGAACCAAAACTATGTGGAGAAGAAGGATATAGCGGACATTGTGGACTACTGTTTCCGCAAGCCAAAGACAGGTGAGATTGGTAAGTCTATGAACTGCGAGGCCCTGCTGAAGGTAATCACCAAGGAGTATCCTTCTGTTAAAAACACGCACAGTACGAAGATCTATCTGGGCAGGGCCATGAAGGCCCTCGGCTTTGAGAGCACGGATTGTGGTCATGTGGCGCATTATAAGGTCATACCATTGAAGGTCGCTTAAGTGAGGTATGAAGTGAGGTGTCTAGTGGGGTATAAGTGAGGTGTCTTTGAGATACCTCACTTGTCTTAAGGCCTTTATACATCGGCGTTCTGAACGTTTTTAGTGAGTATTTTTGAAAAAAGATGGAAAACGCTTGTGTATTTCGAGGAAAAGCAGTACTTTTGTGTCGATAAAACTGAAAAAAGAGAATATATCATATATGGCTGAACGCAAACGCATCTACTTGTGTCTGGCTCACATGAGCGAGACAGGAATGGAACAAAAGTACATCAAGGAAGCCTTTGATACCAACTGGGTGGTGCCACTCGGTCCTAACGTAGATGGGTTCGAAGAAGACCTCCGTCAGTTCGTTACCTCAATTGACAACAAAGATTTTTCAGTTGATTCCAAGGAAGTTGTAGCATTATGCAGCGGAACATCAGCCGTTCATCTAGCCTTGATTGCTTGTGGAGTAGGACAGGGAGATGAGGTAATCGTACAGACGTTCACGTTCTGCGCTTCCAGCAATCCCATTACCTATCTCGGCGCGAAACCAGTATTTGTTGATTCAGAAAGGGAAACATGGAACATGGATCCTGATTTGCTCGAGGAGGCCATCAAAGACCGTATTGCACAAACTGGCAAGAAACCTAAGGCTATCATACCCGTTGCTTTGTATGGTATGCCTTACCAGATCGACCGCATCATGGAGATTGCCAATAAGTATGAGATTCCCGTAATTGAGGATGCAGCCGAAGGATTCGGTTCACGCTATAAAGGACAGGTGCTGGGCACCTTCGGACAGTTTGGCGTACTGAGCTTCAATGGCAATAAGATGATCACCACCTCGGGTGGTGGCGCACTGATCTGTCCTGACAAGGAAATATGGCAGAAGGTGATGTGGCTGGCCACACAGGCCCGCGAGTCATATCCCTACTACCAGCATGAGGCCATCGGCTATAACTACCGAATGAGTAATATCTGCGCTGGTATTGGTAGAGGACAAATGACCATTGTTGATGATCATATCGCTCATCACAAGCACGTGCAGGCTTTGTATGAAGAGTTGCTGGCAGACGTTGAGGGAATACATGTTCATTCTCAGCCCGAAGAATGGGATTCGGTCAAAGGGATTCGGTCAAAGGTTTATGATTCGAATTATTGGCTTTGTACTATCACGCTCGATCCGGATTTGAAGGTAAAAGGACAGGAGAATGCCTACCAGGCAGTGATTACTGGTGCTGTGGGTGGTGCAGCCGGTGTGATACACACAGCTGAGACCGCCACGACCGACTGTCAGCCGAATGATAATGTGGAGGCGTTGCGCGTTGCGCTCGACAAGGCTGGTATCGAGGCACGACCAGTATGGAAGCCGATGCACTGTCAACCTGTCTATCGCGCTCCCGGTGCCAGCGTGGCGTATGTCAATGGCGTATCGGAGGAGATATTTAAGAAAGGTATGTGCTTGCCGGCAGGGCCGTACGTCACCGACGAAGATGTGAAATACATTGTTGATTCAATAAAGAAAAGCCTTGACTAATCAAGGCTTTTTTGTTTTTTAAGTCCCGCAGAAATAACGGAAATCACGGAAAGACCATGCGGTATGAAGCATTTTTCAGATTTATAGATGTTACCTGAAGTTTATTGAAAATGAATTTTCATAATACTTCACGCAACCTCTATTTTGTATATTCTATGAATATAGCCAACCACTTCGTGGTTACAATCTGAAAAATGCCGTAAGGTGGGGTTAGTTAATACTTGCGCATGCAGACAAATAAGAAAAATCGGGCTTGGATGGCCGATTTTACCTTTAAAAAACCTGGAAATTGGCGGTATCCGCAATTTCCAGTTGAGCCTTCCCATATAGGGGAAGGACGGGTTAGGGTGGATGTTTCTTTTGGATCTTTTCTTTGCGCCAAAGAAAAGAGGAGTATTTTATCTTTCTTTTTAAGAAAAAAGAAGGAAGAATATTTCTTTGAAGAAAGGAAAAAGAGTTTTTTCAAAGAAATATTTGGATGATATTGGTTATTTTATTACTTTTGCACCGCTTTACTGATCATCTACATTGATGAGCATTCAGGAAAACTCTCAAGACTACACGTATAGAAGGTATGAAACTAATTGATAAACTGGCAAACTGGTACTTTACCAAGAGGGCACTGCCTTATTGGGGCATCCTGTTAATTGACTGTCTCATCGTTCTCGGATCGGGATTGGTGTGCTACACACTCGACCATGGTGCCGTTTATACCTCTGAACATTTTGGTTCTTTGTTCTGGACGCTTTGTTTCTACCTGATTTTCTTTATGGTCGGCTTCCGCATCATGAAGACCTACATGGGTGTGATGCGCTATACCTCGTTTGCCGACCTGCACCGTGTGCTTGTAGCCAACCTGATCGGTATCGTGCTGATCATGTTGTTCCGACTTTTCCATGGTGACTTCTTCCTCGTGTCCATCCGATTGAAAGAACTCGTCTTCACCTTTATTCTCTCTACCATCTTGATGAGCGTGGTTCGCCTCTGCGTGAAGTGGGTGTATGACTATGCCAGCCGAGAGACACTTGTGAAGCCGGTGTTTATCTATGGCGTGAAGAACGGTGGTATGGGTATTGCCCGTTCCGTGATTAACGACAAACCGCAGCGTTTCAAGCTGGCTGGCTTCGTGAGCGATGCTCCGGATATGATCGGTAAGATTCTCATGGGCGTAAATGTATTCAAGAACGATGCCAAACTGCCATACGTCATGCGTAAGTATGGGGTGCGTACCTTGTTGGTGTCACCGCTGAAGCAGGAGGCGTTCAGTAACAACGCTGCGATGATTGATCGGTTGATAGATCATGGAATGAAGATCTACACCATGAACCCTGCCGTAAGATGGGATGGAAAGAGTGAAATCAATACCACACAACTCCGTGAGGTGGAGATCGAGGACTTGCTGCCGCGCGATGAGATCAAGGTGGATCTGCATTCTGTGGAGAGTCAGATGAAAGGAAAGCGTGTACTCGTTACTGGTTCTGCTGGTAGTATCGGTAGTGAGATGGTGCGCCAGATCGCGAAGTTCGACCCGGCCAAGATGGTGCTGATCGACCAGGCTGAGACACCGCAGCATGATATCCGACTGATGATGGCGAAGGAATTCCCGCATGTGAAGGTGGAGACCATCGTCACCACGATCTGTAACAAGACCAGGATGGAGGCGATCTTCAAGATGTTCCGTCCGCACTACGTGTTCCATGCCGCAGCCTATAAGCATGTGCCGATGATGGAGGATAACCCCTGCGAGGCCGTGCAGAACAATATCGATGGTACAAGGATCATTGCCGACCTGGCCGTGAAATACGGTGTGGAGAAGTTCGTGATGATCTCTACCGATAAGGCTGTGAACCCCACCAATGTGATGGGTTGCTCCAAACGTATCTGCGAAATCTATGTGCAGAGCTTGGATAAGGCCATCAAGGACGGTCAGATCAAGGGTGATACCCAGTTTGTGACCACCCGCTTCGGAAACGTATTAGGATCTAACGGATCGGTAATCCCGCTGTTCCGTGAGCAGATCAAAAAGGGTGGTCCGGTTACCGTTACGCATCCGAATATCTTCCGCTACTTCATGCTCATCCCCGAGGCTTGTAAATTGGTGCTGGAAGCCGGTACAATGGGTAAGGGTGGTGAGATCTTCGTCTTCGATATGGGTAAGCCAGTGAAGATTGCCGACCTTGCAAAGCGAATGATTCGTCTGAGCGGTGCCATGAACGTACAGATTGAATATACCGGTCTGCGCGATGGTGAGAAGCTCTATGAGGAGGTGCTGAACGACGAGGAGGTAACGAAGCCCACATTCAACAAGAAAATCAAGATTGCCAGTGTGCGTGAGTACGACTTTGATGCCGTATCACAGAGCATTAACCAGCTGATTGCTCATAGTTATGAGTATGATGTGATGAACACGGTGAAGGAGATGAAGGAGATCGTACCGGAGTTCAAGAGCAATCACTCGGTTTACGAGAGCTTGGATTGATGATTAACAAACTAGTAAACTAGTAGTGCTAGTAACACTAGTACAACTAGTTTAACTAGTATAACTAGTTCTATAAATTCTTTATTATGAAAAACAACGAATTGCCGCGCGTGCTTCAAAACGAAGTGCCGGCACAAAATCTCTTTTTCTACCAGAAATCAGAGGTGGTTTACGCCCTTACTTTCCATTTTGTGAAACGTTTCCTGCCTGCCAAGGGCGATCGTACCGTGGATCAGATGCTGCAGGCGGCACGCTCCGGAAAGCAGAATATCATTGAGGGGTTGGCAGATGGCATTGCCTCCACCGAGTCGCAGCTGATACTGCTCAGTGTGGCTCGCTCCTCACTGATGGAACTCCGTGCTGACTATGAAGACTATCTGAAAACCCGAGAACTCACGATATGGAACACCCATCATCCTCGCTACAATGAAATGCTGCTGTTCTGCCGTAGCCATAACCTTGTTGCCGATTACGAACCGTTCTTTAAGAAATGGAACGCGGAGGAACTGTGCAATATCGCCCTTACTTTGCTACATATGACAGACAGGATGATGAAAACCTACCTGGCAGGACTTGATAAACAGTTTGTTACACAGGGAGGAATCAAAGAACGGATGTATGCTGCCCGCACAGGCTACCGGAAAGAGCAGGATGAGGAAATGAAGCGCCTCCGGGAACAAAATAAGCACCTACGTCAGCAGGTGCCTATATTGGAGCAGCAGATAGAACAACTTCAAAGGGAGAAACGCCATTTGGAGGTGCTGCTGACGCAGGCGAGGAGGGGTAGGGGCTAGTGGTACTAGCAGTACTAGGGGTACTAGCGATACTAGTATAACTAGTGTTACTAGATTAACTAGCTGTGCTAGATTAGGTTGAATGAAATGCAACGAGGCCTTCCATGGGACTTTTGGCCACTTTGCCAAGCGTATATCCTTCTTCAGCAGCTACCTCGCGTAGTAAATCGCGATAATGATAGGCGATACTACCGATGGCACCGATGCTGAGATTGGGGCGTTGGTATTTGGAGATGTTCTTCCGGAAGAAATCGCGGAAGTTATCTTTCACCAGTTCACGAAGCGCAGGTTCATCCAGATGCTCATATATATATAAAGAGGTAGAGGCAAGAAAACGATTTGCCATCGGCTGACGATATACCCTCTGGATGATTTCGGGATAGGTAAGACTGCTCTTCTGCAGGAAATCCTCTTTCATGCTGGCAGGTAGCGTACCTTTGAACAGGGCATTCAGGAATAGTTTTCCCAACACCGCTCCACTACCTTCATCACCCAATATATAGCCTAAAGGTGGAACGTTTTCTACAATCTTCGTCCCATCATAATAGCATGAATTTGAGCCGGTTCCGAGAATACATGCAAGTCCTTCTTGATACTGACACACTGCTCGTGCTGCACCCAACAGATCGTTCTCCACCTCAATCTTTTCGGCTTCAGGAAATACCTTTCTCAGCACCTTTTCCACCACCCCTTTCTTCTCGGGAATGCAACCGGCACCGTAAAAGTTGATAGATGATAGTTTATAGTAGATAGTTATCTCCTTAGTCCTTACTCCATCCTCCTTCCTCGGGAAAAGTTGTGTTACAACTTTTTCTATATCCTCTTCCGTTTGATGAACGGGATTAATCCCCGCGGTGGTGGCGCGATGAACGATGGTTCCATTCTCTATCCATGCCCAATCGGTCTTGGTACTTCCGGAATCTGCGATTAGCATCATATTGTAAATAAATAAAAAATCCACTGCAAATATACACATAATGCGGGAAAAATACGTATTTTTGCAGACAAAAGACTAAGAATATGGTAAAAATCAATAGATGGGGAGGTTGTCTCCTACTGATACTCTGCTGTTGGCTGCATGCTGAACAGTCGTTGGCCGTTCTCAAGGAAAAGGATATCAACGCCACGCTGACCATCCTCCGACAGGAGCTGATGAACAAACATGATGAGCTGGAGAAACGAAACAAGATCTCGGCAGTCAGGAATGAGCGGATCATGAAGCAGTTCCGCGAGACCTACCATCTGAGTAACCAGAACTCGCTGATGCTGTATTCGCAACGACCGGAGTATGTATTCGACCTGACCTACGCCTGTCATGAGGCCACGAAGCAGTTCCAGGAGTTCACGCGCCGTTCCCTTCCCCTCAAGCGTTTCATTGAGAGGAACGATGCTGAGATTGCCCGCTACGACAGTCTGATAGGCAGTTTGGAGAAGATGATGCGCTTTGCGCAGATGGATGAGAAGGCAAGGATTGACTGCAATGTCTGTCTGACCATGGCGACGAACATCCGCAATTCGATGAAGGGTAACCGTGAGGATTTGAACGACTATGAGCGGTTGTATAAGCAGACTGGTCAACGTCTGCAAAACCTAAACGACTATGCCAACAAACGGTATAACGAGATTCAGAGCAATATCTTCAAGAACGGTGGTGATAGCTATTTCGCCATCCTCTCATCGTTGCGCCATAACCTGATGGCCACGGCAGAAACGGTAACCGACAAGTACCGTCCGCTGCATAATATCCAGTCGCAGTGGAACAGTAGGTTCATTCTCGACCTGTTCTTGGGCATCTTCATCTTCGCCATCATTTCGGTAATCCTGAACTACCTGGCTTTCCGATTCTTGCCCAAACGGTTCCATACCGAAGGATTCCTAAAGAAACGCACATGCATCATCCTAACCACCACGACGATTACCTTCGCTATCATTATCGGATTGCTCCGCATGTTCTCCGATCAGAACTTCCTGATCATGGCCAGCAACCTGTTGGTGGAATATGCGTGGTTGCTGTGTGTGATTCTGCTCTCCCTGTTGCTCCGTGTGGAAGGTGATCAGATCAAGAGCGCGTTCCTAATCTATGCACCGCTGATTTTCATGGGCTTCATCGTGATCTCATTCCGCATCGTATTGGTGCCGAACGATTTGGTGAACCTGATATTCCCGCCCATTCTGCTACTCTGCACCATCTGGCAATGGTGTGTGATTCACCGCCACAATAAGAAGATTCCGCGCAGTGATATGATATATACCTATATCTCACTGATCATCTTCCTTGTGAGCACCGTTTGTGCATGGATAGGCTACACCCTGATGAGCGTACAGTTGCTTATCTGGTGGATCATGCAGCTGGCCTGCATCCTCACCATCACCTGTATCGCCAGCTGGATGAAGGATTACAGCAAGCGTCACAAGATCTACGATAAGCCAATCACCAAGAACTGGTTCTTCCGCCTGGTGTATGAGGTGGTACTGCCGGTTATGGCACTGCTCTCCATCCCCCTGAGCATCTATATGGCAGCCGATGTGTTCAACCTGAGTGCGCTCACATGGCAGATCTTCACGAAGCCGTTCGTGGACGCGAAGAATTTCCGCGTGAGTCTGTTCAGCATCATCCAGGTGGCAGAGCTGTATTTCTTCTTCAAGTACCTGAACACCGTCTGTCTGGAACTGCTACATCTGCATTTCAAGGGCAAGCATTACAGGAAATCCAATGCCGGTTCTCGCGAGGTGATGGGAAAGAATGTCACACAGGTTCTGGTATGGGGTGCATGGCTGCTCATCAGCTTATCGATTCTCCATATCGGTGGTACGTGGCTGGGCTATATCGCTGGTGGTCTCTCCACGGGTGTCGGCTTTGCTTCGAAGGATATTCTGGAGAACCTCTACTATGGCATCAACCTGATGGCCGGACGTGTGAAGGTGGGCGACTGGATTGAGTGCGATGGTATCAAGGGAAAGGTATCCAGTATCAGTTATACCAGTACGATGCTCGAGGCCATCGATGGCTCCATCATCGCCTTTACGAACTCACAGCTCTTCACGAAGAACTATAAGAACTTGACGAAGAACCACGGTTATGTGCTCTCCCTGATTCCTTTCGGTGTGGCCTACGGCTCTAACATGAAGGATGTAACAACATTGGTGGAAGATGCTGTGAACGGTTTGAATCATCCCTATCTCGATTCATCCAAGCAAGTGAAGGTGGTATTTACCGAGTTTGGCGATAGCAGCATCAACTTCCAGCTGCTCTGCTGGGTGGATGCGGTGAAGCAGATCTATGCGGTATCCGATGTGATGCAGTGCATCTACGATACGCTCGATGCCCATAACATCTCTATTCCGTTCCCGCAGTGCGATGTGCATATGGTAGGAACAAAAGAATAGATTTACTGTATTTGTCAACATAGTATTAATAATTAACACAATAGTATTATCTTCTTTCGGATATTTTTCTTACCTTTGCACCAGAAACTAATGAAATAACCTATGAAGAGAATCTGTTCTCTCATCATTATCGTTATGATTGTACTTGTAGGATCCGCGAAGAGCGGGGTAAATCCTTTTGTACAAGTCAAAGACGGTCATTTCCTGCGTAATGGTAAACCTTACTATTATGTGGGAACCAATTTCTGGTATGGTGCCATTCTGGGTAGTGAAGGACAGGGTGGAAACCGCGAACGACTGGTGCGTGAGCTGGATAACCTCAAGTCGATGGGTATCGACAACCTACGCATCTTGGTGGGCAGTGATGGCGAACGGGGCGTGACAACAAAGGTGGAGCCCACGCTGCAGATCGCTCCGGGCGTGTATAACGACACGATCTTCGCGGGTCTTGACTACCTGCTGATGGAGATGGGAAAACGGGAGATGGTGGCTGTTCTCTACCTGAACAACGCATGGGAATGGAGTGGGGGCTATGGCTTCTACTTGGAGCATGCGGGGGCAGGAAAGCAACCCCGTCCTAACGAAGAGGGTTATCCCGCCTATATGAACGCCATGAGTAAGTATGCAACCAACCAAAAGGCACATGAGCTGTTCTATAACTATGTGCGTGATGTCCTCACTCGTACCAATCGCTATACAGGAAAGAAATACATCGACGACCCAGCTATCATGTCATGGCAGATCGGTAACGAGCCCCGCGCCTTCAGTAATGCCGCCAAGGAACCCTTCGCCCAGTGGCTGGCAGAGGCATCGGCGCTGATTCGTTCTCTTGATCCTAACCACTTGATATCAGTGGGCAGTGAAGGGGCCTGGGGATGTGAGAACGACATGAACCTGTATGAACGGATTTGTGCAGATCAGAACATCGACTACATGAATATCCACCTGTGGCCGTATAACTGGAGTTGGGCACATCAGCGCACCCTGAAGAAGGACTTGCCGAAGAGTTGCGAGAATACCAAGAAATATATCGATGCACACCTTGAGGTGGCCGCCCGACTGAACAAACCGCTGGTGATGGAGGAGTTCGGGTTCCCACGCGACGGCTTCTCATTCTCGCAGGAGAGCAGTACCACGGTGCGTGACAGCTATTACCGGTATGTGTTCTCCCTGGTGGCTGACAATGCCTTGAAAGGTGGTCATTTCGCAGGCTGTAATTTCTGGGGATGGGCAGGCTATGCCAATCCCGTACACGACCAGTGGCAGGTGGGTGATGACTATACAGGGGATCCTGCTCAGGAGCAGCAAGGCCTGAACTCCGTGTTTGCCACAGATAGTTCTACGATCGAGGTGATTAAGGAACAAGTTAAGAAACTGAAATAATGACGAAGTCAATATTGACGATTATAATAACCTTTTCTATTTATTTAATAACCAAAATTAACAAAAGTATGAAGAAAATTTTTACTTTAATCGCAGCAATGCTGATGTCTGCAAACCTATTTGCAGCAGAGACAATTATTTGGGAAGGCGACGGCTCTGCCGGTGCAGTGAGTTGGAACGGTATCTACCGCTTCGCCCTTGAGGGCCATGATGGCAATAACGAATGCATTGCCGAGATTCCACAGGCCACCTGGGACAAAATGCTGACCGAGACGTTCTACGCAGTTATCCAAGGTGAGAATCCTCAGATACGCATCACTACAGGCTGGTGGGATACTAACCTGACAGCTGCCGACATCCAACCGGGCAATGAACTGTTGACCGACAATGGCGACGGTACATGGACTATCAAAGTTAACCTGGCTGACAATCCTGATCTCGTTGCTCTGTTGGTAGATCACCATCTGCTCTTCACTGGTGACAAATACACTCTGATGAAACTCTATTTCGTAGAAGCTCCCGCAGGCGACATATGGACGGTTGCAGGTAACTTCGTAGGTAGTTCATGGAATCCTGAGGATACTGCCAACGACATGACCTTGGAGGATGGTATCTATAAACTGGTGAAGACAGATGTTCTCTTAGAGAAGGGCGTAAGTTATGAGTTCAAGGTAGTGAAAGACCACGCATGGACAGAGGCTTATCCTGGCAGTAACTATACCTTCACTGTAGAAGAGACCGCTATCTATACCGTAACAATTACCTTCAATGCTGAAACCCAGGAGATCACCGTAACTACTGTGAAGACAGGTGAGGCTCAGGCCGTTGACCACGCTTATAGTGTGAGAGGAACCATAGGTGGTGACGCATGGGAAGTTGACTATGACATGACCAAGGGTGAGGATGGTATCTACACCTATACCTTCGAGAATGTGGCTGCCGGTAACTATGAGTTCAAGGTTCGCGTGGATCATGACTGGAGCGTATCTTATCCTGGCAGCAACTATACACTTACTGTTGATCAGGATGGCTCTACGGTAATTATTACCTTCAATGAGGAGACCAAGGAGGTGAACGCTACAGTTACCGCTCCTGCCGAGGAGACTCCTGGGACCATTTGGGAAGGCGACGGCTCTGCTGGAGCAGTAAGCTGGAACGGTATTTACCGCTTCGCACTTGAGGGCCATGATGGTGCTAACGAGTGCATTGCCGAGATTCCACAGGCTATCTGGGACAAGATGATGACCGAGACCTTCTACGCAGATATCCAGGCTGAGGATCCGCAGGTACGCATCACTACTGGCTGGTGGGATACGAACCTGACAGCTGCCGACATCCAACCGGGCAATGAACTGTTGACCGACAATGGCGACGGTACATGGACTATCAAAGTTAACTTGGCCGACAATCCTGATCTCGTAGCTCTGTTGGTAGATCACCATCTGCTCTTCACTGGTGACAGATACACTCTGCTGAAGCTTTACTTCAAGGATGCTACCGGTATTCAGGCTCCTACAGTAAACCAGAAGGCCGTGAACGGTGCTATCTACAATCTGGCAGGCCAGAAGGTAGGCGCTAACTATAAGGGCATCGTTATCGTGAATGGTAAGAAGGTGCTGATGAAGTAAGAAAGCTAGATGTACTAGAGATACTAGTTGTACTAGTAGTACTAGTTATACTAGGTTGATTAAGTGAGGGGGCTGATTCAGCCCCCTTAACTTATATTAACTCTCTTCTGGCCCAAAGTATTGATAATAGATAAAATAGTATTAAGGATTCTGTAAAAAAAATAGTACTTTTGTACCCAGTTGGAATAACATCTACAAACATAACCTAAATGATGAAGAAGAGTATTGTTTTTTTGTGGGTCGTGATGTGTCTGTTACCCTTGCATGCGCAAATCAGGGGTAATGAGATTACCGTAACAGTTACTCCCGACCATAAGGACTGGACCTATCGGGTAGGAGAGACGTGCCATTTCACGATCAACGTATTGCGGTCGGGCACCTTGATCGACAATGCTCTGGTGGATTTCGAGGCAGGACCGGAGATGTATCCCGAGGTGAAGAAAACGGGCGTGATCCTAAAGGATGGAACGATGAAGCATCAGGGTACAATGAAGGTACCAGGATTCTATCGCGTTAGCGTGACCGCTCATATGAATGGAAAGGACTACAGAGGGGCCTGCGGTGCTGCGTTCTCTCCTGAGAAGTTGCAACCATCGACTGTGATGCCGAACGATTTCCAGCAGTTCTGGCAGGAGGCGATCGCTGAGGCGCGGAAGACCGATCTCAACCCGACCAAACGACTGCTGCCGGAGCGGTGTACCAAGGACGTGAATGTCTATGAGGTGTCGTTCAATAATATCCAGTCGAACTATCGTACCTACGGTATCCTTTGCGTTCCCGTGAAAGAGGGTAAATATCCTGCCTTGCTACGGGTTCCGGGTGCAGGCGTGCGTCCTTATGGCGGTGATGTCTATACTGCTTCGCAGGGGGCTGTGACTTTAGAGATCGGTATCCATGGTATTCCTGTAACGATGGATCAGAAGGTATACGACGATATCTATAGCGGGGCACTGACGGGCTATTGGGAGTTCAACATGGATGACCGTGACAAACATTACTACAAGCGGGTGATAATCGGTTGTATCCGTGCGCTCGACTATATCGAACAATATACACCGTGGAACGGTAAGGAGATGGGCGTGACAGGATCGAGTCAGGGTGGTTTCCTCTCGTTGGCAACGGCCGGTCTTGACCCGCGCATCACTTTCTATGCGCCTGTGCATGCCGCACTCTGCGACCATACCAATTCCCTGAAGGGGATTGCGTGCGGATGGCCACATTACTTTTATGGGGAAAGCCCCCTCCCGACCTCCCCCAATAGGGGAGGAGATAAGAGGGTTGAGGTGTCGAGGTATTACGATGGAGTGAACTTCGCGCGACTGATCACGGATCGACAGCACGGCTGGTTCTCGTTCGGCTATAATGATGACGTGGTGCCACCCACCACTGCATGGTCTACGTATAACACGGTGAAAGGTCCGAAGGAGATTTCACCTTATCAAGCCACTTGGCACTTCTGGTTCCAGGAGCAGTGGGATGAGTGGGAAGCATGGTTGCTTAAACAATTGAAAATTTGAAGCCCCTCCCTGGCCCCCCCAAGAGGGAGGGAAAATGGAGCCACCCCTAACCCCTCCAAAGGGAGGGGAAATAGGACTAGACTAGTTGTACTAGTGTTACTAGCGGTACTAGTTTTCGTTGGCGCAAAGGGCCTGGCGTAAGCCGAAAAAAATACAAGCCGCCCCTTTGATGGGGCGAGCTTACCTTAATGAACGAGCGACGAGAAGGAGCGGTTGAGCCCCTCCATATAGGGAGGGGATGGGGGTAGGTGGATGTTTCTTTTGGATCTTTTCTTTGCGCCAAAGAAAAGAGGAAGAAAGTTTAATTGAGAATAAAGATATGAGAAAGTATTTTGTAATAGCAGTGACAACATTAGCAGTTGTTTCTTGCACGACAGCAAAAAATGCTGAGCCAGAGAAAACAGGAGCTCAGCAGTTATTCGAACGCCTTGATACGCTCCGTCAAAAAGGCTATATGTTCGGTCATCAGGATGACCCGATGTATGGTCTGACCTGGGCCTACGACAAGGACAGCAGTGATGTGAAGAACGTATGCGGGGATTACCCCGCCGTGATGGGCTTCGAACTCGGCGGTATCGAGATGGCCGACGAGAAGAGTCTGGACAGCGTACCGTTCACTCGCATCACCGAGGAGGTGATCAACCACTACCAGCGTGGCGGTATCATCACCCTGAGCTGGCATCCGCGGAACCCCCTGACCACCATAGAGGGAGGCGGCAATGCCGGACAGAAATTCCCTGAGGGAACAGCATGGGATGTCACCGACACCACCGTGGTGAAGAATATCCTGCCCGGAGGAACCAAGTATGAGCTGTTCCAGACCTGGATGCAGCGTCTGAGTGACTTCCTCGCTACGCTGAAGACCGCTGACGGACAAAAGATCCCCATCATCTTCCGTCCTTGGCACGAGAATACAGGCTCATGGTTCTGGTGGGGTGAGAAGCTCTGCACCGCTGATGAATACAAGGCCTTGTGGAACATGCTGCAGGATAAGCTGAACGCAGATGGCTTCGACAACCTGCTTTGGGCTTATTCACCGGGCATGGCAGCCGACCTGACCGCAGAGAAATACCTGGAGCGCTATCCGGGTGATGATCGTATCGGAATGGTGGGTATCGACGGCTATCAGTGGGGATCCAAAGAGGACTTCATGGCACAGTTGGACCAGAACCTCGCTATGCTCTGCCAATTCGCTGATGACCATGGTAAGGTGGCTGCCTTGACGGAGTGCGGACTGAAGAACCTGGCTGATCCTACTTGGTGGACATCATCCTTGCAGCCGATTGTTGACAAGCATCCCATTAGTTATCTGCTGGTTTGGCGTAATTACAAGGAGGAGTGGTTCGGTCCATCACCTTCCAAACCCGATGCACAGTACTTCAAGGATTTCTATGCTGCCGACAAAACATTGTTCCTGGAGGACATTAAATAATAACCATTAAACATTAAAATGACATACAAAGATAGAGTAGAAGCATTAAAGGCCTATCATGAGGAGCTGCTGAGTCGGAAGAATGAACCGAAAGAGTGGGGGAATGGGATATACGAGAAGTATAAGTACCCCATCCTTACCGCTGAGCATACGCCCTTGGAGTGGCGGTACGACTTCAACGAACAGGATAATCCGTATCTGATGCAGCGCATCATGATGAATGCCACCATGAACAGCGGTGCCATCAAATGGAATGATAAGTACCTGTTGGTGGTGCGCGTGGAGGGTGCTGACCGTAAATCGTTCTTCGCTGTGGCGGAGTCGCCTAACGGTGTGGATAACTTCCGTTTCTGGGAGGAACCGATTACTATGCCCGAAGATGTGATTCCTGCCACGAACATCTACGACATGCGTATCACGAAGCATGAGGATGGATGGATATACGGGGTGTTCTGCGCCGAGCGTCATGACGATTCACAACCCGGTAACCTGAGTGCCGCCACCGCTACGGCGGGGATTGCCCGTACCAAGGACCTAAAGACATGGGAAAGGTTGCCCGATTTGAAGTCGAAGAGTCAGCAGCGTAACGTGGTGCTTCATCCGGAATTCGTGGATGGTAAGTATGCTTTCTATACCCGTCCGCAGGACGGCTTCATCGACACGGGTTCTGGTGGTGGCATTGGTTGGGCACTGGTGGATGACATCACCCATGCTGAGGTGAAGGAAGAGAAGATTATCAATGCCCGTCATTACCATACCATCACGGAGGTAAAGAACGGTGAGGGACCGCATCCCATCAAGACACCGAAGGGATGGTTGCACCTGGCCCATGGCGTGCGTGCCACGGCTGACGGTCTGAGATATGTATTATATATGTATATGACCGCCTTGGAGGATCCCACGAAGATGATTGCCCAGCCGGGTGGCTATTTCCTTGTACCTGAGGGTGACGAGTATCTGGGTGATGTGATGAACGTGGCCTTTGCCAACGGTTGGATTGCCGATGACGACGGGAAGGTGTTCATCTACTATGCCACAGCGGATACCCGTATGCATGTGGCCACCTCGACCATCGACCGACTCATCGACTATTGTATGAACACCCCGCAGGACGGTCTGACAACCGGTTCCTCCGTGGAAACAATCAAGAAACTCATTCAAAAAAATAAGAACAATGGCTAGTTTAAAAGAGAAAATCGGCTACGCACTTGGTGATGCGGCTGCCGGTGGTATCACATGGAAGATCATGTCGATTGCCTTTCCTGTTTTCTTCACCAGCATCTTTGGTCTGACCGTGGCCGATACGGCCCTGCTCATGTTGATCGCTCGTATGTTCGATGTGGTCACCGACCCGCTGATGGGCTCCTTGGCCGACCGCACACAGTCGCGCTTTGGTACCTACCGTCCGTGGCTCATCTATGGTGCCATCCCCTTCGGACTGATCTTCGCGCTGCTGTTATACACACCTGATTTCGGTCCTGTGGGCAAGCGTATCTGGGCTTACTCGTTCTATCTGCTCATGATGGCTGTCTATACTGCTGTCAATGTGCCTTACGGATCACTGCTGGGTGTAATGACCGATGATGACAATGAGAAGAACCAGTTCTCATCCTTCCGTATGGTGGGTGCCTATGCCATGGGTTTCATCACCCTGCTCAGCTTCCCCTACCTGCAGAAGATGGTGGGTGGAACAGAGCAGCATCAGTATGCGGTGCTGGGTATCTTCTTCGGTGTACTGGCTGCTGCAGGCACACTGGCCTGCGGATTGCTGACCAAGGAACGACTGAAGCCGGTACGTGCTGAGAAATTCTCGTTCAAGCCCTTTGCCGACCTGTTCAAGAATAAGCCATGGATCTACCTGACACTGATCGGTATCTGTACGAACTTCTTCAATGGGTTCCGCTATGCTGTGGCAGCTTATATGTTCGACTATATCCTGGGCAAGGAGATCACCATTAGCGGACTGATCATCAACTATACGGTGTTCATGACCTTCGGTGAGGTGACCTGTATGATTTTTGGTGGTCTGTCACCGAAGTTCACCCAGTGGATAGGCTCAAAGCGTAAGGCATTCATGACGGCTGCCTTGATTTGCGTGGTGTTCTCTGTGCTCTTCTTCTTCATGCCGAAGGATCCCGCTTATATCTGGTTACTGATCGGTATCGTAGTGCTCACCTCTGTAGGTATTGGTTTGTACTCACCACTGTTGTGGTCGATGTATGCCGACGTGGCCGATTATGCCACCGAGAAGAACGGTACTTCTTCCACAGGTCTGATCTTCTCATCGGGTACGATGGCTCAGAAATTCGGTACAGCTATCTCTGGCTCGCTCGTAGCCTTGCTGCTCGGTGCTGCCGGCTTTATCTCGGGTACGAATCCTGAGACGGGTGAGACCGTGGTGACCATCACTAACCTGGAGGCTGTGAAGAACATGGTATGGGCGATCTTCTCGATCTTCCCAGCCATCATCGCCATCATCATGATTCTGCTCACGATGAAGTATCCGATTAAGAAATAAGGCCCCCCTCAATCCCCCCAAAAGGGGGAAGAAGGAGTTGACAGTTGATAGATAATAGATAATAGTTGGCTGGCGCAAAGGCACTGGCGTAAGCCGAAAGAAACCACGCCAGGGCTTTGATGCCCTGAGCGTACCTTAATGAACGAGCGACGAGTAGGAGCGGTTGAGCCCCTCCATATAGGGAGGGGATGGGGGTAGGTGGATGT